>JAZRXU010000034.1:0-27295 GCA_045600345.1 Candidatus Cryptobacteroides sp. | reverse complement strand
GTGACTCATCATAAATCCACGCTTCTTATCGCGGGCATGTTCTCATTTATGAATGCCGGATCCGGCTCGAACCAGAGTAACCATATGTACAAGCTGGGCCCTATCCATCAGGGCATTTTCGAGCGCGGTACCAAGACTACCTCCGATTCATACGTGCTGCTGCCTACAAGGGTGGGAGCATTCTCTCTGGTCATGGGACGTCATGTGAATAATGTGGATACGACCAATCTGCCATTCTCATATCTCATAGAGCAGCAAGGCGTGACTTACATCATTCCAGGAGTGAACCTGAAGTCTGTGGGTACCATACGAGATGTCAAGAAATGGCCAAGCCGTGACAAGAGATGCGATCCGGACAGACTGGACCATATCAATTTCAACCATCTTTCTCCATTCACGGTAGAGAAGATGTTCGATGGCGTCGAGATATTGGAGAAGCTTAAGGATGCGTCGGGCAACAAAGCGGATAACTACTATTACAAAAAAGCCATTATACGCAATTCAGCCCTTCATAAGGGTATAAAATATTATCAGACTGCCATTATAAAGTTCCTGGGCAACTCGTTTATCACCCGTATACAGAACGCTGACCTCAGCAGCGACAACGGGCTCAGAGCTGCTCTGGTGCGTGATACGGAGACAGGACAGGGAAAATGGCTCGATATATCGGGGCTTATCGCTCCTTCGTCGGAGATATCGAAGATTTGTGCAGATATCACATCTGGAAGCATAACCTCTGTGGATGAACTCGGGAAACGTTTTGCGGAACTTCATGACAGGTACTATTCATATGAGTGGACATGGGCTTACGACTACATGGAGAAATTCTGGAATATAGACCTTTCTGCCATTACGCGCAAGCAGGCAATAGACATTATCAGGCAGTGGAAGAATGCTGTGGTGTCTCTTGACAAGCTGATATATGATGATGCCAGCAAGGAGTTTGAGCTGTCATCGATGACAGGATTCGGTGCGGATGGCGACAAGACTATCCGTGACGAAGACTTCAACGCTGTGCGAGGAGGAAGCTTCGAGCAGAATCCTTTTGTGCTTGAGGTCCTTGACCATATCAGACGCAAAAGCGAACTTGGCGATGCAATGATAGCCAGGCTTAAGTGATAGATGTGAGCCATGAGAGTGGATGTAGATAAATACGTAGCGCGTGCGCGTGATCTGTTCATGCAGGGGTACAACTGTACGCAGAGCGTTGTGCTGGCATTTGCAGATCTGTATGACCTGGATCCCGAACTGGCTTCAAAGATGGTTATCGGGTTCGGCGGCGGCGTCGGAAGGATGCGCGAGGTGTGCGGCACGGCCAGCGGAATGTTCTTTCTTGCGGGTCTGGAACGTACACGTGATGTCAAGGGTCTTGCCGGCCATGAGTGCAAGGCAGATGTATATGCGGCAGTGCAGCTTCTTGCAGGGCGTTTCAGGGAGCAGACAGGGTCATTGATATGCCGCGAACTTCTGGCAGGCTCATTGGTGCATGGAAACGGATATGTGCCTGATGAACGTACCGCAGAGTATTACAGGAAACGGCCGTGCGTGCGTATGGTGGAAACCGCTGCGCGAATATATGCCGGGTGGCTGAATGAACAGTAAAAGGTTATGAGAATATGAAAAAGGTTTTTCCGTTTATATTTGCAATCATATTGTCCCTGAGCGCAGAAGCGCAGACATGGGAATGGAAGAATGAGCGTAATGGCCTGCAGAGCATGAGCGCGTCTATGACACTTTTCGACTCGCAACAGCACATCAGCGCCATAAGATTCAAGGCCGGCAGGCATAAGCTGCAGATCGTCGGCGATCCGGCTGAGGATGCCGACAGCACCAGCGCAATGGCTCTTCGGCACGGAGCGCTAGCAGCTATAAACGGCAGTTACTTCAATGTAAAAAAGCTCACCCCGGTTACATATATCAAGGAAAATGGCAGAGTGGAAGGCCGGACAACCCAGGATGAGATGTTCCGTGTGGATGGCGTTGTGGCTATCAAGGGAAAGCATATAGACATATTCCCATGCGATACTGCCGATTACGATTCAGCCACCAGGAAATACACATATGCCATGGCCAGCGGCCCTGTTCTTTTGCAGGATGGCAAAGCATGCAAGGAGAAATGGCCTCGCAGCGGGTTTTTCTCAAAACGTCATCCTCGTACTCTGATGGGCACAGGTGCTGACGGCTGGGTGTATCTGATTGTCATTGACGGCAGATTTCCCGGACGTGGCATAGGTACGACGATAGCGGAGACCGTGGAAGTAGCCAGGCTCTTCGGCCTTGAGAATGCCATCAATCTGGATGGCGGCGGATCGAGCGTTGCATGGACTCTGGAGAGCGGCGTGCTCTCGCATCCATACGACAACAAGCGCTTCGATCATTACGGCCAGCGTGTTGTTCCGAATATAGTTATGGTGAAATAGAATACAGCTATGACAGTCAAATCTTCACATCCCAATGCAAAGCTGAATATCGGTCTGGATGTTTTGCGCAAGCGTCCTGACGGTTTTCATGACCTGGAGAGCCTGTTCATTCCTTATAAAGGACTTCAGGACGACCTGGAAATTTCCGAGGCATCCAAATTCTCTGTGGAGATCATCAAGGATGGCCGCAGGATGGATGGAACAGTTCCGGGAGAGTGGGACCCGAAAAAGGATCTTGTAGTAAGAGCCTACCAGCTGCTCAAGAGAGACTTTGACCTGCCTCCTGTGGCGATACGGCTTCAGAAGAATATCCCTGTCGGAGCAGGCCTGGGCGGAGGCAGCGCAGATGCTGCCTTTACGCTGATGGCTCTCGATGAGATGTTCGATCTGTATATGCCATATGTGGTGCTGGAAGATTATGCTGCCGAGCTGGGCAGCGACTGCCCTTTCTTCATTCATAACGAGCCTATGTATGTGACGGGAAGGGGAGAGGTGCTCGAGCCTTTCGATATTCCCCAGCTGGACGATTATACCATAGAGGTTGTGACTCCTGGTGTTTCGGTGTCAACCAAGGAAGCATATGCCGGTATTGTGCCTGCCATGCCGGAGACATCCCTTCGCGAGCTGCTGGCTCTCCCTGTGGAGCAGTGGCGTGATGCAGGAGTGAAGAATGACTTCGAGCATACTGTCTTCGCGGCCCATCCGGAGCTGGCTGATCTGAAGAGAGAGCTCTACGAACGAGGCGCAGTCTATGCCTCGATGTCTGGCAGCGGCAGCGCCTTTTTCGGTATTTTCCCCATCCCTTCCTCACGACTTGCAACATCTTCCGTTTTGCGCAAGTAGGGGAGAAAGTCGGCGTGTATGTAATGATGTAAATAAATTTGGAAAAGTTGGGGTGGGAGTAGTATATTTGCGATTCTAGCTTAGCAGGCTTTCCTAAGTTTACTGTATTGATAAAGATTGTATTTATGAAGAGACCGTTCCACATTGTGCTGTTGGCACTCATTGCCGCAAGCAGCTTGATATCCTGCATTGGTAAGAAAGCATCGACTCCGGAGGAGAAGGTAAAACTTCAGTCCATCACGATTAATCCCAAGACGCTTGAACTGGTCGTTGGTGATCAGCAGGGTCTTGATGTTATCTTTACCCCGCAGGATGCTGCAGACAAGAAGCTTGTATAATCAAGCAGTTCTCCCGAGGTCGCTAATGTTACTTCTACGGGCGTTGTGAAGGCCTTGTCAGAAGGCAAGACCATTGTTACTGCCAGTTCGGAGTCCAGCGGCTGCATGGCACGTTGCGAGGTGAGCGTGAAATCGGCTGCGATAAGTGTCACCGGTGTCTCCCTGAGCCAGACTACTACTTCAATGAAGGTAGGCCAGGAACTGCTCCTCGTTGCTACCGTGACTCCGGAAACTGCTACTGACAAGTCAGTATCATGGTCAAGCAGTGATTCGAATATAGCTTCCGTAACTGATGAAGGTAAGGTGACCGCACTCAAGAAAGGCAAGGCTACGATTACCGTCACGACCGTTGACGGGGGCAAGTCCGCCCAGTGTGAGGTTGTTGTAGGTGCCGAGCTTGCCGCCATCACAGGCGAGGCGAGTCATATCTCATGTAGTAACGCTCGGATTGCCGGTCAGGTTGTTCTTCCTGAGACGACGTCAAAAGATCTGGAGTTCGGCGTGTTGTATTCTGAGACATCCGGCGTTCTGTTTGGTAACGCGGCAGTTGTCAAAGCAACGAAGTATGATTCCGACTGCAAGTATGATGTGTCAATCGGTATTTTGAATGCTGCCACCAAGTATTATTATCGCAGCTACCTGACCCAGGATGGCAGTGTTACCTACGGCGAAGTTCTGTCTTTCGAGACTCTCCCTGTGTCATCCATGATAAAAACTGAAGCGGCATCGTTAATCAATCCGAAGGATGCGACTCTCAATGCCATCCTCGATCTCACAGATTGTGAGTATACTTCTATTGAGTATGGTTTTGAACTTACCGGTGAAGGAGGTTCTACAACAACCATCAAAGCCGCTAATCTGTCATCTGGCAAATATTCAGTTGTCGCAGATGGTTTGGCATATGAGAAGAATTACTCGTATGCTGCGTATGTATCTCTGGATGGTAGGAAATACTCTGCAGAGCCTGTTCAGTTCAGGACTGCTGCCATTGCGGCCGGTGTCTCGTTGAACCCGGCTTCGGAAATTGGATACACAGATGCGACGTTATCCGGCGCATTGTTAGTGACCTCGCCTGGCACGTACTCGAAATCCATGAAGTTGTACTACAGTTCCAGTGTCAACACTCTTGCAGATCTTAAATCCAGTGGAACAGCAGTTTCGGTCTCATTATCTTCGGATGACGCTTTTTCGAAGAAAATATCAGGGCTCAGCTCATCCACGACCTATTATTATGTAGCGGTTGCGCTGGTGGATGGTGTCGAATTTGCAAGCGAGGTGAAGTCATTTAAAACGCTCGCGCTCGTTGGACTCTCTAAGAATGGTACGGCCAATTGCTACATTGTGACAGGTGCGGGCAATTATTCATTTAATGCGGTAAAAGGTAATACCTTTGATTCAGTCGGAGCGGTTGCATCTGCTGAAGTGTTATGGGAGTCTTTCGGCACGTCAATTGCCCCTTCGAAAGGCGTTCCAGGCGTTCTTGTTTCTAATGTGTCATATTCGGGCGGTGAAATCCGCTTCAGTGCATCAGATAGGAAGGGCAACGCTGTCATTGCCGCGAAGGATGCTTCAGGCAATATCCTTTGGTCTTGGCACATCTGGCTTACAGTCAAGCCTGTCGATGAGGTGTATAACAACAATGCCGGAACCATGATGGATCGTAATCTCGGCGCCACATCAGCTATACCGGGTGATGTCAAGGCTCTCGGCCTTCTGTACCAGTGGGGCAGGAAAGATCCGTTCCTCGGTAGCAGTTCTATCTCAGGTAGCACCATGGCTGTATCAACCATTTCCTGGCCATCATCGGTGTCTTCGAATTCTTCAAACGGCACACTTGCTTACGCTACAGCTCATCCGACCACTTTCATAACATATAATTCAAGCAATTACGACTGGTATTATACAGGTTCCTCATCTACGGATAATACCCGTTGGCAGACCAGTGACAAGACCAAAGGTCTTTATGATCCATGTCCTGCCGGTTACCGTGTGCCTGACGGCGGCAGCAATGGTGTCTGGTCAAAAGCATTCGGGACCAGTTCATATTGGCTGACATCATCAAATTGGGACAGCGCAGATAGAGGTATGAACTTTGGCAAGACTGATAAGAAACTTGGCTCCGCCTCAATCATATGGTATCCCGCCTCTGGTTGTCTCATGCGCAGTGGCGGCTCCCTGGAAGAAGTCGGTAACTTCGGCTACTATTGGTCTTGTACGCCTAATGGCAACAATGCGTACAGCTGGTACTTTTCCAGCTATGGCTACGTCTACCCGTCGAGCAGCAACAACCGTGCGTACGGCCTGTCTGTGCGTTGTCTCAAGGAATAAAGCTCCGAACCGTTATGGTTCAGGGCCGGGCTAGCTATTGAGAATTGGTTTGAAAGATAGATTGTTCACAACCTATGTATCGCAGTGGCGACGCGCTGCAGGTTTTGCGCAAGTCGGAAAAAGGAGCGCCTTCATCTCACAGGCTTTCCTCCCACGGAATCCTATTTGAAAACCAAAGATAATGACTACCTTTGTATATGAAAGGTCAGCCGACTTGTTAATATATAAGGATATGAAAGACTACACGTTTGATGCTCCGGCGGTGGCGGAGGCTCTTATTCAATGGACAAAAGACTATTTTGCAGCTGCTGGTGAGAATTCAAAGGCTGTGCTCGGTATGAGCGGCGGCAAGGATTCCACTGTTTCGGCAGCTGTACTTGCCCGTGCCCTGGGGCCTGAGCGTGTCATAGGCGTGTGTATGCCGCAGGGAAGCCAGTCCCTCAATGATGCAGACAGGATCTGCAGGCACCTGGGCATCAAATGCTATGTGGTGAATGTAGGGGATGCCTGTGCAGATATTGTGAAATCCATATCAGAGGCCGGCGGGGAACTTAGCCATGCCAGCGTGCAAAATATCCCGCCGCGCGTGCGTATGACCACCCTCTATGCAATAGGCCAGACCAATAATGCCCGCGTGATCAATACATGCAACCTGTCTGAAGATTATATAGGCTATGCCACAAAGTTCGGAGACGGCGCCGGTGATGTGTCGCTTCTTGCTGAGCTTACGGTTACGGAAGTGCTGGCAATAGGAGACTATCTCGGTGTGCCATATGAATGGGTGCACAAGACTCCTGACGATGGCCTGCCACACAGCTGTCCTGATGAAGAGAAGATAGGCTTTACCTATGCAGAACTCGATGTCTATATCCGCACCGGCGTGGCTCCAGAGGGCTATGTCCATGACAATCCGGATGAGGGATACAAGAAAGACAAGATAGACCGGATGCACAAGGCCAATCTTCACAAACTTCTCCCTATGCCTAAATTCATTCCTGGTCAGGAAGGTAGGTAGTGTACTCAGGTGTAGTATACCACAGTGTAACAAAGTAATGTTTTCTTTTGTCTCGCCTTTGATATTTATATATCTTTATTGGTGAACATAAGAAATTCATTATGAAATCTTACAGCAAAAGTTGGTACAAATGGGAGGTTCTCCTGCTTCTGTGGATGGCATATCTGCTGAATCAGGGTGATAGACAGGTGTTTAACACCGTACTTCCCGCTATTCGTGACGCTCTCAGCCTGACTGATACTTCTGTAGGCTGGATTGCAACTATCTTCAACCTTTTCTACGCATGCTGCGTACCTTTCGGCGGATGGGTAGGCGACCGTTTCAGCAAGAAATGGGTAGTGACCATAGCTATCCTTTTCTGGAGCGTTGCGACAATGTTCACAGGTCTTGCGAACGGTGTGTTCATGCTCATTCTCATGCGCTCGGTTGCAACGGGTGGCGGCGAGGCATTCTTCGGTCCTGCCAACTATTCGCTGCTCGGCCAGTATCATACTGATACCCGTGCAAGGGCAATGTCCATCCATCAGACTGCATATTATGTAGGTGTTATCGTTGCAGGCTGGCTGGCCGGACTGATCGCCGATATATTTGACAAGACCAATCCTGGTAATGGTTGGAAGTATTCTTTCATCATTTTCGGCCTGGCGGGTATTATCTGGGGTATCATCATGATATGGCGTCTGAAGGACAATCCTGATGCGCCTCAGGTAGACAAAAAGAACCTCGCCAATCCTTTCAAGACTATCTGGCAGGGTTTCAAGGCAGTTTTCTCTACCCCTACATCTCTCATGCTTACAATAGGCTTCAGCGGCCTTATCTTCGTGATCACGGGCTATATGACATGGGTTCCTACCTATCTTCAGGAGGAGTTCCAGCAGAGCCAGGCTGCGGCAGGTCTCAATTCGATGCTCTACACATATGTGGCAGCCTTTGTAGGAGTTCTGCTGGCCGGTGTGATGTCCGACAGGCTCGCGGCAAAGAGCAACATGTCCCGCATGATACTTCAGGGCATAGGTCTGATAGGCGGTGCGGTATTCCTCTTCATGATGGGCGGTCATCCTACTCTTGTCATGCTTTACAGTGCATTCGCAGGCTGGGGCTTTTTCCGTGCATTCTTCGATGCCAATACATATGCGGTACTGTATGATGTCACCCCATCGAAATATCATGCATCATGCAGCAGCGCAATGATTACAACAGGCTTTGCCGTAGGTGCCCTCGCTCCGGTTATTCTCGGCGCGCTCAAAGAAAGCATGGGCAGTCTCGGAGCCACTTTCCCTATCCTGGGCTGGATATGGGTTGCCTGCGGCGTCCTTATGATCATCGTGGCTGCGGCATGTTATCAGAAAGATTACAACAAACAACATACAAATGAATAAGGCAGATAAAACACGCAAGACGAAAGCAGGTCTGCTGCTTATCGCTTCGCCCCGTTTCAAGAACCTCTCCGGGCCGAAAAGAGGCACATACGGCGAGCGCAAGGACGAGGCCGTAAAAGCTATCAAGGCTAGCATGGATTTCCTCGATCTTGTGGATCCGGGTATCGTATATGAAAGAGAAGACGCTCAGAGGGCAATGGATATGTTCTATGCAGAGAAGGTGGACTTCGTATATGCAGAGTTCCTCAGCTGGAGCGAGGACTTCGCATGGATAAAGTTCCTGCGCGACTGTCCGGCAATGCCTATCATCTTCTGCAATGTCGCCAAGGACAAGATGACTTTCGAGACTACTCTCGACGAGGATGATTTCGTAGATTATCTGTGCGCAGGCACGCTCGTAGGATCTCTGGAAGGCAGCGGTGACGTTGTACGTGTGCCACGCAAGGATGTGACCACAGTGCTCGGCACACGTGAGCAGATTACAGAGAAGGTCCGCACATTCTCCAAGGCTGCCCGTGCCCGTGCAATACTCCGCCATTCAAATGTGGGCCTCATGGCCAACATGAATGAGGCGATGTGGAGCACGTATATCGACAACTATGACCTGTACACCAAGATCGGTCCTGAGATACATTATATCCCTTACAGCGACTACGGCAAGGAGATCGAGAATCTCACCGACGCTGAGGTTAAGGAGTATGCAGATGAGCTTACTTCAAAATACGAGATGATGCCTGACGTGGAGTATGACAAGTTCATCGGCTGCGTGAAGGCCACCCTCGGTATCAAGAAGCTTGCAGAGAAGAACGATATCGACTGCTATGTATACAATGATATCGATCAGGCTACCTTCCGTACAGCAGGATGCCGTGCGGGTTTCTATCCGCAGTGGTTCAATGAGAACGTGAGCGTTCTTGTGCCGGAGGCCGATATAGGAGCCGGCCTTGCTACATATGTCCTCAAGCTTCTCACAGGCAAGAATGTCAATTTCATCGAGCCGTTCCATATCGAGCACGAATTCGGCACATTCGCCGGCGGACATGCAGGTCCTAATGACCATAACGATCCGGCATGGCAGAAGAATGTCGTCATCGCCCGTGATGTGCGTTTTGCGAAGACTTCATGGAAGTATGCCGGCGCACCTTTCGGATGGTACCGTTTCAGCCCCGGCATGAAGACTGTCTGCGGTATATATGAGCAGGATGGCAAATACAAGATGATAGTGTTCCAGGCCGAAAGCCTTGCAGCTGAGAATACACCTCAGAGCAAGATCAAGCATCTGCTTGCAACATACAGCCATACTGTTTTCAAACCTGTAGTGCCTGTAAAGGAACTTTGGGAGCAGGTCCTCCGCATCGGTGCCACCCAGCACTATGCGATTGTTGACGGCGACTGCCGTGAGGAGCTTAAGGCATTTGCCGATATTATGGGATTTGAGTTTTACGATATTAGATAGTTATAAGTATGAGTTTCATGTACAATCCGTTCCCGTTTGACGATCCCAGACCAGTCAACCGTCCGGAACTTTCAGAGAAAACAGTAAATGCAGTGGTTGCTGGCGGTACTGCCGCAGTGGCCAAGAAGTTCGTAGCCTCTCTTGTTGAGAAAGCTAAGAAAGAGGGTGTTATCGTCGGCTTCGACGGTTACACTACAGCCAACTGGAGCCTGATGATCAACCTTATGGCCCGCGAATGCGATCTGGCCGGCCTTCAGTTCGAGGCAGTAGACCTTAATGCAGCCACTCTCAAGAGCGGCAAGGAAATCGATGACATGATCGATCCTCTGCTCATCTGGGACACACAGATCGACCCAACCCTTCTCTATGGCAAGATCTACCATGGTGGCTACAAGGGCCTTCTCGACGAGGCAAAGACTGCTGCTTTCAAGGCCGAGATTCCAGCTAAGAAACAGGCAGGAAAGATCATCGCCGTATACGGCTACGGTTCCCTGATCAAGGAGTTCCGCGATATCTATGACGTAAAATGTTTCTTCGATATCACACCTAAGAACTCTATTCTGCGTATCCGCCGCGGCGAATATGCCAACCTTGGCAAGAAACATACAGGCATCATCAACCGCACTATCCGCCGTTGCTACTATTGCGACTTCGAGTGCGCAGTGCAGAACCGTAAGGAACTCCTCCAGAACGCGGTGCCTGACTACTACTTCCTTGACAATGACCCGCACAAGCTTCAGATGATTCCTTTCGAGGCCTTCGCTGATATGTGTGCCCAGCTCGTCAAATACCCATTCCGTGCGAAACCTTGCTACCTTGAGGGTGTATGGGGCGGCTCATACATGAAGCAGCTTCGTAATCTTCCTGCGGAGATGCGTAACGCCGCATGGGTGTTCGATTTCATCCCTATGGAGGTCAGCGTTGTTGTGGAGGCTGGCAAGGAGCTTCTCGATATCAACTACTGTTCATTCGTCCACAAAGAGGGTGTCAACCTTATGGGCCAGGCATGCGTCGATCATTTCGAGGGATACTTCCCAATCCGTTTCAACTACGATGACTCATACCATTCGACCGGTAACATGTCTGTACAGTGCCATTCAGGCGGAAAATACAATATCGAGAACTATAACGAGTTCGGTCGTCAGGATGAGAGTTACTATGTAGTCGTAACAGGTCATGAGGCCAAGACATTCATCGGTTTCCGTGATGATGCAGACATTCCTCAGTTCTTCAAAGAGATCGAGGATGCCGACACCAAGCATATCCCATGCGATTACATGAAATATGTAAGCTATGAGGAGTCTGTCCCAGGTCTCCAGGTCATGCTCCCTGCGGGTACCATCCATTCATCAGGCCGTAACCAGGTTATCCTCGAGATCGGCTCGCTCACTATAGGTTCTTATACATATAAGATGTATGACTACCTGCGTCTCGACTTCGATGGCAAACAGCGTCCTATCCACACCAAACTCGGCGAGGAGAACGTACGCCAGGACCGTCGTTACAGCGTGATCCACGATCCGGACAGCCCAGAGTATATCGTGCAGAAGCCACGTCTTGATAAGGAAGGTGAAGGATGGCAGGAGTATATCATCGGTGAGAATCCTCAGATGTATATCTCACTCCGCCGCCTCGAATTCGAGACCAGGTGTGAGCAGAATACCGTAGACCGTTTCCACGTTCTTGCGCTTGTGGATGGCGATGCAGTACGCGTACAGAGCAAGAGCAACCCTGAGCGTCATTTCGACATGCAGTTCATGGATATAGTCTGTGTGCCTGCCGATATGGGTGAGTACGAGATCGTCAATCTCGGCAAAGAGCCTATACGCATCCACAAGACTACGCTTCGTCAGGGATTCGAGAACGATCCCCGATAGCCGGTTATAATTTCTTGACCACCTTGTCGAACTCGGAAGGGGAGCAGACAGAATGCTGCTGGAGATGGGTGTGATAGGCATATACAGTGCCTACTGACATATTCAGAATCTTTGCAATCTTTTTGCGCTCGGTAATTCCAAGGCGGATCAAGGCAAGTATACGGAGGTTGGTTGTCATGGAACCATCCTCCGTTAATTTGTAATGGTACTCCTCTTTGGTTATTTCATTTATCTTCTCGACGAAATCCGGGAATATGCCGAGGAAGGCAGTGTCAAAGTCATGCAGCAGTTTATGAAACTCAGAGTCTGCAAATGATGGCTTGCGAAGGATGGCCAGGACAGCGTCCGGACCATCTTTCTTTGCTGTATGACGCAGGTCCGAGCGGTATACATCCACTTTGTTGAGGTAGTCCACGCACCTTTCCATATATGTAGTCAGGAATTCGTCCTTGATGTTGGACACCTCTTCAAGTTTTGCCCTTGAATGCTGCAGCTTCACCAATATTGTCATGCTTAGCATAAGCAGGAATATAATGATAGGTGTAATGATATACAATGTCCTTTTCTGTTTCCTTTCCTGGGAAACAAGGGCGTTGAGCGTTTCCACCTCTATGCCATTTATATCTTTCATTCTCTGCGCAAAGTTGTAGTATTCTGCATCGTGACGGGTACAGCTGATATACTTTATCGCTCTCTTGACGTCTCCCTTGCGCATGAGAAAACGTGACAACTCGAACAGGGCGCTGTAGCCTTTTGCGGAAATCTCCATATCAGCCCTTGCTGATTCGGCAAGATGTCTTATGGCTGTGTCTTCTTCTCCGGCAGCCAGACTCAGCATGCCTATTCCGTAATGCGCCTTTGCATACTCGCTTGCAGAAATCGGATCTGCCACTATCTTTTCCAGAGATGCGATATCATGTTTTCCGATGTAGAAACAGTCGGCATGTGTACTGTCGGCTGCTATCCATTCCTTGAGTACTCTGGCTTTGGTCAGCGTGTCATTGGGAAATTTCTTGCGGACCAGAGTATATTGGGTAAAATGATATACATACTTCTCTTTGTCAGGTATGTCTTGCGGATCTATCGACTTGAATACTTTCTCTGCCTTGTTCAGTGAGTCGAGTCGTATGAGCACTCTGCTCAGGTAGGCTTTACTGACTGCATTCTTTGTACGTGATCCTCTGCTGAGTTCCAGCATCTGGCACGCATACTTGTAGCAAGAGTCGGCATTATGATAGAAATATTCCTTTTGGAGCTGGTTTGCCAGCTCGTATTTTATCGAATCGTTAGATGCTGTTTTGAATATGGCCTGGATTGAGTCCTGCCTGTGCTGATACAGGGCATCATATTCAGCAGAATGTGCAATGGCATAGTCCAGTTCTTTGTATGGATTGGTGCATGATGCAGCTATGGAAAGTGCTGAAATGATAAAGGTTATGCATTTAAAATGTCTCATGCTGCAAAACTATGTAATTTATATTGTATATACAATTTTTTGACACCCGGTTTTTCTTATTTTATTCGACTGAAATGTGCTCTGCAGAGCGGTAGAGTGCATATCTATACCTTATTTTTTGCTATCCTTCGGAAAATCAATTGCATATCCGGCTATATTTGCTTTCAGACAATTTTTATTATGAAGAGATCGTTATTTCTGCCTGTCCTTGTTGCCATGTGTCTGACGGCGCATGCTGCGGATATTGATATCCGTAGAGTCGGAGCAAAGGCAAATGGCAGAACCAAAGTGACTGCAATTCTGCAAAAATCTATCGATGATGTGTCTGCCGCTGGTGGCGGCCGTATCGTGCTTCGTGGCGGCAAATTCCTCACTGGCCCTATAGAGCTGAAAAGCGGAGTAACGCTTCATATAGAGAAAGGTGCCGTTCTGATTGCTTCATCTGATCTGAATGATTATCCGGACAGAGCTGAGACTCGACATTTCGATACTTCATGTCTTCCACGCTGGCGGAATGCGGCGCTGATATATGCTGACGAGGCCTCGAATATCGCTATCACCGGCGAAGGTACCATCGACTGCAACGGCAAGGCCTTCGTCAGGGAAAAATCAGAACCGGATTGGACAGGATGGCAGTACGAAAGGTGTGTGGAGTATAAGGAAAGCATTCCTCGTGTAGTATTCTTTGCAGGATGTTCTGATGTTCTTGTAGAGGATGTTACCATGATCAACCAGCCTGCAGGATGGAGCTATTGGGTACATGATTGTGACAGAGTCGTGTTCAAGTGCTGTAAGATATTCGCCGATGTGCATTATCCGAATAATGATGGTATTCATGTCAACTGCTCACGTGATGTCGATATATCAGGCTGTATCATCGAAACAGGAGATGATTCCATAGTGCTGCGCGCCAACAGCCGTTCTTTGAAAGAAAACAAAGCTTGTGAGAGAGTGAATGTGACTGACTGCAGGCTGCGCAGCTGGTCTTCTGCGGTCCGTCTGGGCTGGGTGAATGATGGCGTGATACGCGACTGTACACTTCAAGACATTGACATGTCCGACTGTTCGAACGGTATCAGCTGCTTCATTCCTGACTTCGAGATTGTGGAGTCTACCAATGATTATGGCAGAGAGGCTACTCTGGTAGAGAATATCACGTTCAGCGATATCCGCATGGACAAGATCTATGGCAGCCCCATATATGTAAAGGTGGGTGAATCGGAGAAAACCAGCTTCGATGCTTTTCGTAATGTCACTTTTCGCAATATCCAGTGCCATGCTCTCGAGACCCCGTATTTCAATGACCGCAGCGGGGCGGGGAAGGACGTAAGGTTCGAAAACTGCCGATTCTACAAGGATATGGCCAGGGATTATCCCGAGGATCCCCAGAGGCATGGATATGTAGGACGCCCCAAAGAGCGTTATCACGAGCCTTACCATGTATGTGCCCTCGTATGGCCTTCGTGTCATGATGACTCCCTGGGCCGCACAAACTGGGAGGAAGGAATAGGCGAGTGGGAAGTCATCAGGAAAGGCAATCCTCGTTTCGAGGGACATTACCAGCCGAAGGAGCCTTTATGGGGCTATGAGATGGACAATGATCCTAAAGTTGTCGAGAAATGGATAAATACGGCACTGGAGCATGGCGTGAACACCTTTGTGTATGACTGGTACTGGTTCGACCATTATCCATATCTTGAGAGCGCTCTTAATGACGGTTTTCTCAAGGCACCGTCAAATGAAAAGATGGAATTCTTCATAATGTGGGCCAACCATAATGTGAAGCACAACTACTGGAACTATCACAAATGGGGCGATGACGATTCTTTTCTGTGGTCCGGAGCCATCGATCCGGCAGACTGGCCTGTCATCGTTAAAAGAGTGATTTCGCAATATTTCGGCAAGCCGAATTATACGAAGATAGACGGAAAACCTGTGTTCGCCATATTCAGCGCGGAACTCTTTATCGAGAGCTTCGGTTCGCTGGAAGCTGCAAGGGAAGCGATGGAGTATATGCGCAGCGAGACGGTTGCCGCAGGCTTCCCCGGACTCCACTTCATGATGATGAGCGGTGCGGGCTCCAATCCCGACAAGAAGCATGTCGACAGGATAGACAGACATATGCAGCTGGATCCGGACAGCTGGGCATGGTATAATATGGGTGGCTTTGATCCCGATTATATCGTGCATAACGAAAACGCCGTCAGAATGCGCGAAGCATGGGACAATCGCCTGGACATTCCGGTTTTCCCAACAGTGTCGATAGGATGGGATGACACTCCGAGATTCCCTGCCAAGGGCATCAACGACTGTACTCATCTGAACCAGAGTCCGGCCGTGTTTGAGAAATATCTCCGCAAGGCTAAGGACTATGCAGGAGAACATGCCGCCGGACAGCCTCGTTTCATATTCATCAATGCATGGAACGAATGGATAGAAGGCAGCTATCTTCTTCCGGACAAGGTCAATGGGTTTGGTTATCTGAAGGCCGTCCAGTCCGTTTTCGCTCCTTATGAAAATTAATTCTTATTACATAAATTCTTATGTTTCTATGAAAAAAGTAATTCTAATCTTGGCGTTAGTCATTGGAACGGCTCTGTCTTCCAATGTCTCAGCTCTGGCACAGACCGTTAAAATAAAGGGTACTGTGACTGATGCTGCCGGCGCACCTGTTATCGGAGCTTCGGTTCTGGTGCAGGGTACTACAAAAGGTGTAATTGCTGACATCGACGGTAACTTCTCCATCGAAGTTGCCAAGGGTGCTACTCTGGAGTGTTCGTGCATAGGATACAGCTCCACATCTGCAGTCGTAGGCAATTCGTCTGTTATCAACTTCCAGCTCAGCGAGGATTCAACCATGCTCGAAGAGACAGTGGTCGTAGGCTATGGTACTTTGAAGAAATCACAGCTCGTAGGCTCAGTCGAGAGTGTGTCCGGAGAAGTGCTTGAGGATCGTGCAAATGCGAACATAAGCCGTTCTCTCCAAGGTGCAGTGCCTGGCCTGAATATCGTGATGGAGGATGGCAAGCCTACCCATCAGGGTAATATCTACATCCGTGGCGGTGCTACATCCTATGTTTCTCGTGGTGCAGCAGGTGGCTCAAAGTCTGCATATTCGATAGGTCAGGGCGGTTCTGCCCTCGTGCTGATCGATGGCGTAGAGGGTGAGCTTGGTTCTGTGAACCCTGACGACGTGGAAAGCATTTCCGTGCTTAAGGATGCATCTTCTTCCGCTATTTACGGTGCCCGTGCTGCATATGGCGTTATCCTTGTCACCACCAAAAATGCTAATCATGAGAAGGTCAAGGTGAACTACAATGGCTCTGTTTCTATCAACAGCCGTACTGTCCGCTGGGAGGAAAATGTCATCAGCGACGGTCTCACCTTTGTCGAGACCATGTATGATCACTGGCTTGGCCATGATGCCACCCCAACCAGCCCCGGCACCAACCCTACCAAGTTCAATACACTCAATGTACCGTCGAACTACCTCGAACTCTTCCGTGAGTATCGTCAGAATGGCGGTGATGAGGTGCAGGTGATAAATGGAAACTACACATATTTCGGTACAGGTTACAATTACCTGGATATGTTCTACAAGAAGTCCAACCTGACTCACAACCATACAGTCAGCGTTTCAGGCTCAAGCAAAAAGGTTTCTTACAGTGTTTCCGGCCGATATTACGGTCAGGAGGGCATATACAAGGTAGGCGACGAGAAGTTCAACAACTTCAACCTTCGTGGCAAGATCAAGATCCAGGCTAATGACTGGCTCTCATTCGATGCCAATGCCGCTCTCTACAAGAGCTATTACAAGCAGCCTATCTTCAGTAAGGCTTATTCTAGCGGCGTAGGCAGCCAGCTCTGGCAGATCGCCATGGGTTCGTTCCCTATGATAGCTCCATATAACCCTGACGGCACTTATTCATATGCATCGGCAATCGGCGGTTATGCAGCCTTCAAGGATGGCAATTCCGCACAGGTGAATGAAAAACTCAACATCACCACCACTATCGGTGCTACCATCGAGCCTGTCAAGGACGTGCTCAAGTTCCGTGGTGAGTTTACGTACAAGCCTGTACGATCGCTCACACAGCGTTACGTGGCTCCAGTGTCATACAGTGTCAAACCAGGTGTGATGGTAGATTATGTCTCTCAGGCCAACTCATACAACAAGAGATGGGACTACCGCACG
The DNA here is from genome assembly GCA_045600345.1 of Candidatus Cryptobacteroides sp. Taxonomy (GTDB): domain Bacteria; phylum Bacteroidota; class Bacteroidia; order Bacteroidales; family UBA932; genus Cryptobacteroides. The sequence goes on along the minus strand of JAZRXU010000034.1, from coordinate 9,988 downwards.
GATTACATATCTGCCAATGCTGTGATGACCTATACTCCGAAGCTTGGACCGAACCACAATCTCAATGTCGTTGCCGGTTGGAACCTCGAGAGCTACAACTACCATGCATTCAGCGTATTCCGTCAGGGTCTTCTTTACGACTCCAAGCCAAACTTCGAGCTTATGGACGGACCTGAAATCACTATTGAGGACAATAACAGCAAGTATGGCATCATAGGCTTCTTCGCACGTGCCAACTACACACTTCTGGGCCGTTATATCTTCGAGTTCTCAGGTCGTGCGGACGGTTCATCAAAATTCCCTAAGAATCAGCAGTGGGGCTTCTTCCCATCCGGATCTATCGGATGGCGTGTAACTGAGGAGCCTTGGATGCAGGGTGCCAAGAAATATATCAACAACCTGAAGATCCGTGCGAATGCCGGTTCTCTCGGTAACGGCGCAATCTCTCCATTCCAGTATCTCTCTACGATGGGCGTGAGCAAGAGTGGTGCGATCTTCGATGGCAGTATCGTGAATGTTGTAAGCGATCCATCCGTAGTTCCTGACAACCTTACATGGGAAACGGTAACGACATATGATGTCGGTCTCGATATGGATGTGCTTAACAACCGTCTCTCACTCTCTGCTGACTACTATATCCGCAATACAGACAATCTGTATGTTACAGGTCCTGAGGTTCCTGCCATCTTCGGCGATACTACCCCTAAGGGCAATTATGGTGCTCTTCAGACCAAGGGATGGGAGCTCACTCTCTCATGGAAAGATCAGGTGAAACTCGCGGGCAGCGATTTCGCTTACTCAGTGAAGGGTAGCGTGTGGGACAGCCGTACATGGGTTACCAAATACTACAACCAGAGCGGTGGAATGTTCAACTACTACGAAGGCAAGGAACTCGGAGAGATCTGGGGCTTCCGCACTGACGGCTATTTCATGAGCAATCAGGAGGCTTCTGAATACAACAGCCGTATCCCTAACAAGTTCCATAACTATGTGCCTGCTTCAGGTCCATATGCAGGTGATCTCAAGTTTGTGGATATCAACAATGATAAGCAGATATCACAGGGCTCATGGACACTCAACGACCACGGAGACCTCGACCGCATAGGTAATGAGATGCCACGCTATCAGTATGGTATCAATATGGACTTCAAGTGGTATGGCGTGGGCCTCAGCATGTTCTGGCAGGGTGTCGGCAAACGCGACTGGTACCCATCACAGGGATCAGACTTCTTCTGGGGAGGTTATGCTCGTGCTTATGTTGCGTATGTCCTCAAGGACCAGGCAGGTGATAACCATGTACAGCTCGACAAATCTACAGAGAACTGGACTGTGGCCAATGCAGATGCCAAACCATACTGGACACGCCGTACTTATGGCGTAGCCAACAGTGCAACCGGCGCTCTTACCTTCCCTTGTGACTATTATCTGCAGAATGCAGCGTATATACGTCTCAAGACTCTCTCGGTAGACTATACTTTCCCTAAGAAATGGATGGAGAAGATCAAGGTTGATAAGCTTCGCGTATACTTCACAGGCGAAAACCTCTTCACCTGGTCTCCAATGTTCAAGCATACATCCATGTTCGATCCTGAGGTTATCGGCAACGGTGACTCCGACTTCACCAGCGGCACAAATACGTCAATGGGTGACGGTTACAGCTACCCTCTGCTCAAGACCTTCACATTCGGTATTAACATTACTTTCTAATTCGCTCGTGTTATGAAAAGAATATTCAAATACATTGTATTCTCAACTGCACTCTTTGCAGCGAGCTCATGCGAGAAATTCCTGGCTCCAGAGCCAGAAGACAAGATATCGTCAGATGTGTTCTTCGCATCAAAGAATGACCTTGTCATGTATACAGACGGCCTTATCAACACTGCAATGCCATCTGCTGCCTCATACGCGCTGGGCAGCGATAAGTGGACAGATTTCTGTGGCACCAAGGCCAGTGATACAGGTGGATTCTTCTATCCTAACGGTTATTATACAGCGGGAAAGGCTACAGGCTGGGAAGCAGGCAGCTGGGGATTCCTCCGTCAGGTAAACTATATGCTCGAGAATATGCCTCGGGTTAAAGAGGTTGTAGATGAAAATACTTACAATCATTATGAGGGTGTAGCCCGCTTCTTCCGTGCTTATGCCACTTTCAATAAGGTAAAACAGTTCGGTGACTGCTATTTCATCGATCATGTGATCAAGAGTGACGATGAACTTCTTTACGCTCCTCGTCAGGATAGGGAATATGTGATCAGCAAAGTAATAGAGGATCTTCAGTTTGCCATTGACAACTGCCAGACCAGCGGTGCCGGTGTCATGACAGATGGCCGTGTATATGTCAACAAATATGTTGCTCTGGCCTTTGCATCACGTCTCTGCCTGTTCGAAGGCACTTACAGAAAATATCATGATGCCAATCCTAGTACGGGTAAGCCTTGGAACAATGAATATGAGACATCAGAACAGCTTCTCCAGCTTGCATTTGATTATTCAAAACAGCTTGTGGATGCCGGCGTTTTCAGTCTTAACTCCGATTTCCGTGCTCTCTTTACAAGCGAGAAACTCCCTGCCAAAGAGGTTATCTGGGGAAGAAGCTATTCGGAGAGCCTTGTCACCATGCACAGCGTGACATATTCTTATTGTTCTACCACTTCTTCACAGTGCTATTCTCCTACCAAGGATTTTGTGATGATGTTCCTCAAGAGTGACGGCAAGCCTATGGCATCCGGCGAGGTATCTGTGACTACAGAGCTTAACGGTCGCGACAAACGTCTGACAGCCACTATAGTCGGTCCTGGTCAGAAGAAGGACGATGCCAGCGGCGCAAAGGTAGATTTCGCTCCAGATTTCACATGGACAGAATCGGGTTATATCTGGCTGAAATGGATCATGACTGATTACCTGTCAATGAATGACTCGAAAGCATGGTGCAAGAACTCTATTCCTCTCTTCCGTTATGGTGAAGTCCTCCTCAACTATGCCGAGGCTGCTGCAGAGCTTGGCCTTATGACGAGCGACATATGGAACAAGACCATAGGTGAACTTCGCAAGACTCATGGCGGTATCTCCAATTCATATTATCCAGAGGGATCCGGCTATGTAGAAGATGCATTCCTCAAGGGATATTACAGCAATCCTGCGCTCAGGCATCCTGTCACTCTGTCCAACACTCTTCTTGAGATACGTCGTGAGAGAGCCGTGGAGCTTACGATGGAAGGTGATTCGCGCTATCAGGACCTCATGAGATGGAACTGCGGCGACCTTATGGTGCAGCGTTACAATGGTAATGCGTGGAGAGGCATATGGATCACTCCTGCCGAGGCTGCCAGCGGCTTCGACTTCAATGGCAAACACTTTACCGTTTCTACATCCAAGAATACGAACGGAACAAACTACAAGATTACCAATTCCGCCACCAACAGCAACTTCAATCTGTCAAATGGCACTTACGGTTATCTCCTTTATAACTACGAACTTGAGTGGGATGACAAGATGTATCTGCATCCTGTTCCTACAAAAGCTATCAACGTCAACCCTAATCTGTACCAGAATGAAGGCTGGCAGTGGATGTAATCTTTAAATGATACTGTTATGAAATTCAGACATTTTTCAATATTTGTCGCAGCGGTAATTTCGCTTCTGACAATAAATTCATGCAACAAGGTAGCACCTGTTCCTGTAGATCCTGTGATCTCCGTGGATACGGAGCTGTTCGAGACAGGCCCAGAGCTTACTGCTATCAAAGTTGCCGTAAGCGCCAACTGTGACTGGGTCGTGGTCAAGGAAGACTACGAAGGCAACAGTGTGTCATGGATACAATCTGACATGCAGAAAGGCAGCGGTGATGCCACTCTGGGTATACGAGTACTCGAAAACCGTGTTACCGAAGAGCGCAAGGGCCAGGTGATCATCATGGCTGAGGGAGCCAAGGCATTTATCGATGTCGTGCAGGCTGCTGCGGAACCTAAGCCGGAACCTCCAGGACCAGGACCGGAACCTGAGCCAACTCCAGGCAGCGTTACGCTCTCATTCGACTTCAGCAACGTGGAAGGCCTCAACTGGCCTCTCAACAAGACGACTTCATGGTCTGCTTTCACCAATATGGATTCTGGTCTCGCGCTTGATAACGGCGGAACTGCTACGGAAAATACACATAGGCGTGTTCAGTGTGTCTATCCTCTGGCTGGAATAGACTATCTCTTTACAATTGCTGACCCTGATGGTGCAACTGGCCATAATATCTATCTGCAGCCGGCAGGCGGTGTATACAGCGGTACCTATCGATATCTCGGTCTGCCTGCAATCGAAGGCAAGAAGCTTACCAAGATTGTAATGGTACAGGGTGCAAGCACCAAGGATCCTGCTGCGTTCAACCGCGGTGTGGGTATTACCCCTGACATATATTCTTATGTGACAGCTGCTGACGTAAAGAATATAGAGTATATTGCAGGTGGCGAGCCTCAGAATCAGTGCACCAATATGGGAGAGTATGAGTATAGTTTGACAGGCACTCAAGCCAATACGGTCTACTATCTTGCATCTCCATACAATGCCAGCATCATAGTAAGAATGGATCTTACATATGAAGACTGTGATACTCCAGGCCCTGGTCCTGGTCCCGGTCCTGAACCTGAACCGGAGAATCTTGACCTGCTCTTCTCGTTTGAAGGTGAACCACAGGCCGGATGGCCTACTGCAGTGGCATGGGCAGAAGGAAAAGGTCAGCAGATGACCTGTACTTATAGCATGGTGAACGGCAAATCATACGATCTTGCACTTATCGAACCAGGCTTTGCAGAAGGCGGCAAGATATACTGGGATGTAGATAAATCTGCTCTCTTCATGGGCAAGTACAGATATCTGGCTTTCCCGGTAGTCAGCGGTTATGTCCTTCAGACTGTAGAATGCAAAGTGGCAGTTCAGATTGCCGGAAGTGCCATGGCTATTATGGATCATGTCTATAGTCCTGCATCTCAGGCTGATCCAGATTCATATGCAGTACCTGCCCAGGCGTGGAATGTAGCTCCAGGTACTATTATGACCTACGTTGTGAATGCCACTAATCCTGACCAGCAGTACTATTTGTACTGCAAGAACCCTTCAGGTGGCGAGTATGTGGGTGAACTTACCCTCAAATATTCCAAGAAGTAGTAAAATACTTGTATGAAACGTATATTCACATATATTTCAATTGCACTTGTAACCATTGCCTGTACAAAAGCAGGCAATGGTACAGTGTCAATCAGGCAGGAAAAGATAGAAGCGGCTGCGCCAAAGGCCAATTACACGGTGGATGTGATTGCGGACTGTTCGTGGACAGCCGTGCTTGAAGATGAGAATGGCGATGCTCCGGTGTGGGCCACTCTGTCTAAAAGCAAAGGCAATGGAAATGGACAGATCGATATCCGTGTTTATGAAAATCAATATAATGTGGAGCGAAAGGCAAATCTGAAGGTGACAGCTGATGCTGGAAGTGCTTCTGCTGTGATTCCCGTTATCCAGGCCTCTGCCGGTGGCGGAGAGACAGTGAGCGTAGATCTGCGTATGGGAACGTATAATCTGCGTATGTCCAATCTTGATAATGATGATGCGGATAACAAATGGGATGTGCGCAAGAGCCGCCTGAAACAATCCATTACAGAGAATGCATTCGATATCTTTGCTGTGGAGGAAGTAAGCAGCACTCAGCAGACCTGGCTCAAAGCCGAGTTCAGCGACAGATATGAATGCTATTTCTTCAGCCCGTATGCCACCTCAGGCTCTGGGGACAAAGCTCATGGCATACTGTACAGAAAGGGGCAGTTCGTTATCTCTGACACCCATTTCTTCTGGATGGGCGATAATCCGCATGCCATGTCAACATCTGACACGGGCTCTCAGGGAAACTTCAATCGCGGCGGTTGCTGTGCGGTATTCACCCACAAGGCTTCTTCAGTGAAGTTCTTTTTCATGGCCACCCACGCCTGCCTGAACGCAGACCCTAATGACAAATATGCCCACGTATATGTGGATATGGAGAAGGAATACAATACAGAGCACCTTCCATCGTTCTTTACAGGCGATATGAACGCCCGTACCACCACAAAGGCATATGAAGAATGGAGCAAGCACTGGAAGGATTCATATCTGACCGCAGAAACCAAGCTTGGTGCTGCCAATACATTTAACGGATTCAAAAGCGCAACAGGCAGCAGCCGTATAGACTATATATTCTATCGCGGCACCGGCATCATGGCCAAGACGTACAATTGCAATAACACACGCTACAACAACCTGTATGCGTCAGATCATTTCCCTGTAACGCTCGACTGCACCATTACGGTAAATAAATAGATACAATATGATTAAAAAGAGTTTTTATTTGACTCCGGAGGCTCTCGTTATGGAGATGGACCTATTATCTTCACCTCTGTGTGACAGTGGTATGGACGCGTCTCTGGAAGAGCTTCCAGAAAACGATTTCGGTGAATTCTAAAACATGCAGACAATGAAAAAGTTTACAACAGTATTTGCAATGCTGGCAACAATTCTTGTCGCATGCAACAAAGAAGAAGGGCCTGTCTCTACAGGAGCGGTCAAAGTGAGCATCGAGGCATCGGATGCTGCATCAAAAGTGGAGTTCGGCGAGCTCAGTGCCGGAAAGCGTCCCGTAATCTGGAGCGCGAAGGATGAAGCTGTTACCCTGTGGGAATTTGCCGATGGAGCTTACACACAGTCTCCCGTATCGGAGTCATTCGAGAGAAATGAGGCAGACAAGTCCCATGCCATATTTGCGGCTACTCTTGAAGAAGGGTCGGCATCAAGTTACGACTATGTTGCTGTATATCCGTCTTCTGTAAGCCGTAACGGCAATAGGAGCAGTGCTCCGACTGCATCATGTATCAGCTACGCTCTAAGCATTACTGCTACAGATATGCAGAAACCTTCGGCAAGTGGCCCGGACAAGGACTGGATGGTGCTTACAACTGTCAAGACAGGTCTTACCGAACAGCCTGGCTCGATGGCTCTTGCATTCGAGCATCAGACCGCCTATGGCAAGATGACATTCAAGAACTTCCCGCTGGCAGCAGATGAAACCCTCCAGAGCATTAACATAGCGGGACCTTCGACCAAGTATTTCACAGGCCGCCGCTGGCTGGACTACAAGACTGGAGAAGTGACTGCTTATTCTGCAACAGCCCAGAAAAGCACCTTTACAATAGATGCTTCCGGTATTTCAGCAAACAAGACTTCTTTCGATATATGGTTCTCTGTGCTGCCGGTAGACCTCGCAGCAGGAGAGAAGATCACCATTACGGCAAAGACCTCTGCAAATACACGTATTGCAGAGATCACTCTCCCTCGTGCTCTCAACTTTGTTAAAGGCGAGATCGCCGATTTCACTGTCAACTGGAGCAATTATGTCTCTACTGACAAGACTTTGGTATTCGACTTTGCATGTGATGCTCTCGATGGATGGCCAACAGGGGAATGGGGTTCTAGTACAGTTAAGGGCGATTCTCGGACATGTAAATACCCGCTGAACGGAGTTGATTATGAGTTCAAACTTATTGAACCTAGCTTCGCGGCAAGTGGAAAAATCTATTGGAATCAAGCCAAACATTATTTCTTCTTCGGTAAATATCGTTACCTTTCAATTCCTGTAATTGAAGGTTATGCGCTTCAGACTGTAAAATGCAAAGTTGGTACGCAGATTTCCGGCAGTTCAGTGGCTATCATGGATCATGTGTTCAATAATGCAACTGCGGCAGATCCGGACTCTTATGCAGTTGCCGCTCAGGCATGGAATGTGGCTGTAGGTACAGTAATGACATATGATGTGAATGCTACTGATGCTGACCAGCAGTACTACTTGTATTGTAAGAATCCTGGTGGCGGAACAGCGTTCTCTTCATTGACCTTGACATATTCTCCTGTTGAATAATGAAACGGTTTATATCTTTTATTTCATTACTTTCACTCCTCCTTGCGTGCAGCAGGGAGGAAGTGAAAAGTGAGTCTGATGTCATCCCGATTCCAGAGGATGCAGTCACTCTTCAGAATGATGATATCTCTGTCTCAGTCGGTCAGGATGGCCTCCTGTATGCTCTGACGAATGTCAAAACCGGCCAGAACTATGCAGACGGACGTTATCTCTGGCGTATGTACTACGACAGCAGGGAGCAGAAAGAGATAGAGATTCTGGGCGAGAATCAGACTGTTCGGGTGGCACAGAGGGATGACGCTATCGTGCTTGAGTATTCCGGCCTTACTGCGCTTCGCCGCAGGGGAGAAGCTTTGCACGTGGATATGAACGTCACTCTGACCATCACTCTCGAGCAGGACAAGGTGCGCTTTGCCTGCGACCTCGAAAATAATGAGCCGCATACTGTCATACGTGAGATGCAGTATCCTCTAGTGCGCGGTGTACACTGTCCGTCAGACCACAGACTTTATACGTCAGAAGCGGGCGGTATGCTATTCGACGATCCGCTCAAGACCATCAACAGGATGGCCGATTCTCCGTACAAGAAGCCTGAGCAGTATTTCCGTCAGCGTGACGTCAAGTACGGCGCCAAGGTCTTCATGAACTGTTTCGCTCTTCTGGGCGCTGATCAGGGCTTGTACTTCGGCAGCCACGATACGACATTCCAGGATACATGGCATGGCCTCCGTGTGTATCGTGATGAGAACAGGGAATATTCTATCATCGAATGTGGCTTCTATAAATATCCTCACTGCTTCTGTGGCGAGAAATGGTCTTGCGATGCGAATGTCGTCGCTCCATACAGCGGTTCATGGCATAAAGGTGCCGATATCTATAAGAGCTGGGTGGCTACATGGTGGGATCAGCGCCCCGCACCTTATTGGATAAAGGTGATGCCTTCATGGCAGAGGGTTATCTTCAAGCATCAGTATGGTGAATATCTTTTCACCTACGATGACCTTAATGGCTGTATCAAGGATGCAGGCAACAGCGTGAACGCAAATGCAGTGTTTACTTTCGGCTGGTGGGCTGAAGGTATGGATCATGGCAATCCCGACTATTCTCCGGATGAAACTCAGGGCGGCGATGCTGCATGGGCAAAGGCCATTGCGGACTATCAGGCAGACGGCGGTCACATCCTGCTTTACTACAACGGCAAACTCATCGATAGGGAGAGCCGTTACTATCGCAGCGGAATGGGCCCTAAGGTAGCCCGCCATGACAATACCGGAAGTGAGATTCTCGAGCGCTATAAATTTACCGGCATGGGTACATGGCTCGGCGAGTACGACCAGCGTACGTTTGCTGTGGCAACCATGATGGATCCTCGCTGGAATGAGGTTCTTTTCGGACTTCAGGACCGCGCGTACAGGCTCGGAGCGCACAGTGTGTTCTATGATCAGCTCGGCTATATAGTGAAGGAGAGTACCAACTGGGACACTTCACGTGAGTTCCCTGTCCCTGATACCCATGGCATTTACAAACGTATGCAGTGCCTAAAGCTGCTGCGTGACCGTTATGCCGACAAGGACCCGGATTTTGCCCTTGGTGTAGAAGGTACTGTGGATGCGCTTGCCCAGTTCTGCGATTATACCCATGGCTATCCTGCCAATGACGGCCCGAACCGCTGGATGCGTTTCTTCCGCTATATCTATCCGGATATCGTGTTCACAGAGCGTGGACAGCGTGATGATGTGGATGTTCCCCGCCATGTCAATAATGCCGTGCTTGACGGCCAGCGCAATGATATAGAGATATATCGCTGTCGCGACATTATCAGCGACACTCCGGTTTATCAGGCATATCTTGCCCAGGTTAACGCTATCAAGAACAAGTATGCGGATGTGCTGATGGCAGGCACATATAACGAGAGCTTCGGATTCACCTGCAGCAACAGTGCTCTGCAGAGCAGCAGCTTTGTCAGTGGAGACAGGATGGCCGTCGTTGTCGCCAATCAGAATATGAAGGATGCGAAAGTGGAGAGCGCCACTGTCAAGGCCGACGGTTACAAACTCGTGGGTG
>JAZRXU010000033.1:0-3405 GCA_045600345.1 Candidatus Cryptobacteroides sp. | reverse complement strand
CCTTTATTAATCCAGAAAAGAACGTCAGCATAAAGATCATCGTAGTTCTGAAGACCACGTGTTTCAGAGCCAGGCAATTTGTCACCAGCTTTAGCATTGTGATAAATACCGAACGGACTCACGCCAAACTTTACCCAAGGCTTGGTTTTGTGGACCGTGGTATAAAGCATTTCGATAAAAGTATTCACATTATAACGGCGCCAATCGGCAATATCGCGAAATCCATTGGAATTTTCCTGAAAGGTTTGCTGATCAGGAATCGGTACGCCTGCCACAGGATATGGATAGAAGTAATCATCGATATGTAATCCATCGATATCATATCGGCTTACGATGTCTTGTGCTACAGAACAGATGTACCGCTGATTGACCTCAAGACCCGGATTGAAAATCAGCAGACCGTCATAAGAGAAAAAGCGTTCGGGATGAAGCATGTAAGGATGCGTAGATGCTAACGCAGTCGTTCCTTTAGTTTTGGCACGGAACGGATTGATCCAAGCATGAATTTCCATATTGCGGCGATGGCACTGCTCTACCATCCATGCAAGTGGATCCCATCCGGGATTCTGTCCTTGTGTTCCTGTCAGGAAACGACTCCAAGGCTCATAGCTCGACTGGTAAAGTGCATCAGCTTCGCCTCGAACCTGAAACATTACAGCATTGATACCTGCCGCCTGGCACATATCAAGTTGATTGAGGAGATTGGCCTGCATTTGTTGTGGTGTCAGTCCCTGAAACTGTCCGTTGATACACTGAATCCACGTCCCACGAAACTCACGCTTCGGGCTATCTCCTAACTGAGCGTACACTCCTATATTATATATAAAGAGGAGTAAGAGGAGGATTTTTTTCATATGTTACTTGATTTTTCCTACGGTCTGTTTAATCTGTTCTCCCATACCAATGGTATAGCCCTGCGATTTAAACACGATACGGTTAAATGTGTCGCCAATAATCACAATTGGCATATCTTCGGTTTCTACGATACCGGAAGAGAATATGTCTTTCGCAAATTCCCCATTTGTATCAACGCCGAAACTGAGAGTTGAAGGCAGGTTTTTGAATTCGAAATTATTCTTGTTGAAGCGATCGAGTTCCTCCTGGGTACGGAAGAGAAGCACGATGGGACGTCCCCATGCTTCGAGATCAGCACGCAGGGCCGAGATATCGTGCAGGATGTGATTAGTAGGTTCATGATTTGCGCGGATAAGACCTGTCACATAATAACCACGTCCTGTGGTGGCAAGCAGGCTCTGTACCTTTCCTGCATTGATATCGTAGTAAGTGTTTTCTGAATTGAAAGTACCAATCACCTGAACACTCGTTTCGTCCTGACGCATCACGAGAGGCACCGTTTTATCTTCGCCTCCCTTTACGGGGAAGATCTCTACATGCGCAAGCACACCGCCATCAGCAAGACGGGTGCCGCTGGTGAGGATATAGTCGCCCTCGTCGAGACTGACGCCTTTCGAGAAAGTATCGCTCCACGTACCATCCTCTGCATATTCCTGGAGGAAAGGTTGTCCCTCGTTAATCTTCGAGAGGGAGAAATGGTTGTAGTAACGGGGATTCTCCATATATTCGCGAGGCACATAGGAGAGCTTCACATTGGCCGTTGCAGTAGCTGCCACCTCGGCAGCGGGAGCAAAGTCAACATCTGTCCAGATAGCATCAGTTGAAAGGCGAGCTCCGACACCACTACCGAGATCACTTGTTTCATTCTTCACAATAGCCTCCGCCTTGATGGCATCAAGAGTGTATTGTACCTTACCGGTCACTTCGTCAATACGCGCGGGCACACCCATACTGCGGGCAGCAGCAACAAAGAGGAAACCTACACTGCGACTATCAGTCTTACCATAGCGATGAGCCGATTCGGGATGCTGGCGCAGACGAGCGGGATTGTAGTCGTCTTCGATGACGATATTCGTCCGAATCCATTCCGCGAGAAGTTGAGGACTCTTCTTAAACTGCTTCTGTTGCTTCTTTGAGAACACAGTCTTGAAATAGCTCCGCCAAGGCGAAAGCATCTCATTGGCGATACGGGGGCAATACACGTATTTTGCAGCAAAGGCATCAGCCTTTACGGGAAGTGCAGAGGCAAGGATATGGTCAGCCACGATACCATAGTCAAAGTCACGAATATCCTTGTCGCTCATAGTATGGAGCAAAGCGATGACATCGCGTCCCTTGAAGGTCTTCAACAGACGATACAGACTTGCATAATTGCCACGACTCTTCTCTACAAGCGGACGAACCACGTCATATTCATAGCCCTCTGCAACGCAGAATGCACGGATATTCGCCTCATCGGGGAAAGTTGCTACATAAGCATTTCGGATACTGTCCTCATGTGCCTTGAGATTCTCATTGCGAGCAGCCTGTTCGGGGCTCACATATGGCAAATTATCATGTCCGGGAGGAGGAACGAGGTCGAAATCAGCCGTAAATTTATCGCCAACCTTGTGGGTCAGCTTCACGACAACATTTTCACTTCCTGCCGTCACTTTTTCAAAGCCATACTTTCCGTCTTTGCTGCCCCATACCACAAGATCACCAATACCTGTCTGAATAGAACACTTGCCTTGCGCATCAGAAGTCTGCTTCACAGCGCTGTAGAACTCGCCGTAATTGTAGATCTTGAAATGCACATCAGCGTTGCTCACTGGACGACCTGCTTCATCGACCACTGTCACATACGAACGAGCCGTCTTGGCATAATTGTCCGTCACGTTGATTTCGCAGAAGATATTTGTCTGTTCGATCTTGTCCTCTGGACCGTCATAACGGCCATAGACATTGGTGTGCATGAGCATACCGCGGCTGGCAGGCTGGTTGAACCAACCAAGATTGAGAACAGGCTCAGGTTCGCATGCACCGAGGAAGTACCAGCCGGCACCCTGAGGGCCGTCGTTGACCCACACTTCCACCCAAGCGTGGTTATCGTCAGTATGTGCCCAGCGGGGGGTGTAAACCTGACGGGCGGGAATGCCGATGGCGCGGAATGTCGCTACGCCGTAGGTGCTCTCTTCGCCGCATCGGCCGCTGGAGGTGCGCATCGAGGCGAGAGGGCTCGAGGTACGGCTGTCGGAAGGCTTGTAGGTGACGTGCTCGTGGCACCAGCGGTTGGCTTCGATGACGGCATCGGTCATACCGAGTCCCTTCACACGCTCCTTCAGTTCATCGTAGCAAGTGGTACGGAAAGCGTCGAGGTTTTCGTTGTTCACTCGTACGGGAAGCACAAAATGGAGCCATTCACGGTCAGCGACGAGCTTGCCCCAAGGCATTTCGTGACGGGCGCGCACTGCGGCTTCGGCCTGGGCGGCAAAGTACTCTGGACTATAGTCTGTCCAGTCGGGCGAGGCCATATAGGCATAGAGAAATTCGAGCGCCTGTCGGGTCTAA
>JAZRXU010000032.1:0-10251 GCA_045600345.1 Candidatus Cryptobacteroides sp. | reverse complement strand
GTCCCTGGGCCTGTTCATAGGAACATGGTTCGACAGACCGCTGGACGTGGTGATATTGTGCTGGATTGTCCTGTTTATTCCTAACATATTCCTGTCTGGATTCATATTCCCGATATCCGGCATGGAAGGCGCTGTCCGCATGGTTATAGACCTTCTGCCCGGCACATCCTTCATAAATGCTTTCCGCAGCATTGCCTACAAGGGGAACGGGGTTATTGACACGCTGCAGCCGATAGGCATACTTGCCGGAGAGACCATACTGGCCACCGGGCTGTCACTGGCTGCATTGAAATGGAGGAAAGACAAATGATACGTATCGTGCTTCAGATGATGAAAAAGGAGTTTCTTCAGCTCCTTCGAACGCCAGCCATGCTGGCAATACTGCTGGTGTGCCCGATCGTATCTGTAGGTCTTGTCCCCTTTGGTCTGGGCAACAAGACACTCATGCGTCTGGAAGTAGTCGCCCCGGCCCCCTCAGATCAGGGACAGCAGACAGTCCTGCGTCTTGCACGTTCGCCACATGTAAAGAATGTCTCGCTGGCATTATCAACAAATGATGTCTTCGAACACCTCAACAAGGGAAGCATAGATGCCGCTCTGATTATTCAGCAAGACAACAGACCGTCAGCAATATTCGCCGACGGGACCAACATACTGCAGGCTGCCAACATATCATATTATCTCAACAATATACTGGGAGAGACGGTGGATCTGCCAGTTGAAATACGCGAACACATGCTGTTTACCAGCAAGGGAGACAATACGCACTACTATATAATAGCCATGATCGTACTGCTTCTGGCCATAGTAGGGCCAGTGCTGATATGCCTGTCATACGTCAACGAAAGAGACAGGAAAATGCTGGAACACCTGAGAAGCACAGGATTGAAACCAAGCACCTACGTATTATCCAAGACCGCGTTCTATGTGGTGCTTTCTCTTGCCGAGCTCACTGTCGCCCTCATTCTCGGCAAGACCATTTTCAATTTCCACTGCTACGGCTCCCTGCTTCTTGTATACCTTGTATTCGGCCTGTTTTCCTTTGCAATGGTGGGCGTAGGAATGGCTGTGGCTGCATACAGCAAGACTCTTGTGCAAGCCATCTATATCATGGTGTTCCTGTATCTTACCCTGATACTTCTTGGCTCCATGTTTGCTCCCCTGGACTATCTGAGCGACGCATGGGCCATGACAAGATACTTCAACCCATTCTACTGGTCGATAGACGGCGCTGCCAAGGTGATACTCAAAGACTATCCTTTTAAATGGATAGCCTCCGATTGCGCCATACTTGCAACAATTGGAGGCATACTCAGCATCATGTGCATCCAGCGTGTGAAACGCGTAGACTGATCACTCCCTGATGAATGTGATTTCTGTCATCTCGCCGTTCACAGAAGATGTTTCCACTACCATCACGCCATCTTTCAGACGCGTAAGTTTCACCTCATACGTACGGCTCTCCTCTTCATTTGAAGCATGTAGAACGACATTCATCCCGGAATGTTCGTAATCTGCACCGGTACCGGAAAAGGTGCTCCCGGTCCTGCTGTCATAGAAGCGGTAGTCCATATTCTCTCTGACCCGGACCCAAGAGCCCATATACTCATCACTCAGGCCTGGCTCGGAATGATCATAGTTCCACTTCCCGACATAAGACAGCGGACCCTCCTCATTACAAGCAGCCACAGCCGTCAGCATGAACATACATAAAAAAATATGTTTAAGGGAATGACTCATTTCAACAACCCTACAATTAGTCGTCAATATTTTTACGGCGGAGCAGAGCCTCCAGGAGATAGTAGTCTGCATAATTCAGCGATACGTCAATACCGCTGTCATGCGGAACGCTGGCCGTAGAGTGCATCAGTATAAATCCGCCGTTGGTGCCGGGAATGGCGCGGTACGCAGGGTCGGCCAGTGTAGTTATGATCCTGTCCGCCTCATCGAGATAGCGTTTGTTATGGGTATAGCCATAGAGTTCATAAAGGGCGCTCGCCATGATGGAGGCAGAAGATACGTCATGAGGATGGCCTGCCACGTCTTCAGGAGCATCATAATCCCAGTAAGGGATAAGATCCTGAGGCATATTCGGATTGCTGAATATAAAATCCTCTACGGCCACAGCCTGATCCAGATAACGTTCATAGCCCGTGAAACGATAGCACATCGTGTATCCATACAGGGCCCACGCCTGACCACGTGCCCAGCTGGAATCATCAGAATATCCCTGAGCAGTGTACTTGCCACGAACATCGCCAGTCTGAGCATCATAATCCACGACATGCCAACAGCTATAATCCGGGCGGAAATGATGAGCCAAGGTCTTGTCGGCATGTGAAACCGCCATATCGAAGAAGGTCTGGTCTCCGGAAATCTCCGTTGCCTTGAACATCAGTTCGAGATTCATCATGTTATCTATGATTACCGGACACGACCACCCTCTGAGCGCCTGCCAGCCTTTGTCGGCATCCCAGCTCTGGAATACACCCACTGCAGGGCGGAAGCGGGTCGCAAGACTCCGGGCTGCTGTCACTATGACATCTTCATAGCCGGGAACTTGCTTGAATTCCATACCTTTGCCGAAGCTGTCATAAATCATGAATCCCACATCATGATGACTTGTAAGGGTCTTATACCGCTCAATACTGTCAGTAAACAGTTCCGCATCCACGGCCCACTTCTCCTCTCCGGTAAGAGCATACATATACCAGAGTGTCCCCGGGAAAAAACCACTCACCCAGTCTTCATTATAACAGTACACCACCTTGCCGTCCTGGTATTTACTTGGATTGAGGACCTCAGTCACTCCCGCATTGCACACCTTGCATGACTCCACAAGGTCACCGATCTGCTTCTCTGCAACTGCCACGTGGTCATCAATCAGCTTTTCTACAGGATTCTTGCACTGCGTGAGCAGGGTAATGACGGCGGTTAAAGCTACAATAATTCTGATCTTCATATTTCGATTCACATATAATATTTCTACCTTTGTAAAGTTAAGAAAATACATGAGAACCTCAAAAAGCACAGCGTTCAAACTTGCACTTTTCTGCATTACGGCTTTTCTAGAGCTCTGCTGTCCCGCGAATACATATGCGCAGGATGGGTATGCGACTATTGCCGGGAAGCTGATGCCATATATTGTAGAAGGCGGAGACACGGTATACCTGTCGCCTCTTGCGGCGGCACGTGTCTACGAGAAGAAACCGCGTCAGAAAGGGCGTCAATGGCGCAAATACTACCGTCTGGTGTACAACTTCGCAGCGGTATATCCGTACGCGCTCGTTGCGAAGGACATCGTGATCAGGGCAGACAGCACCATAAAGAAGGATAATCTCAAGTATGTCAGCAAGGACCGCTACGTGAATGCCATAGTGAAGGATCTGTTCCATGCATTCGAGAAGCCGCTCAGCAATCTGACAGTGACCCAAGGGCAGCTGCTCATGCTGCTCATAGACCGGGAATGCCACATCTCATCATACGACATCATCAAGACGTTCAAGAATGGATATGCGGCCGGGTTCTGGCAAGGCATAGCCAAGGTATTCGGTAATGACCTGAAGCGGCATTATGACCCAAAGGGCGAGGATGCTGCGATTGAAGAGCTCATCCAGCAATGGAACGAAGGCAAATTCGAACAGACATATTTCGAGATATTCTGGAAATACCCTCCTATGATTGAGCTTCCTGAGAAATACAAAGTATCTGTTCCTGTTCAATCCAGGAATCCAGAACCTCCAAAGAAGACCGGTCAGTCAACTTTTGTGAAACTCTTACATGGTAATGCCCAAAAATAAAGAGGTCCACAGGGCGTTCCGCAGCTACCTTACGGCACCATTTCACCAGAGGTTCATCATCCCCCTTCCACACATATTTCTCCCCTCTTGCAAGGCGGTTGCCCTTGCTCCAGGCTTTGCCCAGCCTGATGGCGAGAGTAGGATGGACAAGTGAGCTGAACAGTATCTGCAGAAAGCGGCATTTGAATATGGCGTTGAGAATCCTGTAGCCACGATCTCCACCGCCCAGGCCATCTCCATGGCCAACACACAGCTGCTTGTCGCCTATAGAGACGAATGCAGGCTGGGAAATCTTTATCATGCCCAGTTCTTCGAAATAGCGGTATGCCCATATATCATGATTCCCGGCACAGAAATATACCTTCACGCCACTGTCTACAAGCGCTGTCAAAGCGGCAAACACACGTACGCTTCCCTTAGGCACAACTTCTTTCCACTCATACCAGAAATCCCATATGTCGCCTAACAGATACAGGGCATCTGTCTCCGGACTGTTGATCCTTTCGAGGAATGCCACGAAGCGCCTCTCCCTTTCTGCAGGGTCAAAGGCATCAAGTCCCAGATGGACATCGGAAGTAAAATATGTTTTCGTACGTGACATGGGACAATTCTTAAGCAAAAATCAGCACTGCCGCACCAGCAATGGCACAATAGAGCGCAAACCATTTCAGAGAAGTCTTTTTGACGAGAGCTATCATCACTCTGCATGCGAACAACCCCGATACGAAGGCGGCTACGAATCCCAGGGCCAGCGGCAATGACCCGATAACTGCGGCGGACACGGCGAAACCTCCCTTCATAAGATCGAGAAATGCCTCGCCGAGTATGGGCACGAGGACCATAAGGAAGGAGAACTGAGCCATGACATCGCGGCGAACACCGCAAAGAAGACCGGTTGCAATGGTACTGCCGCTGCGGCTCAGGCCCGGAATGACCGCCACGGCCTGGGCAAGACCCACAACGAAAGCCTGCCAATACGTGATACCCCCGCGCACCTGCGAACCGTCTTTTTGGACGGCTGCCGCCACACGGGACCCGAGAATATCGGACAACAGCAGAAGCAGAGAGGTCACCAGAAGCGCGCAGCCCACCACGACCAGTCCTCCGAAAAGCGCAGATACAGCATCCTTGAAGAACATTCCAACGACGAAGACAGGTATCATTGAGACACCGATCTTCAAAACATAATCTGTCTGATCATTGTATTTGAAAGCACAAAGACCCTTGAGAAGATCCCATATCTGAGAACGGAACACGACAATGGTGGCAAGCACCGTAGCAGCATGGACAATAACCTCGAAAGACAGGAAATCCTCGTCGGAAGGAAGTTCGACTCCGAGCAGCTCGCCCGCTATCAGAAGATGGCCCGAGCTGGATACCGGCAGGAATTCCGTGAGTCCCTGGACAAGGCCCAGTATTATACCTTCAAACCACTCCATAAACTATCTGTCCGATTGAGGTTTCTTCATGATAGCCACAATGATGACAATGATTCCGCAAACCATCACCACCGGAGCCACGACCAGACGGCGGAAATCGAACATGTCGTAATTGAACACTGCAGGATCCTTGACTCCGCCTCCTGCCAGAAATATGAAGCCAGCCACGATAACTATAAGACCTATAAGCATCAACCTGATGCCTTTGGCTGTCATTGCAAATTTTTCTTTTGACATATTAAAAATAGAGTTCTTCTTTTTTGAGTGAGATGAGATGATGTACCACAAAGTATGTGGTGCCCAGGCATAACAGCAATCCTGCACCAAGCACAATGCCCATCACCATCAGCAGCTGTTCCAATCTGAATATCACGAAAAGCTGGGCGAACTCGTGCTTGAGGACTATGAGTCCTGCAAGGAGCATGATTATGGCAAGGAGGGCCGAAATCACTCCCTGGAACACGGCTGCAAGCATGAACGGTCTGCGGATGAACGATTTGGTGGCACCCACAAGGCGCATGGTATGTATGCTGAAACGCTTGCCATAGAGGTTCAGGCGCACGGTATTGTTGATAAGCACGACCGATATGAAGAGCAGCAGTACGATAAACACCAGAAGCACCAGCGAAATCTTGTGAAGATGGGCATTCAGCGTTTCTATCAGAGAGCGCTGCCATACCACGTCATCGACCATGGGATCAGCGGCAATGATATTCATCAGCGAGTCAATCTGCGCCGGGGTCACATAGTCCGCACGCATGGAGAGATTGAGAGACACCGGTATAGGCGAAGTCTCGAACACACTCAGGAAGTCGGCTCCGAGCAGGTCCTCCATCTCGCGTATGCCCTGCTCCTTGCTCACGAACTCCACTTCTTTAACGTAGTCCTCAGCTTCGAGTTTATGCTGATAGGACACGGCATCCGGCTCGCTGACTTCGGGGCGGAAGATCACCGATACCTGCAGATGCTCCTTGAGGTAATCCGCCACGTTCCCGGCATTCACCAGAAGCAGGGATGCCACCCCGACCAGCAGCAATACAAGAGATATGCTCAGCACTGAAGAAAGATAAGCGCTGAATAGTCTGCGTTGCATTAATTTATTCTCTGCTGAAGCCATTTAAAACCGCGTTTGAGCCCTCAAAGATAAGGAATTATCAAAATAATTTCGTACATTTGCGAGAGAAATTTTGTCTATTCTTATGGAAGGTTCTATAAAAAGAGTTTTGTTCATCAATTCCGAGATGACCCCCTACATCAAAGAGACTGAGCTTGCAGATCGCACACTCGCTCTCGCACAAGGCATTCAGGAGAAAAAGATCGAAATCCGCTCGTTCATGCCTCGTTACGGCCTTATCAACGAGCGTAAGAACCAGCTCCATGAGGTAATCCGTCTCAGCGGCATGAATATCGTCATCGACGACGTGGACCGTCCGCTCATCATCAAGGTGGCATCGCTCCCTTCTGCCCGCATGCAGGTCTACTTTATAGACAACGACGATTTCTTCCGCAGAAAGGCCATGTATACAGATGCCGGCGGCAAGTTCTTCAAGGACAATGCAGAGAGAGCCGTATTCTTCGCCCGCGGCGTTCTCGAGACAGTGAAGAAACTTCGCTGGTCTCCTGACATCATCCACTGCAGCGGATGGATCAGCCACGTGCTTCCCATCTATCTGAAGAAGTGCTACAAGGACGATCCCATCTTCGCAGACAGCAAGGTTGTCCTTTCTCTTGAGAACGACACTCCTGCCGAGAAGTTCGCAGACAATTTTGCCGACCTGGTAAGATTCCAGGGTCTTAACGAAGGAGATGTCACCCACATCACCGACCCTACTGGCATCAATCTTGCTAAAATGGCCATCGACTACAGCGACGGAGTCATTGCCGCCACCGCTGATGTGCCGGCAGAGCTTGTGGCATACGCCAAGGAGCACGTTCCTGTCATGGAATACGGAGCTACAGGCATTGAATCCGGCAACTACGTAGACAACTTCAATTCATTTTACGCTTCAATTTAATGGACATGCGCCATTCATTCATAAGATTAATAGCTATCAGCGCCGTGGCAGCCGCCATGGCGTCATGCGTTAAGACCGATTTTACCCTGGGCAACAACGTGATGCCCGACAATGAAAGATTCGTTACAGAATGGATCGATATCCCGCTCGACAGCATCGAGATGCGTCTGATAGACAAGCTCAGCGGCTATAGTTCACTGCGCATCAACGTGGGCTCGATATACGACGAGAGCAACGGCGTAAAGAAGATCTCCCGCAGAGGCAGTGCGATGTTTCTCATACCTGTGAGCAGCGAGGTCAACTGGGGCAAAAACCAGGCATTCGAGAGCTTTATCGTTCATACCTCCCTGGACACGCTTTCCTACGAAAACGACAGTCAGCGCTACATCATGCAGAACATAAGGGCGTATGACCTCAGGGACCTCAGCTCATACGACCCGGATTCTACATTCTTCCAGAACTTCAGATACACCAGCGACATACGCAACAAGGACTTCGAAGGGAAAACTCCTGTCTCACAGGGTACCATTGCATATGGAGGCAGCAAGAATCTCACGATTCCGCTCAATGAGTCATTCGCAAAATCATACATCGGAGAAGGCAAAGAGACCATAGACACCGCCTCTGTATACACCCGCAAGCATCCAGGGTTCTATCTATGCTGCGATGACCCTGTCAGCACAGGCGGGCGATTCAATTTCTTCAAAGTCGGGCTGGACTATGACAGCGACTCATACTACATCAAAGACTGCTATGCAGAGTTGAAGTTCAAGGCTGACTACGGCACCCGCTCACAAGTGGATACCTCCGTCATATTTGCCATCGGCGCAGATGACTTTACAGAAAGCGCCACATACTACGCCTTCAACGTCTGCGAGGAAGATTACCTCGGAGGAGCAGCTCCCACCGGCAAAGCTGAGAAGGAAGTATATATCGACGGAGGAACAGGTCTGAAACCTATGATTCGCGCAGAGCGTCTTCGCAATACGATTCTTGACTCTCTGGCATCCCGCGGCATATACAAAGACGTCCAGGCAGCAGCGCTTTCCGAGAAGATCATCCTCAACCGCGCAAGCTTGATCCTGCCATTCGACGCTCCAGACTATAAAGAATGGAAATTCTTCCCGGACATACTCAACCCTACAATCCGCGTGACGACAAATAACGGCAAGAACGTGAGCTATGCCGGAATAACAGATGCGTCCGTATCGGATGAAGACCAGGGTAACATCAACTACGACATCTCGGCATACTGCCCGGATATAACCCACCATCTGCAGACCATTCTCTCGACAGATCCTGACAAGAATGCCGAAACCCTAGAAAAAGCCAACATATGGCTTCTTGCACTTGCACAGGAGACTTTTACAGTCAAGACCCAGAGCAACTCTCAGGCTGATTATTACAACCAGATGGCCTATCTCAGCTACTACAACAGCATGATGGGCGGATACGGCTATGGAGGTTATGGCTATGGCGGATATGGCTACGGCGGCTACGACAACTACTACAATTATTACATGATGCAGTCAATGTATGACAGCATGTACAACAACAGCAACGGCACATCGACCAGTACAACTGCAATGCTGGACAAAGACCGTTTCTACCGCTGCAGCCTCAACGGCCCGAAGGCGATAGACAAGGCCACGCCATACCTGCGTCTTGTATACTCTTATCTGAAAGAGGAATAATCAGACACCATAATACGACAAAACCCCGGACCATTTGGCTCGGGGTTTTGTTTGAGGTACCGGTAAAATTATTTAACCTTCTCCTCGATGTATTTGATAACGTCACCTACTGTAGTGATGTTCTCAGCTGCATCCTCGTCTGGGATAGTGATATCGAATGCTTTCTCGAACTCCATGATGAGCTCTACGGTGTCAAGTGAATCAGCGCCGAGATCGTTGTTGAATGAAGCGTTCTCAGTAACTGCCTCTGGAGCAACACCGAGTTTGTCAACGATGATTGCTTTTACTTTTTCTGCAACAGTTGCCATAATTTTAAATTTTATAATTATTAATTATTATTCTAAACCTTCAAAAAAGTGTTGCAAATATAGCACATTAAATCGAAATAGCAAAATAGTACCCTATCTGCTGATCTTGCGCCATACGCGGAATCCGTGTATCGAAATTACGAAATAGCACAGCCACATGGCTATCATGAGTATTGCATTCTCGCCTCCATGGACAAGGGTGCTTACCCACAGCATGACATACGTGGCATTGACTATGATCCAGACAACCCACTGCTCCATGAATGCAAGGGACATGAGGATCTGCGCAACTATCTGCATCACTACAGCAGCCGCATCGAACCATGGAGAGTTCGAATGGAAATGGCTGAGCACAGGCGAAAGGCAGGCAAGAGCAACGCCCACCACAACAACCAGGGCAATGCGCATAGGCCAGCTCAGAGTACGGCCCTTGACCTGCGAGACCTCCGCATCCTTGGAGAGGGCGGCACCACGCCTGGCCCATATCGCAAAACCTATGACCTGCATTGGTACGAGAAAACCAAGATCCATGTATCCCACGCCTATATTTCCGTCATTGAGAGCGACAATGCCCTGAAATATCACAGCCGGCAGGCCGAACAGCCAGTTCCAAATGCTGCCGTCCGACGACAGGGCGCAGTTTACCACTCCACATACGGCGGCAACCATGGCGAAAACCTTCATGGCCGTGAATGCACCGCTATTATTGAATATAGCATCCAGCACGGTGCATATAAGGATGCATACTATCATCGCTATCGATGT
The DNA here is from genome assembly GCA_045600345.1 of Candidatus Cryptobacteroides sp. GTDB lineage: Bacteria > Bacteroidota > Bacteroidia > Bacteroidales > UBA932 > Cryptobacteroides. The sequence continues at coordinate 230 of JAZRXU010000032.1, read as the reverse complement.
AGCGGACAATGTTCTCTTCTTATCTGTCATTTTTCGTAAGTTCCATTTTGATAGTTTTAGCCAACTTAGGGCCTGTAATAGCTGCAATATCCTCTTCGCGGGCGGCGGCTATGCGCGCCACAGATCCGAAACGCAGCAGCAGACGTTCCTCCATCTTCTCCCCCACCCCCTTGATCAGGCCCCCTGACAGATAGGGGGGGGGGCCCCCGCTGGTGGCGGGGGGCATCTCC
>JAZRXU010000031.1:0-3857 GCA_045600345.1 Candidatus Cryptobacteroides sp. | reverse complement strand
GGCACGCATAAGCGCCTTGTCCAGGATATCGGCACGGTTGGTGGCAGCCATGACTATGACACCGCTGTTGCTGCCGAAGCCATCCATCTCGGTAAGGAGTTGGTTCAGAGTATTTTCACGCTCATCATTCGATGAAAAGCCGACGTTCTTGCCACGTGCACGGCCCACAGCATCGATTTCGTCGATAAACACTATACAAGGAGCCTTCTCTTTAGCCTGACGGAAGAGATCACGAACTCTGGAGGCACCAACGCCTACAAACATCTCTACAAAATCGGAACCGCTGATGCTGAAGAAAGGTACATCCGCCTCGCCGGCTACAGCTTTTGCAAGCATGGTCTTACCTGTGCCCGGAGGGCCCACGAGAAGGACTCCTTTTGGAATCTTGGCACCGAGAGAGGTATATTTCTTAGGGTTCTTGAGGAAATCCACGACTTCCATGACTTCTTCTTTGGCACCATATAGTCCGGCAACATCCTTGAAGGTCACTTTCTGGTCTTTCTTGTCTGCCATCTTGCCCGTAGTCTTGCCGACAGAGAAAATTCCGCCGCCAGGGCCACCAGGGCCGCCATTCTTGTTCATGGAACGGAACATGAAAATCCAGAAAACTATGAGCATCAGCGGCAGAAGCAGCCATTCCATCATATGGTCCATCACATGATTGTTGCTGGTCATCACCAGCTTGAACTGTTCGTTGGCAGGAAGCTGGTCGTTGAGTGCTCCGAAGGTCTCTTCCGGATTGAAGCTTGTACTTACAAGGAAAGTAAAATGTGGAGATTTCGATGGAATGTTGCCACCGAAAAGGTCTGAATACTTCTCCAGCCTGTCGGGACGTATGGTTACAGAACCCTGATAATCGTTCCGTACGAACTCTATCTTCTGTACATCGCCTGCCTGAATGGCCGCCTTTACTTCTTCCCACTCTATTTTCTGTGAATTGCCTGAACCCGGGTTGAAGAACATGAATATCACAATGCCCAGCAGAAGGATATACAGCCAGGAAAGATTGATGCGGACAATCTTTGTCTTAGGGGTTTTCTTGTTATTCTTCTTTGCCATCTGTACTACTCCTCACTTTTGTCCTTGAATGTGGTCTTCTTGGCATCAGCCCAAAGATCCTCGAGGCGGTAGAACTCACGATACTCTGTCTGGAAAATATGCACTACTGCCTGTCCGCCGTAATCGAGGATTACCCATATGCCGTTTTCCGTTCCCTGCTTGCGTACAGGTTTCGTCTTGAGCTGTATGATCATCTGCTCCTCAACATTGTCTGCAATGGCGCGCACCTGTGTCGTGCTGGCTGCATTGCAAACAACAAAGAAGTCGGAAATAGTAGTACCTATGGAACGCAGGTCGAGAGCTGTGACGCCCTCGCCTTTTTTCTCAAGCATTGCATCAGCAATGACTTTAATTTCTTTTTTTACCATTTATCGTTTAAATTTGCAAACAAATATAACAAAAATTATGCAAATAACACGCTCAGAAGCCGGTAGTGACGCATTTATAGTAAAATGGTACGATGAAGTGGACAGCACCTCGGCTGTGATCGAGCGTGAGCATGCAGATTTGGCAGACGCCACTGTCATCGCGGCAGAATTTCAGACCGCTGGAAGAGGTCAGGGCGACCATAAATGGCATTCGCTCGTGGGAGAGAATCTGACATTCTCAATACTGATGAAATATGGCGAAAATCGAGACCTGACTCCATCCAGGCAGCAGATCATCACACCTGCCACATCTCTCGCTGTTGTAGATTTTCTCGCGGACTACGGTATCACTGCAGGAATCAAGAAACCCAATGACATATATGTGGATGGCAAGAAAATATGCGGAATGCTTATAGAAAACGCCCTGCGTAGCGGCCGCATGGAACGCACCACCCTGGGCATAGGCATAAATATCAATCAGACCATTTTCCCTGCAGACCTGCCTAATCCTGTATCAATTGCCCAACTCACGGGAAGGCAATATGATAAAAAAGAGTGCCTGAGAGAATTTCTGAGGCACTTCAAATATCGATTCGATATGATATGGACAGACCCTGATGCTCTGTGGAGCGAATACGAATCCAGGGTTATTTCATGGCCAAGATAGTAGCGGCCGGATCATCTGCCTTGAACACTGATGTGCCTGCTACAAGAATAGATGCACCCTTTTCAGCAAGCAGGGATGCATTTGCAGGTCCCACTCCCCCGTCAACTTCGATATCAACGTCAAGACCGCGTTCTGCTATTTCGGCAGCTATTCTCTCGATACGTGAATATGTCTCCGGTATGAAACTTTGACCGCCAAATCCAGCAAAAACACTCATGATAAGCACGAAATCGCAGTCTTCCAGATATGGATATAGTGCGTCCACCGGTATGTCTGGATTGATGACAAGTCCTGCTTTGACTCCTTTGGCGTGCAGATCCTGCAGCAGTTTGCGCGGGTCCCTGGTGGCGTTGACGTGAAAGGACACCATCTCCACACCCTGAATCTCTGCAAATTTCAGAGCGTAGTTTTCCGGGTTGACGATCATAAGATGCACATCCAGAGGCTTCTGGGCCATCTGTGCAACAGCCTTGACTACAGGAAAGCCAAAAGAGATATTCGGCACGAAAACTCCGTCCATCACATCCATGTGGAAGTAGTCCGCAGAAGTTGCATTTATGAGCCGGGAAGACTCACCGAGATTCAGGAAATCTGCGGCGAGAAATGAAGGAGCAATCTTTGTCATGGTAATTGATTAGTCTATGACGCCTGTCAGAGTGCGCTGAATGTCAGTGACGTACTGTTTGAAAAGGCGGTCTGTGGCGATAAGGTCTGTGACCGTATTGCATGCGTGGAGTACAGTGGCATGGTCTCTGCCGCCTATCAGATCTCCAATCATAGAGAGGGACGACTGGGTGAGCGAGCGTGACAGGTACATGGCTATCTGCCTTGCCTGCACGATATTTCTCTTGCGAGATGGAGAATGTATATCCTCCACAGTGAGATTGAAATACTCACATACTGCAGCTTCCACCTTGTCTACCGTAAGATCGAGCTGCGGCTCATCCACGATCATGTCCACAACGCGCTTTGCCATTTCAATGTCAGCTTCCTGATGCTTGAAAGTAGCATTGGCAATAAGGGAAATGAGAGCCCCCTCCAATTCGCGGAAATTGGTCTTTATACGGCTGGCCATATACTGGAGGACTTCGTCAGAAATGTCTGCACCCTCACGGAAGGCACGAGAACGAAGCATATCCAGACGGGTCTGGTACTCAGGAACGGTAAGCTCCACACTGAGACCCCATTTGAGACGGCTCAGAAGACGGTGCTCGAATTCCTGAAGTTCCACCTGAGGACGGTCGGACGTGAAAATGAGCTGTTTGCCGTTCTGATGAAGGTGGTTGAACACGTGGAAAAATGCATTCTTTGCACCAGGGGAATTCAGCTCCTGGATGTCGTCTACGATAAGGACATCTATCCTCTGGTAGAATGCAAGGAAGTCTGCAAGCTGATTCTTAGCTGTGACAGCCTTCATGTATTGCGTCTTGAAACGGTTTGCCGATACATAGAGGACTATGGTCTCGGGGAAACGTTTCTTGATCTCAAGACCTATTGCCTGAGCGATGTGCGTCTTGCCCAGACCTGAACCACCGAAGAGGAACAGAGGGTTGAAAGCAGTCTTCCCGGGCGCCTTGGCGATATTGATACCGGCAGTAATGCCCATCTTGTTGCACTCGCCGGTAATCAGATTCTCAAAGTTGTAGACAGGATTCAGCTGTGGATTGATCTTCAATGGCTGAATGCCAGGGTACACGAACGCACCGGGGTTCTCAGCTGAATGAGTCGTCTGTATGTGAACCGTGTTGTTTGTAGGCTCGGCA
>JAZRXU010000030.1:0-10143 GCA_045600345.1 Candidatus Cryptobacteroides sp. | reverse complement strand
GTAAAAATATTCCAGATCCATATAGGAGAGTGTTTTGTTTACCTACAACTTAACATAATATAAATTGTATAACATTTGCAATAATAAAATATTATTGATACCTTTGAAACAATATTTTGTGATCAGATTATGAAAAAATTTATTCCTTTTTTAGTTGCAGCTCTTGCATTTGCGGCAACATCATGTCTTGACATCAATCCGGACAATGTGGATGATGAGATTGCCAGCGTAGACGTTGAAGATGTTAAATTCGAGACTTCTATCACTTACAAGGCAGCTGATAATTTGCCTGCAGGTACAAATGAGACTATTGTATACAGCGACAAATCTAATATCGAGTACTATCTCAAGAATTATTCTCTGAAAGGCAGCATCGAAGTCAAAGGCGAGGTCGTGAACAATGCTGCCAGCAGCGTTACCGTCTCTTGCGTTTTCAAAGGTGTAAACGGCAAGGACATCAAAGTCAAGCTTGATGGAAAAGATAAAATGTCATTCGGTGCAGGCAAAACTACTCCGGTTACCATCTCATTCAGCGAAGATAAGGGTTTCAACTCTTTCGATGCCATCGAGTTCGAGGTTGTAACTGATGCTGCAATCATCAAGAATCAGACAATTGTCTTCAAAACAAAGACTCTTTCTGCTTCTGCAGGCGTTCATCTTAAATAATCGCGCTAATATATGATAGTCAGTAAAAATAACAAAATTGTTTTCTATTTTAACATTTTTGTTATAACTATTTTTGCTCTGATTTCAGTGGAAATCAAGGCTCAGGACTACTCTACTACCGGCTATTTCAACGATGGCTATGTATATAAGCACAAGCTCAATCCTGCAGCAACTCCCAATCAGAGTTATATTGCCGTTCCTGCTCTGGGAGGCGTGTATGCAGGTGCGAACAGTAACCTCTCATACAGCAGTTTCCTGTATCCGGAGTTAGCCAATGGCGGCAAAATACCTACACTTCTCTCCCCTTCCATACATTGGACTGATATCGAAAAGAAGTTTGCTAACGTCAATCCTCTAAGATTGAATGCCGATGTAAACCTGTTCAGTGCGGGTTTCCATAATGCAAAAGGTACTGTTTACACTACTGTTGATGCAGATCTCAAATTGGGAGTAAGAGCTTCTCTGCCCAAAGAGATATTTGCCATGCTCAAAATCGGTGAAAAGGGCAACCTCGGCAATGCGCTTCCTCTGGATAAAAGCTATCAGATCAACAATCTGAAGTTCAATCTAGGGGCTCATGCCCAGATTGCTGTCGGTCAGTCATATTCGATAGGCAGTATGGTCAAAGTGGGCTATAAGGTAAAGTATCTTACAAGCTTTGCCAGTGCAGACATGAACTTGAACCAGCTCAATGTGCAGTTCAAGAAGCCTGCTGGTGTGGATGAAGTGACCATGCATATCAAAGGCGATGGTAACATGTATACCATGAACATCCCTGTAAAGTACGCTGTTGCACCTGAAAGAGGCATATCTATAGATACCGATGCCCTCAATCCAAAGAATATCGCCTCTATGGTAGGTAATGCCTTTGGCAGCTTCGGATTTGCTGCCGATCTGGGTATCGTCGTAGATATTTATGATTGGCTTCAGGTTTCTGCCTCAGTCAATGATCTGGGTGTCATGACTTACAAGAAAGTGCAGAATGGTGCTCTCAAGGCTGATTCCGGTGACATTATCATCAACCCAACCGGTTCTGATATCAAGAAGGAGGATCTCCTGAATGATCTTCTCAATTTCCAGGCGGGTGACCCTGCTACCATGGACAGAACCTCAGAGATGATGGCATGTACCGCTCACGCCGGTGTACAGGTACGAATTCCACAATATCAGAAAGTATCTTTCGGTGCACTCTACAGTCAGCAGTTTGACAAAGATTATGGTTGGTGGGAGATCAGGGGCAGCGTAAACTACGATGTCGTAAAGATATTCTCTGTCAGTGCAGCTTATGCTTATGGAAAATTCGGCAGCCAGCTGGGAGCTCTGGCATCAGTTCATTTTACAGGCTTCAACTTCTTCCTCGGGGTGGATAACATTCCATTCCAGTATACTACAAAGATGATTCCGTTCGACTCTGCTAATGTTGCCATCCACACTGGTATTACGTTCCTGTTTGGCAAGTATCACGGCAGATACGGTAAAAAATAATTTTTCAGCGGCCCATATAAGTGATTAACGAAGATATCATATCCCAGAGCCAGATGCTGCCTCCCCTCCCTCAGAGGATGAGGCCGGAGAGCCTGGACGATTATGTGGGCCAGAAACATCTCGTAGGTCCCCGCTGTGTACTCTACAATATGATACACAGCGGGAATCTCGGGAGTTTTATACTCTGGGGCCCTCCGGGTGTAGGTAAGACTACCCTTTCAAATATCGTGGCCAAGAGTCTCGGTCGCGAGTTTTTCACTCTTTCCGCTGTATCATCGGGTGTGAAAGAGGTTCGTGAGGTTATCGACAAGAGCCGCAACGCACGGATGTTCTCAGGAGGCAAGGCTCCTGTGCTGTTTATCGACGAGATACATCGCTTCAGCAAATCCCAGCAGGATGCGCTTCTGGGAGCTGTAGAAGATGGAACTGTTGTTCTGATAGGTGCGACTACGGAGAATCCTTCATTCGAGGTCATCACTCCCCTTCTGAGTCGCTGTCAGGTCTTTGTTCTGAAAAGCCTGGAAGTAGATGATCTGCAGACTCTGCTGGATCGTGCTCTTCAGAAAGACGAGGTGCTCGGCAAACTTCCAATAAAGGTCGAGAGCACGGGCGCATTGTTCCGATATTCCAGCGGTGATGCCCGTAAATTGTTGGGAATCATAGAGATGGTGGTCAATGCCGCCCCCGACAAAAATAATATTGTCATTGATGACGATGCTGTGACGGCCTGCCTAAGCAGCAGCCCCGCGGCATATGACAAGGACGGAGAGATGCACTATGATATCATCTCCGCATTTATCAAGAGTGTACGTGGCAGTGACCCAAACGCTGCCGTCTATTATATGGCCAGAATGCTGGAAGGTGGTGAGGATCCTCTCTTCATTGCCAGACGTTTATGCATACTGGCTGCAGAAGATATAGGACTGGCTAACCCCAATGCATTGCTTCTGGCCAATTCAACCTTTCAGATATGTCATCAGATAGGTATGCCTGAAGCTCGCATTCCGTTGTCAGAATGTGCTATCTATCTGGCTTCAAGCCCTAAAAGCAATTCTGCATACATGGCTATCAATAACGCATTGGAACTTGCATCAAAGACACACGATGCACAAGTGCCGTTGTATTTAAGAAATGCTCCGACAAAATTGATGGCAGATCTCGGCTATAGCGACGGCTATAAATATGCCCATGACTATCCCGGACATTTTGTGGATCTGGAATTCATGCCGGACAAGCTGAAAGGCACCGTCCTGTATGAGCCGCAACCCAATAAGGCGGAAGACACTTCTGCTGCACGACTGAGTGCAATGTGGCCTAAATATTATCCGAAGAAATAGAGAATGCATACTTTTTTTCACATATTGGAGGAATCTTTTCTGAGCAGTATAATGATCACCGGACTGGTGATCATTATGATGATAATGATAGAGCTGCTGAACATCGAGAGTCACGGAGGTTTTTTCAAAGGTATAGCTCAGAGCAAGGTGGGCGGTGTACTTGTAGGTGCCCTATCGGGTGCTGTTCCAGGCTGTCTCGGAGGCTTTGCAACGGTTTCTCTGTATACTCATGGCCTGTTGTCTTTCGGTGCCCTTGTAGCCATGATGATTGCTTCGTCAGGCGATGAGGCATTCGTGATGCTTGCTACAATACCTGGAGATTCATTGTGGATATTCGCCTTGCTGTTCGGTATTGCCATCGCCACTGGCATCATCGTAGATATGGTAGTAAAAAAACGCGATCCAATGCATTGTGACGAGCATTTCAGCGTTCATGAAGAGGACGAACATGATCATGACAAGATACACGGTGATCGCCATTTCACGTGGAAAAGGGCTGTCATGTTCGCTGGTATTGCTGCATTTCTTATTGCTCTGGTCCTTGGTCTGTTCGAACACGAGCATGGTGCAGAGGAAATGGAGGAACATCTTATCGGAGGTATAAACCTTTTGAGCGAGGATTGGATGAATGTATTGTTTGCGATACTCAGCCTGTTTGTACTCGTAATGCTCTGCATCAGCTCAGATCACTTTGTAGATGAGCATCTCTGGCATCATATAGTCGTAAAGCATCTTCCACGCATATATGCATGGACGTTTAATGTCTTGGTAATTGTAGGAGTGCTTCTCAATTTCTTCGACATCAGCGAATGGATAAGCGAGAACACCTTTATCATGATCGTATTGGCTACTCTGATAGGATGTATACCTGAGAGTGGCCCTCATCTCATTTTCGTGACTCTTTATGCTTCAGGCATTGTCCCTCTCCCGGTGTTGCTGGCAAGCTGCATCAGCCAGGATGGTCACGCTTCCCTGCCCCTTCTTGCGGAAAGCAAGATGAGCTTTTTGAAAGCAAAAATCATCAATTGTGCAGTAGCGATGGCAGTCGGTCTGATTGCCATGGTCTTCTAGTAGAGAATAATATTCTATATATTTAGAAAGGATATCCTACACCGAAATGTATGGCGTAGTTGCCGTGCTGTACCCACTGTCTAGGCACTAGCCAGTGATTGTTTTCTGCATTCGCAGGATCGTGGAAACGCATACCGAAATCCAATCGGAGCAGAATGTACGTAAAGTCTACGCGAAGGCCTGCTCCCCATGCTGCAGCTATACTGTCGCCAAGCGTTTTGAATGAGAACGCATCCGGCCTTCCATTATAATAAGGGTGCACCTCCCATACGTTGCCCGCATCTACGAAAGCAGCTCCGGAGAATCTCCAGAAGATCTTGAAACGATACTCGATATTTGCCTCGAGCTTCATATCACCGGTCTGGTTAGGAATGGTCCACTGCGTGTTCATCTGTGAACATCCAGGGCCCAGTGTCCTTGCCACCCATCCACGTACCGAGTTTGCACCACCGCTATAGAAACGTTTCTCGAATGGCAGAGTCATACTGTTGCCATATCCCCTGCCATAACCTACAAGAAAGCGGCCTGCAAATGCCTGACCGTCGTTACGGCCGAACACAAAGGTCTTGCCTATCTCAAACTCAGCCTTGACATACTGTGAATAAGGCACATCCTTTATGGCATGTGTACCATCTGCCCTTACATCCATGAAACTGTTGAACAGGCTCATGCCATTGCCAGCCAGGTCAAATTTGAATCTGGTGTACCAGTAGCTGTCCTTAGGATTGGATGCATTGGAACTCGAGTTGTAGTATATGGTGGACGATATGCCGAGGTCCAGGTGATTGGAGAAGGAATTGAGCAAGGCCATGTTCGTATTGGCCAGTGACTGCAGGAAAGACTCTTCGATCCTTGGCAGACGCACGTAGTTGAACGATATGGGATATGCCTGATAATATAGATGCCTCCTGAATTTTCCCAGATAGCCGAATGATGCAGAAGCTATGTTTCTTCTGTATTCGGGACGGTTCTGGAAATTATATGAGAATTTGACCTCTGTCTTGGGGATATCAGGACCTGCGAACCATCGTGTAGGGAAAGGGAAAAATTTAGGAAATGTGAGAGAGGCAGAAGCATTCACCTCATTGGAGTGGATGCTGGGGTTCTTATGCATCATCTGGTGGTTGGTGTTGACGGATACGTTAAGTATCTCTCCACCGTGGAAGATGTTTCTGTGATAATAGCTCACCTCAGGAGATATGCCCCAGAGCAGAGTTGTGCTCAGAGAGGCCTCCAGGCCGACCTTGAATCCCTGCGTCTTGCCTTTTTTCAGTTTGATGTCGCAGTCCACGATGCGGCTTTCCGCACGCGGAGTGAGCTGCATGCTCACTGAATTGAAATAAGGAATGCTGTTGTATCGCTCATATTGTGTTGATATCCTGGTATCACTGTACAGATCGCCGGTTCTCAGCACATTCAGGTTCTTTAGGGCCTTTGTGCGGAATTTCACATCCTCCGGGTACGACACACTGACACGTCCGATATTGTATTTGTACATGTCACGCACCACATCGCTGCTTTCATTTCGCGTATGGCTGTTCACTATGACATCCAGATGGGCATGACCAGGATTGGAAGATGTGTCAGCCTCGAATACGTAGTATGTCTTGGCAAAATCATAGTATCCTTTGTTATGTATCGCCGCTGCACCTCGGGCTGACTCCAACTCCAGAAGCTGTTCGCTGAGATAATGGCCCTTCCTGATGCTGCTGTTGACGGTATCTGCATAGAAATCCTTGTAAAACTCTACATTGTACGAAGGCACTTCATAAGATATCTTGTCTATCTTGTAGCGTTTTCCCAGAGTGATATTGTATTTCACTTTGGCCTTTTTGTATCTGCTGCTGTCCACGCTCGCTTCAACGCGCGAGTTGTAATAGCCTATGTAGCTGAGGTGGTCATGAAGATTATCCGCTGAGCTTTGTACGAGGGTGCTGTCGAATATCACAGGGGCCTTGCCGAGCTTGTGGACGAACTTGTCCCATCCCTTTCCTTTTCCATTTTCCCAGTTATATACATACAGGAATGGATTCCAGGTGTCAGCTGTCTGTTTGAGATATGGGTAGAGATCTCCTGTAGCGAATTTCTTGTCGTTGGTGACTTCTATCTTTGTTTTAGTAAGGCGGCGCTGGTCTTCACGCAGCACTTTCACAGTACTGCATGATGACGCCAGAACTGCAAGAGTCAGCCCTGTCGCAATAATTATATGCCTTACTCCCCTTCTCATTTCAATGTTCTGCGTTTGAACTCAGATACCGTAATAGCTGTGGCGACAGCCGCATTCAGACTCTCAGATCCGCGCCCCTTCGCAAAAGACGGGATGGTAATGCGGCGTGAGCAATGTGCTCCCACTGCCTCGCTTATGCCGTTGGATTCGTTTCCGATAACGATGATTCTCGCCTTTCTGCCGTTTTCGCCAAGGTCAGTCGTATATACGTTATCTCCTCCTAAGAAAGTGCCATACACTTCCACGTCATTGCGTGTACACAGCGAGACGATGTCGCAGTAGTGGAAATCCATACGGAATATGGCTCCCATGGTACTCTGCACAACTTTAGGATTGAAAATATCCACGCTGTCCTCACTTGCAAAGACTCCATCTATGCCGTACCAGTCAGCTATGCGAAGTATTGTACCCATATTGCCGGGATCGCGCAGCGAGTCCAGAGCGATATATATTCCGTCTTCCTTCAATTTATCCGGAATGCCCTGTATGCCTGCAGGCTTGCGGGCCACGCTGAGCACCTTGGACGGCGACGACAACAGCGTGATACGTTCCATAGCCTTCTCGCCGATGTCACAGCTTCTATAGGTCTCAAGGACCTCAAAACCGCTGTCCAGAAGTTCTGCGACCATCTTTTCGCCCTCTACTACGAACGTGGAGGTCTCGTCTCTGAATTTCTTGTCTTTCAGAGATTTGATCCGTTTTATGTCGGCGGCTGTGAGCATGACTATATTTCTTTGATTATATATGAGAATGCCTTGACATCCACAGAGACCGTCTGACTGCGTTCATGCATGTTTATATCCATGTTGGCATCATCAGGTCCGAAATTACAGACCACAAGATAGCAATTTTTTTCGTCATATCTCAAAAATGCAAAGTGACGGTCTGGAATGAAGCCTCTTGAGTGTTCATTACAGAAGCAAAGGTCGTAATTGCAGCCCGTCTTCATCGTATCAGATGAAGCCAGACCAAGTATCTCGCGATAGTGGTTCAACAGAGTCTGTTCTCTCTCTGGAAGCTCTTTTCCATGGATATGATCCCATAGCATTTGAGAATATTGCGGCTTCCACCAGTCAAATATGGTGGTACGGCCGTCGCAGCTGCTGAATCCTTCATTATCCATCCCTTTTTCGCCTATCTCCTGGCCTGAATATATCATCACGGCAGCTCTGTTGAACAGAAAAGCCAAAGCCATGCCTGCGAGTGCTTTTTCTGCATTCGAGAGGAAGAAATCCGAGGCTATGCGCTGCTCGTCATGATTCTCCAGGAAATTGAGAAGGTGTTCCTGTATAGAGTCTATACGCTGCCATCCGTGGGTGATGCGTCTGGTACTCTGCCATGACTGGGGATGGCATTGCCCCTGATATACATTGAAGCTTGTGATCTCACGCAGAGTATCGTACAAGCCTGATTTGTCATAGAGATAGTCGAAACCTACATTCTGGATGTAGTGACGGTAAAGATCCTTCTTATATACTTCGGCAATAAAGATTATGCCTGGAAATTTCTCTTTCATCCGTGCGATCAGCCATTCGAAGAATTCGCCTGGCACCAGCTCCACCATATCGCAGCGGAAACCGTCCACTCCCTTCTCTGCCCAGAAGCTCAGAATCTCAAGCATCTTGTCCCAGGTGGGGGTGTGAAAATCGCAGTAGTTAAGCTTGACTGTTTCATACCAGTCCGTTATCGAAGGATGGGAATTGAAACAGTTGTTACCGGTCGCGCGGGCCGGATATTCCTCGTATGGCTGGGGAAACTCAGCTGTGGGAATGAATTCTACCGGCAGACGCAGATGCTCTCCCGGATAGTAGTAAAAATCGTTCTCGGCTTTCCAATGGATAGATCTGTCATCTTCCATGCCGAAATTCTTGTTGTCGCGGCTGACATGGTTGGGCACGAAGTCTATGATGACTTTCAGCCCGGCCTCGTGACTGCGGCGGACAAGGTCCTCGAACTCCTCCATGCGACGGTCGGGATTTTCTGCCAGATAAGGGTTTACATCATAGTAATCGGTTATGGCATAGGGACTTCCTGCCTGTCCTTTGACAAATGAAGGGTGCGATGGAGTGCAACCGGCAGTATTGCATGCGGTCGCATGACGTATGACGCCAGTATACCAGATATGGCTGCAGCCGAGTCCCTTTATGTAGTCGAGAGATTCGGTGTCAAAATCGGCAAAATGCCCGCAACCATTCTCTGCAAGAGATGCGTTGCGAACATTCTGCGATTTATAAGGACCCCAGTATCGGGGCAGAACCTGATAAATGACGGGCTTCACTACCAGTTGAGGATTTTCTTGAAATCGTATTCCTCAGGGTTGGCTACATACTGTTTTGCAGCCTCGTAGTCTTCTTCTGAGATGTAGTTTGCGATGTATTTGTAGTAGTTCTGGGCAGTACCGGCGTTGATATCCACAATTCTTGGAGGAATCTTGCCTGTAGCAGGGTCCTGAAGGTCTGCGAGATACAGAGGCGATACGTTGCCGTATGCGTCTACATATACCATACATCCTGTCTTGCCCTCGCTGAAGAGCTGGTATACACCCATTGCGAGCTCTGTGCAGTATGTAAGATCGTATGCAACAGGATCCTGGCAGCGAACGTCATAGCCTATCTCCACAGGACGGCTCTTGACCTTGAGACCGAGCTCCTTGAACTTCTTCTCGAGAAGGTCGTTGAAGAGCACTGCCTTTGAGATCTTGCCAAGCTCCGGATGACCATGGTCATCATATGTGAAGTGGATGCCGGCAGCTTCTGCCTCTTTTGCAACGCCATCATTGTGGAAAAGGCCCTCTGCAGCTACGATGGTACCGTAACCCACGCCCATGATCTTTCTCTTGAGGATAGCTGAAACTGACAGTTTGATGATAGTGTCAAGAGTCATGGGAGTCTTGTTGAACATCTCCGGGATGATGGTCATTGGGCAGTGTGTTGCCTCACCTATGCCGAGAGCGAGAGAACCGCAGGTACGGCCCATGGCTGAGATGATGAGCCAGTTGCCTGATGTACGTGCATCCTCATACACGGTGCGTGCAAGGTGCGCACCCTCATTCTTGGCAGAGTTGTAGCCGAATGTAGGAGTGTTGTTTGGCAGAGGAAGGTCGTTGTCGATGGTCTTTGGACAGTGGATATTGGCGATAGGATAGTTCTTCGCAGCGAGGAACTTCGAGATACGGTTTGCTGTAGAGGCTGTATCGTCGCCGCCGATAGTCACAAGAAGTTTGATATTGTTCTCTTTGAAGAGGTCGAGATTGAAATTCTCCTCAAAGTCTTTGTCGGTAGGTTTGAAACGGCTCATTTCGAGATATGAACCACCACGGTTCCAGTAGCGGTCAGCCTTGAAGAAGTCGATGTCCTC
>JAZRXU010000029.1:0-5735 GCA_045600345.1 Candidatus Cryptobacteroides sp. | reverse complement strand
GGTCATGAATCGTCTTCAAGGTCACTGGACAACGGCCTCGCCAAGCCATGATGTGCTGATCATCGTCGCCGTAGAACCCAATCCCTTTTTGCGCACCTTGAACAAAGGATTCTATGGCATCGATCTCGAGATCCTGGCACTCATCGACGAACAGATAATCCGGCTTCTTATTCACACGAATCGAAACATTCGTGAAATCTCGAAAGCGCCCGTGTTTCGTAGTTTCAACTCGCATCGACTCTCGTGCCAAGACACCGTATTCTGATCGCACCCAGTCTGTGATTTCACCATTCTGCCAATTTTCATAGGTGATCGCATAATCATTGAACTGTGTCTCAATGTCCGGAAGGCCATCTATTTCCTTGCGCATGATGGCGGCATCGTAGGCGATACCGGTGCGGTCTACGTGTCACATGACATGATATGCCTGAATCCATGTGCGTACAATGGCAGGCGACGGTGTCTCGGCCTGACGGTCACGAACGCGGGCACCCCATGCTTTCATTATCTCGTACGGGTGGTTCCATGGCTTCTGGATGCCGTAGTATCCATTGCTGAAGTGATCCGGATAAGGCATGCCGCTCATCACGTCGGCCACATTGCTTATGGCCGGCCAGTATTGACCGTATGCAGTGGTGTACCCGGGGTTCGCGGCTTCTCCGAATACATCGATTGATACGTAAACGTGAAGCTTGTGGAGCTCATCAGTGGCATATGTCACGAAACGCTGTATGGCCTGCACCTTGCTTTCGTTATACCTGTTGCGCATCTCGATGCCGCTCTCGATGCTCATCATGCGGTCGGGGAAGCGGACGTAGTCGAAGTTTATCTCGTTGAAGCCTATTTTCTGTACAGATTCTTTGGCGAGAGCTACATTGTATTCCCATACCCTGCGGCTATATGCGCTGGGCCAATGGGACTTGTTGTGATACAGCATCTCTCCTGTGGCTTTGTTCCAAAGGGCGCAGTCGGGATTATCCTTTGTGAAGTGATAGTCTTTGAATGTCACTATGCGTCCCACTACCCAGAATCCCTCGTCATGAAGCTTCTTGACAACACTTTTGTAGAGCTCGAGATTGTCCTGTGCACGGTTATATGCAGATGGTGCATATTTTTTCATGGCCTCGGCCTTATAGCCCGGACAACCGTCTTCCTTGATATCTATCACGAAGGTGTTGATCTTTGTCTGTTTTGCCAGGGTAATGTACGCATCAATATTCTTCAGTACTGCATAGCTGCTGGTAAGATACAGGCTATAGCATGCCTGAGGCATCACATTGTCTTCGAATTTCGGCTTTATGCGTGGATAGAAATCGCATCCGAGAGGGTCGCCGCCCCTGAATGTATCTTTGGCTTTCTTGTGAAGAGGGTCATAGAAGTCCGCCATGTAGCGGGCCTTGGCCTCTTCTTTGTCGTACGATACGTATTTTGCATCGACATAGCCTATGGTGCCGTCTTCGAGACGCACCTTGTAGGTGTCGACTATTGTGGTGTCTGTGATGAAAAGAAAAGCTGGACGGATGACAAGAAGAGGTTCGCCTTTGCGAGCAAGGCCTGCAATCTCAGCGGACTGGGTATCTTTAAGAACACTGCAGGCAACCTTTGCATACACCTGCCTCAACACATATTTGTGCTGGGCGTCAAGCGTTTGGCAAAGGAGTATGAGCAGAGCAGAGATACATATTAATAATAAGGTATTCCTCTTCATCTTTCTTTCTAAATCACGCAAATCATGCTATATTTGCATAAAGGTGTGCAAAAATATGAAAAAAGTAGCAACATACGTTCTTTTCGGGGCATTTTTTTTGAATATTACTTCGTGTGATTTTTTCCGCAAAGTTGCAGGTCGCCCCACTTCGGATATAATTGCCTATAAATCAATGGCATTGGAGCAGCGTCGCCAGCAGATCAGGGATTCTCTTGACATGGTAGCTGCACTGGAAAAATCCCGCAGGGACTCCCTGGCAGTCGTGGGCGAAATCAATGCTCTCGGGGTCAAGCTCTCCGACGTGTTTTATTTTGGTGATCCTATTGATGGGTTGCAGTATAAATATCATCTTGTCATGGGTGTTTATCGGACAAATAAGATGGCTCAGCAGCAGATTGATGCACTTGCTGCGAGTGGATATCAGACTTACACTCTTCTATTCAAAGGAGGCGTGCAGGCCGTGGTTCTTGAGCGTTCGGATGATATTTCTGTAATAGCATCCACGTTGAAGCGTGCAAAGGCTTCCGGGGTGTGTCCTAAGGACGTGTGGGTGCATGTAAACAATAAGAAATGAAATTTTTGCTCTTGATTTTGCCTCTTCTCTTCCAGTATTGGGAGGATTCTGAGGCTGTGAAGTCTTTCCGTTTTCATGTGGAGGAGATCTGCCTGGCTCAGAATGAGGGCAGGGCACCTGGCAGTGAAGGTGAGAAGGCTGTCGCTGACTATGTTTATAAAGTCTTGTCCAACAGCGGGGCGGATATGCTCAGCGGACCGGACGGCGATGTGTTCGGTGTGGCTGGCCCCAAGGATACTCTGACCTCGCGCAATGTCATAGCTTATGTCCCTGGCTATGATAGGGAGTTGAAGAATCATTATATAGTGGTGGGTGCACATATGGATGGTCTTGGCACTCATACATTCACTGTGGATGGACAGCGGGTGGAACAGATATACGGTTGTGCCAATGGCAATGCTTCTGGCGTGGCAATGCTTCTGGAACTGGCTTCCATGGTCTCAAAGCACTCGATAATGCTCAAAAGAAGTGTCGTCTTCGTCGCTTTCGGAGCGTCGAACCCGTCATTTGCAGGTGCCTGGCATTTTCTGCATCATACTTTTGGTAAGGATATCTCGAATATTGATGCAATGGTCAATCTTGATGTCCTTGGAGTGGATAAAGATGGACTGATGGCATTTACCGGGGGGAATGAGGACCTGAATCTGATGATAAATACCGTGTCTTCATCTCCGCAGCCTGTGAAACCTGCTATTATCGGGCTTGAACCATATCCTTCCGATCATCAGGTGTTCTATGCCGCAGAGATTCCATCGGTGCTTTTCACGACAGGACGCTATAGTGAACACAATACCCACCGTGACACTCCAGGCATTCTTGATTATGACTTTATGGAGCGCGAGAGGGAGTATATATTTAATTTCATACTCGAGCTTGCCAATGCTCATGAGGGCGTGCCTGCTTTCAGCACGGCGTCTCGCAGTACTAGGGAATCCGATTCCGGAGTGATGAGCTGGAATGATTGCGATATGCCTCCGATGTTCCTGAACAATCCCAATCCTTCGGTTTTTCTTGAGAAATGGGTGTATCCTTATCTCAAGTATCCCGCAAACTGTATCAAAGATGGTATTCAGGGGCGTGTGATGGTGGAATTCACGATTCAGGCAGACGGCAGGGTTACAGATGTCCATGTCACCAGGAGCATAGACGCTGATCTTGATGATGCTGCTGTGAAAGTTGTTGCTGCATCTCCAAAGTGGAGACCGGCACGTCACAAAGGGAAAAAGGTTGCATGCAGTATGACAATTCCTGTGGAATTCAGGTTGAAGAAGAGAAAATAAAGTAGTAAATTAGCGCAAATTTTTTGCAATGGAATATAATTTCAAAGACATCGAGGCCAAATGGCAGCGCTATTGGGCTGAAAACCATACATTCAAGGCTGTTGAGAAAGAGGGGCAGCCTAAATATTATGTACTTGACATGTTTCCGTACCCGAGTGGTGCTGGCCTTCATGTAGGTCACCCACTGGGCTATATAGCATCTGATATTTATTCCCGCTACAAGCGTCTCTGCGGTTTCAATGTGCTGCATCCTATGGGATATGATGCTTTCGGTCTGCCTGCAGAACAGTATGCCATCCAGACAGGACAGCATCCGGAAAAGACTACAAACACCAATATTGCGCGTTATCGCAGTCAGCTGGACCGTATAGGATTCAGCTATGATTGGGAGCGTGAGGTGCGCACCTGCGATCCCGCATATTACAAATGGACGCAGTGGGCGTTCCTGAAAATGTTCAACAGCTGGTTCAATCCGGGGACTCAGAAAGCTGAGCCGATCGATACGCTTATCGAGAAATTCCGCTCTGAGGGCAAGTGGGATGGACTTACCGAGAGGCAGCAGAGTGATCTTCTGATGCAGTATCGTATCGCCTATCAGGGTGAGACAGCTGTAAACTGGTGTCCCGCCCTTGGTACCGTGCTGGCAAATGATGAGGTCAAGGAAGGTTATAGCGTACGTGGCGGTTTCCCTGTGGAACAGAAGAAGATGACTCAGTGGCAGCTTCGCGTATCAGCTTATGCAGAACGATTGCTCAATGACCTGGAGGGTGTCGATTGGACAGACTCTCTGAAGGATATGCAGCGCAACTGGATAGGCCGCAGCAAGGGATGTGAGATGGTATTCAAGGTGGAGAATGAAGGCCAGGAATATGATGTGACCATCTTCACTACACGTGCAGATACCGTTTTCGGTGTCACCTTCATGGTCCTTGCCCCAGAAAGCGAATGGGTGGAGAAGCTTACCAGCGCTTCGCAGAAAGCTGCAGTCGATGAATACCTGAACATGGCCAAGAAGAAGACTGAACGTGAGCGTATGGCTCAGACCCGTAAGGTGACGGGAGTTTTCAGCGGATCATATGCCACAAACCCTCTTACCGGAGCCAAGGTTCCGGTATGGATCAGCGAATATGTGCTCAGCGGCTACGGCACTGGCGCCATCATGGCGGTTCCGGCCCATGACAGCCGTGACTATGCGTTCGCCAAGCATTTCGATCTCCCTATAATCCCTCTTATCGAGGGGTGTGATGTGTCGGAGCAGAGCTTCGATGCCAAGGACGGTATCATGTGCAACAGCGGTTTCCTCAACGGTATGAGCGTCAAGGAGGCTATTCCTGCAGCCATCGAATATGTCGAGAAACATGGCCTGGGCCGCGGAAAGGTGAATTACCGTCTCCGTGATGCGATATTCAGCCGCCAGCGCTACTGGGGCGAGCCTTTCCCTATATATTATAAGGATGGTATTCCAATGCCCGTGGACGAGAATGATCTTCCTGTCACTCTTCCAGAGGTGGATCAGTTCAAGCCTACGGAGACGGGCGAGCCGCCTCTTGCCCGTGCGAAGGACTGGACATACAAAGGATATCCGCTCGAGAAGAGCACCATGCCTGGTTTTGCTGGCAGCAGCGCGTATTATCTGAGATACATGGATCCAGGGAATTCTGAAGCCCTTGTATCCAAGAGTGCAGATGAATACTGGAGAAATGTGGACCTCTACATAGGTGGTACCGAGCATGCTACAGGTCACCTTATCTACAGCCGTTTCTGGAACAAGTTCCTTTATGACTTGGGCTATGTGTGCGAGAAGGAGCCTTTCAAGAAGCTTATCAACCAGGGAATGATACAGGGACGAAGCAATTTCGTATATCGTATCATCGGCACCAACAAGTTCGTATCTGTAGGCCTCAAGGATCAATATGAGACCACAGAGATTCATGTGGATGTGAATATCGTCCATAACGACCGCCTTGATATGGAAGCATTCCGTAATTGGATGCCGGATTACAATAATGCAGAATTTATTCTGGAGAATGGAGAATATATCTGTGGCTGGGCCATCGAGAAGATGCGCAAGAGCATGTTCAACGTGGTGAACCCGGACATGATATGCGACACTTTCGGTGCAGACACTCTCCGCCTGTATGAGATGTTCCTCGGCCCTCTCGAGCAGAGCAAG
>JAZRXU010000028.1:0-4352 GCA_045600345.1 Candidatus Cryptobacteroides sp. | reverse complement strand
CAAGGACGGCGATGATTGGCTGATTCGGTGAGATACCATTTGTACAGGCTCATAACAAAAACCAGTTATGTCAAGGAGGTGTTCCTTGGCATAACTGGTTTTTCATTGGTCATGGAACTGGCTTTCTTTGCGAAAGGAGTTTCGCCTCATCCTTATACTGAACTCAGATTAAAATGAACAGAGATGCGCCGCAGATTTTTCGTCCCGGCTAAGCTGAGTGGAGGGAGGCGTACTGGAGGTACGTCGACCGAAACGAAGCAACGCCACGGCGGAAAAAATGCAAGCAGATCATGCGTTTTGATTTGAGAATAGTATAATTTGTCTACTGCGCTAAATACCACTATAGTGCGATAGATCATGTGCAGAAAAGCACAACCTGATATAGCTCGCTTCCATCCTGTCGAAACGGACTTATGCAGATGTCACCTCGAAAAGCCTGTAGATTTTTCGATACATTTTTCCAGTAAACATCCGCTTGAAGAACCATTTTTCAAACCCGGCCAGCTCATTCACAAGATGTTCGGGCGTGAAAGAATGCTCAGCCAAGAGCGAAAGCCTTGTTCCTTCCAGCAGGGGCGCAAGCGAATCAACGCCGTACAGCTGAGAAACGCCCACATCATTGACAGGATTCTTGTATTTGGAGGCGTTTGCACCAAACACGGTGTACACATCCAGCAGGATATGCACTTCATGGTATTTTTCGCTCAGCACACGGAATAACTGCGACAGTTGATCATTGGTCAGATACATGCTGATGCCTTCCAGCACCACAATGGCACAGGGTGCGTCAGGCAGCGCACGCAGTTCGTCCTGATTTGCAGCATTCACGCAGGCCATCGAATAGCTGCCGGATTCGGCATAATACTTCTTCCTGATGGCGATGACGTCGGCAAAATCGCAGTCGATCCAGTTCACGTCCGGTGCGTTCACACGCAGGCATCTGCTGTCCAGGCCGCAGCCGATATGGATCACAATAGCATCTGCATGCTGCGCAATCATTCTGCGTGTCCAATCGTCAAAGACCTGCGCACGCATAGCCATGTTATAGCACAGCCATTTCGATTTGGATTTTCCTTTGATGGCAAACCCCTCTTTGTCCCAGATCTTTTCCGCAGTGGGATCATGAAGGATGATGCCCTTTTTGCTGATCTGCGCCTTGCCATAAAGGGGAATGTACAATGTTTTATTGACCTCGTTCAATGTGTTCATCTCCTCAGATCATACAGTTATGCACACAGAGTTTTTCAATTGCCTTGATCGCGGCATCCCATGTATTTGACGAAAGCGCTTCTGACTGCATAGCCTGAACACGCTGTCTGTACAGGGGATTCTGGATCACTTCAAAGATCGACTTTTCGATTTCGGTTAAGCTTGGGAATGTGTGAATCCGTTTGCCAATCTTCAGCATGTCGATTTGCGCAGCATTCTCCAGCTGATCGTTCATGAACGGCATGGCAACCATGGGAACCCCGGCACAGATCGCTTCATTGACGCTGTTCATCCCGCAATGCGTCAGAAAGACATCGGCGTGCTGAAGTACATCGATCTGCGGGACAAATGAATAGGCGAAAATATTATCAGGGATCGGTCCCAATGTTTTTGGATCCACCTTGCCTGTATTCAGAATCACGGATATCGCTTTCCCGCCCAATGCCCGAAGACACTTTTTGTAAAAGCTCTTGTCACTGATAATACTCCCCAGCGAAATATAGGCAATGGGATATTTCATCTTGTCATATGGGATAACAATATTTGATGCTGTGACCTTCTGCTGCGGAATCGTGAAATAATAGGTGCTGTCAAAGGTATCCCGGTACTTCTGAAATGCCTCCGGCACATAGACGATGTTTATATCCGGTTTGCTGTGTCTGATGGCATCATCCATGGAAGTAAAGGGAAGCTTCATATCCTGAATCCGTTTTTTGCCCATGACCTGAACATCGATCAGCTTTGATGATGCTTTGAAAATGATGGGAGTCGCCTTCCAGGTCTCGTCAGACCAGGCGGGCTGAGAGAACTGGCGTACACAAGGTATTCCAAGCTGCTTGGCTGCCTGGATACCCGGATAGAAGAACATCTCATAGATCAGAAGATCGTATTGACCAGACATAGACAGCGCGGTGTCAAAGGCTGCCTGAAAACTGAGTCTTTTTTTCTCATTCTCGGTTGGATGCTCCGGAAATGTACGGTACGGGATGAACTCTACACCGGTGTTTTCGATCTTCTGTCGGAACTGTTCGCTGCAGATATAGTCGATCTTGTGTCCTCTGTTGACCAGCGCTTCTGCCAGCGGCAGTGTTGGATTCACATGTCCGGAAAACGGCAGATTGATCATCAGGATATGTGCCATATGATTTCCTCCGACAGATTGGTCATTCGACGAAATGGAACACGCCGAGGATTGCACAGAAAACCACTGCACTGTACGTGCTGAACCGCTCCACGATACCGAAGCATTCCTTGGGTGCAGCACCGCTTCCGACCGCACCGATAAACATCAAGGCCAACGCAACAAGCGCACAGATACCGAGTGCTTTTCTGTGATCCTTGAACGATCCGATAGCGATCAGCACCAGCGATGCAATAGAGAGCAGCACAACAGCGGTGGTAACAATATAGACATGGATGAAGGATTGAACGGTGCCATCATAGCCTGCGCTGGACAGCGGAAAGAGTGAGTAGCCCACAGCGGAAATGAATTCCATCACCGCAAACAGAGACACACCAATCCGCGTAAGCCTGTGCCGATTCTGCGCCAGCACACAGACAAACAGACAGCACACCACGCTCATGATGCCATACACATTGCTGAAGCCGTTGGCAATCGTATAGGAAGGCGCATCCGTGGCAGTCAGATCACTGACGGCCTGGCGCATCCATTGATACCCCGGGTAGTTCATAGCGCCGATCACGTCATGCATGAGATAGAAGACCAGTCCAACAACGCCGCTCAGACAGAAGATCCGGCACAGGTTCTTTTCTTTTGATGTCATGGTAAAATCAATCCTTTCTGCATGCTCAACAAAAACATATTGTGCGAGTAGGACGGATTCATCGTAGTAAGTATCCGTCAGTCATTCTGCGAGAGACAGGGTCAAACGGCTTTCGTTTCCGCCCAACACTTCGCGCAGTTCATTTGCATCATGTTCAATAATCTGACCCAACCGGGTATATGCCCAGCTGTTATTTCCGTAGAACAACACGATGGAATGTCCCACATACAGCATGATATCCCCAGGCTGTGCTGTAATGTGCTCATCATCTGTTGGCAGATTCCAGGGCAGATCACCGACTTTCTCCCAGCCACCGTAATTGCTTACGTCGATGGTCACGCTGCCTTCTGCAAGCTTTGCCTGCAGTTCACGGGCGGCATCGGTATCGGCAAACTCTGCATACATAACAGCATCGCCGATTTCCAGTTTCATCATAGGAATGACCTCCTTGGTTTCATCTTTGGTAAGGGCAGACTGTATGCCTTCACCCCATGCTGAAACGGATAATAACACGATTCCTATTGACAGAAGGATTGCTGCAATTCGTCTTTTCATCGTCGTATCTCCTTATCTCTGAAAAACTTACATGTCTACGCAGCTAAACACATAAGTTCTCCAAAGTGCCATGTCTGGTCATATACTGCGTTACTTGCGGTATTTGTTCATTACGCTGAGTGGAATATGACAATAGGAATAATCCTCCGGGCAGCGTAGCAATCGATCCTGATGCTCGTCAGCACTTGGGATATAGTGTGTCAATGGCCTCACCTCGACCTTGATCTGATCCCGGTCACTACGCGCGTCAATGTACGCCTGGGCCTCGATCAAATGCTTTTCCTCAGTGCTGTACAGGCCAGTGCGGTACTTGTGACCCACGTCAACACCTTGCTTGTCCACGCTATAGGGATCGATGATTTCGAACAGGAATTCCATCAACTGCGTGATGCTGACCTGTATAGGGTCAAAAGTGGTCTTAACACATTCGGCATAACCGTCATAAGGGCCATCAAGCGTATCCTTTGTGCCGTTGGCTCTTCCTGCCTCTGTGGAAATGACGCCCGGCAGCGTACGGACAAAATGCTGTACACCCCACAGGCATCCACCGGCAAGATAAACAGTTTCTGTTTGCATTGCTGTCTCCTTCATCATTGTTGGATTTTGTCTGCTAAGCTAGAACCTTTCTTAGCTCAGCAAGTCAATATTCATCGACTTTTTCTGTCTTCTAAGCAGATTATGAGCGTACATCCCGATACTTTTCTTCAATCGGAGCTTTCTTCTCCCGAATCTCATCTGCAAGCTGCCGACACAGTTTTGCAGAAAGCCCTGCCGATTTACCTATGGCAAGCAATTCCTTCAATC
>JAZRXU010000027.1:0-4378 GCA_045600345.1 Candidatus Cryptobacteroides sp. | reverse complement strand
GCGGGGAGCAAACAACGGGCGATGCGTTCAATGGCATAGTCCGGAATGTTCATTTCATCGTTGATCGTCTTTTCAGCCAAACCGTGTACCTCCTTTCCGAAATACTGCTGCGATGCAGTCATGGATGTTCCAGGTCAATGGATGAGTGGTCATGAGATAATTCCTTCTTTCTGTAATTGATTGAGAGACCGCGTTTCCAAAAATGCGCACAACAAAAAAGCCGTGTACGGCTGCACGGCTTATGTGGTGTGATGATGAAAATCGTGCCTCTATTCTATATGGACATGGAAATTGCGATTTTTTCCTGACAGAGAAAATCTATTTGATTATGCTATAATGCAAAAGAAAAATTATGAATGAGTAATCCGTTCAGCCATCTTATTCGTCTGTATAGTGTAAGCATGCTGAACGGGAACACAGGCCGGTTCCCATTGCACCAAAGGAGGCAACGCCATGGATGCCGTAACCTTCCAAACGGAAGCCATGCGGATTGAAAAGCTGTTGTATCGCGTCAGCTGGTCCTATCTGAAAAATGATGTTGACTGCGCTGACGCTGTACAGGAAGCACTCACCCACGCCTGGGAGAAACGGAATACGCTCAGGAACCTTGACCAGTTCAAACCCTGGCTGATCCGTATTCTCACAAACCAGTGCAAGGATATGCTGCGCAAACGCAGACGACAGAGCTTTTATCCGCTGGAAGAGGACACCGCTACTTATCCGCCGCCTGGTGAACCATCTCCCATTATGGAGGAGATCGATCACTTGCGACCGGAGCAGCGTATCGTTGTGATGCTGCATTATGTGGATGGTTACTCCGCGACTGACATCAGCCATATGCTGGGATTGCCGCAAGGCACTGTCAAGTCACGTCTGTTGCTGGCTCGCAGGCATCTGCGGAAAACGCTCCAGGTAGTATGGGAGGAATCCAAATGAAAGAAAAACAATTCCGTGAACAAATCTCCCAGCAGGCCCCCGAGGTGCCGGAACTCTTTTCCATGCGAATGGAAAAGACACTCGAACGCATTGTCATTCAGGAGGCCAATATGAAAGAATCTACAAAGGAAACCCTGCGCACCGGCACTCGTATCAGTCGTCGTGCAATTGCACTTGCTCTCGCACTCATGCTTTCTCTGGGCGTTGTGGCGTACGCCGCTACACAGTGGCAGCTCTTTGACAGCCTGTCGTTCATGATGGGTAATGGTACACCTGTCAATGCAGATCGGGTCATGCAGGGCAACCTTGCACATGAAACCGTAAATGGTGTGGACATTGATGTGCTGGAAGCCGGATATGACGGCAGGACGCTGTTTGTTCGCTATTCCTACAAGATGAATGATGTAAGTAAGCCTCTTGGTGCTTCCGTTAATGGCAAAGAAGGCGAAGGCATCAATGATGAAGATCTGGCCCTCCTGGCTGATCATCAGGTTGGTTGGTGGATCGATCATTTGTGGATCGACGGACGCTGTATCGATATGCCGGAAAGCTCCGGCGCAACTACCAGCGGCAGCACCGAAGCCGGTGAGATCATTCAGACGGAATACTGGCGCCTGGACAATGAGGAAATTACGCTGAATGGCAAGGTAAAGATCTCTCTGCCTATTGGTGAGCGTCAGCCCCTCAGCGACTACACCAAGGCCGACCATCCTGAGATGTACACGGCCGACGGCGAACTGAAGGAACCGACCAAGGGCATGGTGAGCTTTGTGGTCGATACCGCCAATGTGGAAAAGCTGATTCACACTGAGAATCCCAACATTCCGTTCACCACTGAAATGGGCACCGTACAGGTCAGCGAAGTATGCTATTCTCCGCTGATGACCTACATCACGCTGAAAATCGATGGTAATCCTGATGAGCTGGCTGCATACAAGGAGCAGAACGGTGAAGGTTATATGGATGAAAACGGCAACCTGATGTGGCCCTTCTCGACGATGGACGTATACACGGAATGGCTGACCAGTCTGGAACTGGTTGATGGGAACGGTCAGCAGCTTTTCCCTGATCACTACGGCTGCAATGGCTACGGTGATACTAAGGCAGAATATATCTACCCCTACATTGAAAAACTGCCGGACGAACTCTACCTGGCGCCTATTGTGAACGGCGTAGCCGACATGACGCAGGCTGTGCAGGTCAAGTAAACTATGGGCAGGCGGAGGCTTTCTTCGCCTGCTTTCTCTCTTTCAGCAACTTTGAAGGGTGAAGTGGATTACATGGGAAGAATTACAATAGGAGTGAATAAATAATGCAAATGAAAAGAATCCTGTCATGCTTAATCGCTCTACTGACTTTTTGCGGGGCTGCATATGCAGAGCAGCCTTCCTTTTCAATTAATGAAGTTTGGGAACAGATCACAGCATGGCATAAAATCTATGAAACCCAAGGGCGCATGGTGTCTGTAGACATCCTGCCAACGGTGCCAGACGTTTCCGCCATGCCTGTCCTGATAGTTGTTCCAGCCTATTGGGTTCCTGTTGCCAATGAACAGGCTGATTGGACTCTCACAAGAAGCGCGCCGGATGCATTTGCTGCATGCGTGGGTGACCTGTGGCAGGAAGAACATGAGATGACCAAAGGGAGGAAGGTCAAGGATTATTCCTATTACATCTATGGCCCTTTGGATTGTGAGGCAGCTTATGCACCAGGGAACATGCTAACGATCGGCGGCCTTGTTGATATCGTTCATAGATTTCTGAACACTGTTGATCATTCTCATTTTGAACTTGATACAAAACATATACTACGCGCTCGCATTGCCGGTTATACAGATAAAGTTACCGGAGAACAGGTGCTGCCTGCTCTCATTCATACAGACTGCTTGTATACCATGGTACACGACATCCCCATCTTTGGACATGTGATCACGGCAGTGGACCAAAGTAAAGATGAAGAACTATTCTACGAACCTTGTCTGACCGCTCTTGTCCGAGACGAAATGGACTATCAAATCATGGGAACAACCGTTTGCGAAAGCAATATGCTTACTGATGATGTACCGCTGTGTGCATTTGATACTGTACTTGCTGCAATAGAAACAGAAATCGAAGCTGGCCATATCCGTGCTGTTTACAGTTTGGATCTTGGCTATGCGTTGTATAATGTTCCAAATACAAGCCGTAAACCTGGGTGGGGATGGATCGAAACAGCTGAATTCTATGCTGCTCCTGCATGGCGATGCGTGTGCCTATACACCAAGGATGCTAAAAAGGAATTGCCCGGAGACGCGTATGATGATCCCTATACTTCGCTATACTATAAGGAACTCTATATCAATGCACAGACTGGTGAATTGCTCGATCCCAACGACAACCGCAAGGGCTGCGGTGACTATCCGGGGGTTATTCCCTGGCTTGAAGCTGGCAAGGAGAATTGATAGATGAGAAGAATAGTTATATTTCTGTTTGTTTGGTTGAACATCTGCTTGTTTTCTTGCTCTGCGTCCAGCGAAACACTCCTTTCATTGAAATCATCCGGTGTGGATAGTATGTCTTTCACCATCAATAGAGAGCAAGTTACAGTGCCTCTTTTACTCCCGGATGCCGCTTCTCTTCCGCTGCGTTATGCGAATCCTTATGTGGTTGACCAAGCAAAGCTGACAAAAATGTATGGGAAACACTTGGGGTATATCGGTGGACAAATGGGTTATTTCTATGTGGATTATGGTTTCAGCAAAACGCTGCCTTCTGGTAATATGATGGTGGCATATACGGAAAGTGGTGTGCCTGAGCAAAATGATCTGTCGGTTGATGCACCGGAGAAGCTGTTCTATCGCATTCTTGAAGAGACAGAGCTACCGCTTGATTTCCGCATAGACTGCATTCTGGCCACTACAGGAGCATACCGATATCATTATGTCACAGAGGATATATCAGACAAACGGGAGCAGGCACGCCGTTATGATTATAACAGCGATACCGTTCATTATTGTCAACGTATCGACTTTTCGCGACCAGTCAAGGGACATGAGCAAGGGTATTATCGTCTCCGGGCCACACAGGTAATTGACAACATCCCAGTATTCGGAGATTACTATACCGATGATAGCACTAATGCTCATGAATACAATGGTTATCCATATGTGGTGACAGATGGTGGTATCGCGGAAGTGCGCATGCGCAGCGATTCAATTTACGATTTCTATTTCTACGGATTGATCGAGCCGCTGGGCATGTTGAATGATGATGTTATGCTGACCTCGCTTGACGATTTACATCAGGCGATCCAGACAAGAATCGATAGTGGCGAACTGCAAAGTCTCGACAGCATTGAACTGGGATATACTCTGGCGCTGCGTATCCGGGATGGTCAGCCTATGAAACCACAGAAGTGGTCAGCCGAACAGAGCAGCGTAACCACTGCCAAAGATCCAGCTTAT
>JAZRXU010000026.1:0-13163 GCA_045600345.1 Candidatus Cryptobacteroides sp. | reverse complement strand
TGCCTTCGCCTGCCGGGATGTCAAGGGCCTCACAGTTGTTGACATCGAGAGAGACGTCCATCTCGAGTTTGCGCGCTCTGTTCCATTTGACGCCACCGCTTGGGTGTATCTCGGAGCCATAACGGTCATGACCGAGTACATTGTCTATGTGTATGCCGTCGTTATCCATATGCAGGGTGCCGGCAAGTGTGTATGGTACATGTGTGAATCCCACATCGAGGAGTACATCATCCACGCGGGCACCTTTGCTGCTGAAATTAAGCTCTTTGAGCGGACCGTTGACGAAGAAGGTTCCGCTCAGATCTCCGTCCATGCGCTTGAATACGAATGGAATGAACTTCTGTGCGAATCCGAATGGGTAGCGGTCGGCATATATGCTGGCATCCAGATATTCATTGCCCGGAGTCAGGATGGCGCTGGCTTGAAGTGCGTCCTTTCCGGAAATGCGTTGGTTGGCGCTTATGTAGAAATGGTCAAGAGAGTTGTCGTAATCACATGCTGCAGCCAGACGTCCAAGGTCATTCTCTCCCATCTTCAGCTTGTCTGCCAGCAGATTCATGGTGATTTTCGGTATGCCGTTGCCTACAGGGGACTCGATGTTGGCCTCTGCATTCAATATGCCGGCAATGTCCAGGTCCATTTTCTTGATCACGTTATTGAACACGGAGATGTCGAAGTTCCGAATCCGGGCAGTCATCATCTCTTCATGCTTGTGAGAGATTTCGCCGTTCATGCCGATGTACTGCTCACCATTGCTGATGCAAAGGTCCTGGACTTTGATCTCCTTGTTCCATATCTGTGCAAATGACTTGGAGATTTCCCATTTCTCACCGTTTACGAACCAGGTTGTCGGCTGTATGTCGAAGGCATATCGTTTGTGAGCGCCTAATGTGGCGTTGAAATCAAGGTCTCCTCTGGTAGGTTTGGGAGTGTCGTTGTGGAAACCATATGTCACATGTGCGACGCTGTCTACGTAGCACACGTTAACCTTGTTGTTGTTCAGCGTGAATCCGAGCGCTCGTATCTCGTCTGCGTCCAGATCCAGGTCCAGGTCTGTAAGCGAGCCGGTCACTTTGCCTTTGAGATCTTTGATGTAGTTCTCTTTCAGGGCGAGTCGGTGCGATGTTATCTCTCCGTCAACTGCTCCATCTTCCGTCATTGTCGCCTGAATGTGTGTTCCGTTGTCTATGTAGGCACCGGGCATGATGAAAGCGAGCAGGCTCGTGGTGTTGTATGTGTCGAGGCTGGCGTCCAGATGTTTCAGATTGCCATGAAATGTTCCTTGCAACTCTTCGCTGGATAATGTGATGTCGTATGAGTCCTCTGCCTTTTGAGCGTCAACGGTGATATCACTTACTTCCTGCGTCCCGTTACTGTTGGTCAGACGGATGTCTGTCAGAGTGGCGTTACCGTGCAGGTTGTCCAGGTCCCGGTCCAGATGGGCATACAGGTTGAGCGCAATATTCGACTTGTCCCGCTTGTCGATGTTCATGGCCTTGAGGTCCGCATTCCTGACATTGCATGCAGCGTTGTATGAATATTTGTCAGTCCAAAGGGTGACATCCACATTGCAATTTTCGTCCTCGGAGTTAAGGTCTGCATTTATTTCGGTATCCATCAGAGACGCATTGCCGGAAATGTTGTTGTATTCGTAGCCCTTGAACTCAAGTGACTGAATATTCAGTTCATCCAGGTTGCCCTTGAGAGCGGATCCCCGCATGGGCAGAGTGACGGAATAGTTGCTGCTTACGGTAGCAGGTCCAAGGATGTCCATGCCCAGCAGTGTGCTGAGGTCCAGATTGTCGGTTTTTATGTCTCCGGATACAGATATGGCATCGCTTCTCAATGTGTTGAGCACGTGGGCCGTTATGTTTGCGGACCCATATACGGTGCCCTGCTTTATATCCACAGCACACCTGAGGTTGTTTATATCGCCTCTTGTCCTTATGTCAGCCTTGAACAGTTTGCCGCTGCCATACTTTCCCAAGTCCATATTTCTGGTCTTAGGCGCTATCGCGTGCAGGAATCTTGTGACGTCCGCAGTCGTAAATGTCGTATTCCGGCAGTCTGCGTTTATCGTCATGGTCCGATAGTCCGGCAGGCGGCCGACGTTTCCGCTCAGGCGTGTCTTTATGCTGCTGTTCTCCACCTCGATGTCAATACCGTCGGTACGCAGGTCTGCCACAGGGCCCGTGCAGAGTCCGGAGATGTAAACGAACGTATTCGGGTCGCCATTGAAGACAGGCACAAAATGGGACAGCGCGCTGAGAGACAGACGCGACTTGTGCACATCAGCCACCATGACGACCTTGTTGACATAATCCTTGAAGTCATCTGTGCGGCCTATCATCTCGAAATCAAGGTCTGCATAACCTCCCAGGTGATCCTCGAAGTGCATGTCGTTGATATATGCGTGTCCCTGTCCCGCAACGGTGCTTGCGCTCATGTGGGTTATTTCCCATCCGGAAGTCTCTTTGACGGCAAGGTGCTTCACATCTGCATAGAACAGTCCGTGACTCATTCTGAAGTTGTCGGCACTTACCTCTCCGTCGTACACCTCGAAATCGGTCCAGTCTATGTTGCCGGGACCGAGACGTTCCAGCTTTCTGAGCCCGTAGTTCTGCATCGTATAGTGCAGGTTGTGGCCATCCAGATGCTGTATGTTGAAGATGTCACGCTGTTTGGGCTCTTTGGATGGCTTTGACTTGCCGTTTCTCATCATTCGGTTGAGGT
This sequence comes from Candidatus Cryptobacteroides sp., assembly GCA_045600345.1. Taxonomy (GTDB): domain Bacteria; phylum Bacteroidota; class Bacteroidia; order Bacteroidales; family UBA932; genus Cryptobacteroides. The sequence continues at coordinate 10,430 of JAZRXU010000026.1, read as the reverse complement.
TGGTGGAATATTCTTCACCACCCTCGATAACGAGCGAGAATGTAGCGTCATCCAGTCTGACTCTTTTCAATATGAAATCTTCATGACCCGGGCCGACAAGGCTCATCAGGGAGAATTTGACGTCCAGACGTCCTACATGAAGAAGGGTGTCCCTGGCTCCTTCGAACTGTGGCTCCCGGTCTACGATGTCCAGGTTCTTTATGACAATTGTATTGAAAGGTTTAAGGGCAAAACCTTCTATAGTGACGTCTCCATCGAAAAAATCCTGGAGTACAGCGAGCGCTTTGTCGATGGCAAAACGCTGTACATTCGGGAGATGCAAGGCAATATACAGGGAAAGTACCAGCACTGTCAGTGCAAGTAGAAGGTATTTGATGAATTTCCCCAGATATCGCATAACTCACAGGCGCGTACGTGCGCATATATCCAAGCAAATTTAACAAAATATTTCGGTAAATACGGCTAATAGTGTTAAATTTGCGTACCTAAAAAACAGGATATGGCAGATATCATTCTCGGCATTGAGTCTTCGTGCGATGACACCTCGGCGGCAGTGATCTCCGACGGTGTGCTTTTAAGCAATGTGATAGCGTCACAGGATGTGCATAAGGCATATGGCGGTGTTATTCCGGAATTGGCGTCCCGCGCCCATCAGGCTAACATAGTCCCTGTTGTCAGTGAGGCGCTTGCCCGTGCCGGCGTAAAGGGCTCGGAGCTGTCTGCGATAGCTTTTACCAGAGGCCCGGGGCTTCTCGGTTCGCTGCTTGTCGGAACCTCTTTCGCAAAGTCCCTGTCCATCGCCCTGGATTGTCCGCTTGTCGAAGTCAACCATCTGCAGGGACACATTCTTGCCGGATTTGTCCAGCAGAAGGATGTCGAATTCCGTCATCCATCCTTCCCTTATCTCTGCCTGCTCGTGAGCGGTGGCAATTCGCAGATCGTACGCGTGGACAGTCCTCTCGAATTTACCATACTTGGTCAGACTATCGATGACGCAGTAGGCGAGGCATTCGATAAATGCAGCAAAATGATGGGGTTGGGCTATCCTGGCGGTCCTATTGTGGACAGACTTGCCAAACAGGGAGACCCTTCGCGTTTCAAATTCGCAAAACCTCATATTCCTGGCTATGATTATTCATTCAGCGGCATCAAGACCTCGCTTCTGTATTTCGTGAGGGATGAGATGGCAAAGGATCCTGAGTTTATGGAGAAGAACAAGGAGGATATATGTGCCTCATTCCAGCGTTGTCTGATTGATATCCTCATGGATAAACTCGTCAAGGCGGCTAAAGATACAGGCATAAGGGAGATTACGATAGGAGGCGGAGTGTCTGCCAATTCCGAACTCCGTGCCCGCGTGGTATCTGAAGGCCGGAAGCGTGGCTGGAATACCTATCTTCCCGAGTTCAAGTTTACTACTGATAACGCCGCAATGATAGCCATCGCAGGATATTATCACTTCCTGGCAGGCGAGAGAACCGGTCTCGACATTGCTCCTGCAGCCAGGGCGGCAGAGCTGTAATACCGTAGAATATGAAAGAGATAGAGATAGCTGTAACCCTTGGAAAGGAGCTGGATGGCGAGGCGGTGAAAACTGCTGCCGCCAAGGCGCTTGGAGTCAAACCGTCGATGGTCGGGGAGTGCCGTGTCGTACGGCGCAGCATCGATGCGCGCAAGGAGCCTCTCTGGCGTTACAGGATCGAGGTCTGCAAGCAGGGTGAGACTCTTGACGGGGCATATGAGCTTGCTCCCTACAGGGATGTTCATGATGCCCGTCCGGTGATAGTGATAGGCAGCGGACCTGCCGGAATGTTTGCCGCTCTGCATCTGCTGCAGAAGGGCCTGAAACCTGTGATTCTCGAGCGCGGGCGCGATGTGCACGAGCGCAAGCGCGACATCGCTGCTCTCAGTACTGGCGTACTTCTCAATGCTGACGGCACACCTCATGTGAACCCGGACTCGAATTATTGTTTCGGAGAGGGTGGCGCAGGCACATTTTCTGACGGAAAACTCTTTACCAGGAGCAGCAAAAGGGGAGATATACGAGAGGTTCTGTACCAGCTTGTAAGTTTTGGTGCGGATCCATCCATACTGATAGATGCCCATCCTCATATTGGGTCGGACAAATTGTCTGCAATCGTAGAGAATATACGCCATTGCATAGTAGAGCATGGCGGAGAATATCATTTCGGCACAAAGGTCGTCGATATCGAGAAGCTTCCTGATGGCAGGATCAAAGTTGTAACCAAGCCTTCCGGAGCCGCAGGGCTATCTGAGGTCTGCCCACCCCCGGGCAGAGGAAGGGGGAGGGGCCCGCAGGATGCAAGCTCTGTTAAGGGCGCAGCAGACTGTGGGAGGGGACGAAGCGAAGCGGAGCCCTCAGATAGCCCTGCGACTCCGGAAGTGTTTACGGCTGACCATGTGATACTGGCTACGGGTCATTCGGCCCGTGATATATACGAACTCTTCGACAGGAAAGGCTGGGCTCTGGAGGCTAAAGGTTTTGCTCTCGGAGTGCGTGCGGAACATCCGCAGTCGCTTATCAACAAGCTCCAGTACAGCGGAAAATATCAGCCATACATGCCTACCGCCGAGTATAGTTTTGTCACGCAGGTGGAAGGACGTGGTGTGTTCAGCTTCTGTATGTGCCCTGGTGGCGTTCTTGTGCCTTCCATGACAGAGGATGAGACTGTGGTTCTTAACGGTATGAGCAACAGCGGGCGTACAGGCAAGACGGCCAACAGCGGTGTGGTCGTAAGCATAGAACCGGAAGATTTCCCTGAATATATGGCAAAGGGTCCGCTGGGACTGATGCATTTCCAACGGGAGGTGGAGCGTAATATGTATCGTTTCACAGGCAGTTTCAAGGCTCCTGGACAGCGTATGATGGATTTCTGCCGCCGCATGGAGAGCAAGGATCTTCCCAAGAGCACCTATCATCCGGGGGTGGTGCCTGCGCCTCTTCATCAGCTTCTCCCGGAGAGCGTTTCATGGCGTCTGAAGCTCGCTTTCCCTACGGTGGGCAATAAGCTCATGCACGGCTATTATACCAACGATGCTCTTCTGCTTGGCGTAGAGAGCCGTACAAGCAGCCCTGTGCGCATACCGAGAGACCCGGAGACACTCGAGTATGTGAGTGTTCCGGGTCTGTATCCATGCGGCGAGGGTGCCGGTTACAGCGGAGGTATAGTGTCATCCGCTCTTGACGGCATACGCTGTGCCGATAAAATCTAGAAACAGTAGCCTACGGTAGCGCAGAATTGCGCAGGAGTGGTGATTTTGTTATGTTTCCTATGCTCTCCGTTATAACGGTTGAGCAGGCCTCCGTCGTATGAGAGGGTCACCTTGAAGTGCTCCAGGAACTGCGCACCTATGCCTACTCCCATATACAGCTGGCAGCGTGACAAGCCGGATCTGATGGCATCACCATTCTCATCTTTAAGGATCTTGCCATCAGAGTCGGTGGCGTAATACATGTTGGCTTTGCCTGATTCACCCTTATCTCTCCATTTGAGTGTGGATGCAAGGTTTACTCCGAGTTTCGGACCGGCGAATGCAAAGGCTTTCACTGGACCGAAGTCATAAGAGTAGCCTGCACGTACAGGGATAAGAATGTCATGAGCCACCTGGCTGGCTCTGTATGTCTTCTTTGTGTGCGCCAGATTGGCAATATCCTGTGCGAGGTCATTGAGAGGCTTTGCCAGATAGCCGTTGCCGCCTGTAAGGGTGTAGTCCAGTCCGACGATGATATCTACTGGCGATCCGAATATCTTTTCTGCTGTATAATCGGCGCCGAGAATGATGCCGTGAGTACTGCCTTTGCTGACTGTGTTCAGATCCTCGTAGTTCTGTTTCATTTTCTCTACGTAACCAGCATATCCGCCATGGACAGTTATATTGCTGGCCCAGTCTTTTGCATTTGCAGAGAGTCCCACCAGGGCTGCTGCAATGATAATGATAACTTTCTTCATAATCATCTATATTATTTCAATTATTTCTAAACCGATGCGAAGATACGAAATTATTAAAAGAAATAGCCGCCTTTCGGGCGGCTATTCGGGTATTTTGTCGAAAAGACAATTACTCAGCCTGCTCGGCTGGCTTCTCGTCGACTACAGTCACTTTGACCACTGCAGCGATGTCTTTGTAGCAGCGAACCTTAGCCTCGAAAGAACCGAGCTCCTTGATAGAAGGAACTGTAACGTCTTTCTTGTCCACTGCAACACCTTTGGCTTCGAGAGCCTCAGCTACCTGAGCTGCGGTAACTGAACCATAGATCTTGCCTTTCTCGCCAACTTTGGCAGGGATGACAACCTCTACTGCAGAAACCTTGGCTGCGAGAGCCTGTGCGTCGGCTACGAGCTTAGCCTCTTTGTGAGCCTGCTGCTTGAGGTTCTCTGCGAGAACTTTCTTTGCAGAAGGGGTAGCGAGAGCTGCGAAGCCCTGTGGAATAAGGTAGTTGACAGCATAACCTGTCTTAACGTTTACGATGTCGTTCTTGTATCCAAGATTCTGGACATCTTTCTTAAGAATAATCTCCATTGTGCTGTCCTCCAATTATTTCATAAGGTCTGTTACGTAAGGAAGAAGGGCGAGGTGACGTGCACGTTTAACGGCCTGAGCCACTTTGCGCTGGAACTTGAGAGAAGTACCGGTGATGCGGCGAGGAAGGATCTTGCCCTGCTCGTTGAGGAACTTCTTCAGGAACTCTGCGTCCTTGTAATCTACATATTTGATACCTGCTTTTTTGAAGCGGCAGTATTTTTTCTTGCGAACGTCAACTTTTGGAGGGTTGAGGTAGCGGATTTCGTTGTTCTGTGCCATAGTTTATTCCTCCTTTTTGTTTTTGTTTCTACGTTTCTCTGCGTAAGCTACAGCGTCTTTGTCCATAGCGAATGTGAGGAAGCGGATGATGCGCTCGTCACGACGATACTGAGTCTCGAGTTTGGCGATTACCTGAGTATCTGCCTTGAACTCGATAAGGTAATAAAAACCTGTGGTTTTTTTGTTGATTGGGTAAGCCAGCTGTTTCAGGCCCCAATTCTCTTCAGACACAATCTCACCACCCTTGTCGGTGATGTACTTTGTGTACTTAGCAGCCGCTTCCTTCACCTGGCTTTCAGACAAAACGGGAGTTGCAATGAAAACGGTCTCGTACTGTTTAATCATGTGTTTGGTTATTAAAAAATTTACGGTCCAGTCTACAACGCGTAGAAAGGACCGCAAAGATAGAAAAAATTATTTGATTATGCAAGCTTGTCCGGTTATTCTCCAAATGTCCCGCTATAATCTATCGGGGATCTGTTGTCGGGAATGCAGCTGATAGTTGCGGAGCCGCTGTCAAACAGGGTGATGAATACATCGACATTGCTTGATCCGCTGCGTGCAGAGAATCTCCATCTGTATTCGCCCTTGTCGGCTTTGGAATAATCGTCAGTGATCTTGACCGGGCAATCTTTGAATACAATGCCCATCTCGTCCACTCCGTATATCATTGCGCTTGTGGCCTCGCCTCTGTAAGGCAGGTCGCAGTTTACCTTGCCGCCCTTGACACTCAAGGTGTATCCGTCGATGCTCGTGTCACTTGGCATCCCGCGTGGTATGATGGCGTCGATGGTGATGGTGACATCGTGCGCCTTGATGGCCTTGATGTTGGCGGACTTGTTTCCGTCATCAGCCTTTGCGAGGGTTGCGGAAAGAACCAGAATCAGTGATATGAATATGGACTTTGTATTCATGGGATTGTGCATAATTTATTTTGTTGCTGCCTCAATCTTCTTGAGAAGCGCAAACATGATGACGGCGCTTACAAGGCAGAGTGCAATCAGGATACCCCAGTTGGCCATGAGCGGGATCTTGTTCCAGAGCATGGACGGGATAGAGCTGAGGTAGTTGCCTATGGCTGTTGCTGCAAACCAGCATCCCATCATAAGACCCTTGTATTTAGGCGGAGCAACCTTCGATACGAAGCTGATTCCCATAGGGGAGAGCAGGAGCTCTGCAAATGTAAGGGTGAGATATGTGCTGATAAGCCAGCTTGGGCTGAGTATGTTCTGTGTCTGGGTCTCACCCAGCTCGCTAGGAGATATGAGCCCGAATGAGCCAAGGGTGATGACAACGAATCCGAGTGCAGCTACAAGCATTCCAAGTGCAATCTTCTTGGGGGCTGAAGGCTCTTTGCCTTTAGATGCCAGGAATGAGAACAGTGCAATGGAGATAGGAGTAAGGGCAACTACGAAGAACGGATTGAACTGCTGGAAGTCAGAAGGCTGAATCTCCAGAGGGCTAGGCATTCCCGCGTACAATGCATATGCGCCGCCCCAGAGGGCAAGTGTGGATGCGCATGCCATGGCTTTGCCTTTCTTTGTTTCGTTCTGGAATGTAGCGAAGAGGGTATATACGGATACTGCGATGAGTGCGAGGCTCCAGATATTGAATCCTATGCGGATTGGGCCGTCAATGCTCATGAGCGTGTATTTCTTCGCGAAGAATGTAAGGGCTGATCCGTTCTGGTGGAATGCCATCCAGAAGAAGATGACCACTGCAAATACGAGGAAGAGAGCTACCATGCGGCTTTTTGTCTGCTCCGGGGTGAGCTCCTGTACTGCTTCTTTGTCTGCGGCTTTGGCCTGTTTCTCGTTTACATCGGCATGTTTCCACCATGACCTGGTGCCGAAATAAATGGCAACAGAGAGAACCAGGGAGATACATGCCACGCCGAAGCAGAGACCGTAAGCACCCGAGAGAGCCTCGAGGTATGCGGGGTCGAAGTTCGATGCGTCATATACGAAGCCGCTCTGTGCAAGCTTGAGATTGGTGACGTATTTTGCCATTGCAGGGGCGAACATCGCGCCTACGTTGATGGCCATGTAGAAGAGGCTGAATGCGCTGTCGCGTTTCTCGGCATATTTGGGATCGTCATAAAGATTGCCCACCAGCACCTGGAGGTTGCCTTTGAAAAGACCGGTACCTGTGGCAATGAGTGCAAGACCGCCGAACATTGTAAGCTTTCCGGCGAGGTCGGCTCCGGTAGGCAGAGCCATTGCCAGATATCCGAGGAACATTACGCCGATACCGAGGGTTACGCATTTGCCATAACCGATCTTATCGGCAAGGATGCCTCCGACAAGCGGCATGAAATAGACCGCAGCGAGGAAGATCGCATAGACCTGTCCTGATGCTGCCTCGTTCCAGCCGAATTTCGCCTGCATGAACAGGGCGAAGATGGCCAGCATTGTGTAATAGCCGAAACGCTCGCCGGTATTTGCCAGCGCCAATGCGAAAAGGCCTTTTGGTTGATTTTTGAACATAGTATGATTGTTTAGAATAATTTCTTCAGCCGGCCACAAAGTTAGTGATATTTTTTTAGTAAATTTGCTACGATGTTTATGTACAAACTAAATAATTCTATACTATGAGCTCAATCAAAGACCTTCAGCCAGCTGTCGTTTGGAAAAATTTCTACGAGCTGACCCAGATTCCACGCCCTTCGAAACATGAAGAGCAAGTGTCTCAATATCTTTACAACTGGGGCGTTGCCCACGGCCTCGAGTCGTATAGGGACGAGGTAGGCAACGTGATCATACGCAAGCCGGCTACTCCGGGTCTCGAGAACCTCAAAGGCGTCGTCATGCAGGGACATATGGATATGGTGCCTGCCAAGACCAGTGATTCGGCTCATGATTTTCTTACAGACCCTATCCAGACAGTGATCGATGGCGACTGGGTAAAGACAAAGGGTACGACTCTCGGTGCAGATAACGGCATCGGTGTCGCTCTCGCTCTTGCTGCTCTCGAGTCTGATATCCCTCACGGTCCGCTTGAGGCTGTATTTACAATTGACGAGGAGCAGGGAATGACAGGCGCACGTGCCCTCAGCCCTGATGTCCTCAAAGGTGATATCCTTCTCAACCTTGACGAAGAGGAAGACGGCGCTCTGTGCGTAGGCTGTGCCGGCGGTATCAATGTGACTGCTACAAAGAGCTATGTACCTTGTACAGGCATCCCTGCAGGTTATGCGGCATGGTATCTTGCTGCAGACAAGGGCGAGGGCGGACACAGCGGCCAGGATATTCCTCTGGGCCGTATCAATGCCAACAAGAGCATCGCACGCGTACTCCTCACACTTCTTCAGGACTATGGCTGTCTGCTTGTGAACATGAAAGGCGGCACACTCCGCAATGCCATTCCTATCGAGAGCCACGCTACAGTTCTCGTTCCTTCAGAGAAAGAACATGATGTCATCGTTGCTGTGGAGCAGATGATACAGGATATCGTGGATGAACATCACATTTCAGACCCTAACGCAGAGATGACGTTCGATCGCAGCGATGCGCAGGTAAAGGAGTTTGTGCCGTCTGACGAGGCTCTGACTTATGTTCGTGCCCTCATGGCATGTCCTCATGGTGCCGAGCGTATGAGCGAGGTCATTGCCGGACTTACGGAGACATCCACCAATATGGCTCTTGTCGAGATCGATGGCGGCAGCTTCTATGTGAAGAGCCTTACCCGCAGCTCTGTGGACAGCGCAAAAGACACTCTTGCCCTCCGCCAGAAAGCTCTCTTCGAGCTCATCGGCTGCGAAGTGACTATGGACGGCGGTTACAATGGCTGGAAGCCAAACGAGAACTCGGCTATCCTCAAAGTCATGAAAGAGGTTTACAAACAGCTTAACGGCAAAGAGCCTATCGTGAATGCAACTCATGGCGGTCTCGAGTGCGGCATCTTCAGCGCATCATACCCACACTGGGATATGATAGCATTCGGCCCTACACTCTGCTTCCCTCACAGCCCTGCCGAGAAGCTCTTCATACCTTCAGTGGGTAACGCTTTCCGCTACCTCTGCGAAGTCCTGAAAAACATTCCTGCCAAGGAATAGCGGGGTATGCTATAAAGCACCAAGGTATCTGTCTTAATCGAAGCAGAAAGTCAGGAACAGGCGAAGGTAGTTATACCAGTTGTCCCAATTATGTCCCCCTCGAGTCTCAATGAACTCGTGGGGGTAATTGTTAAATGAAAGATACTGTCTGAAGCCCTCTGCGTGGAATATATAGAAGTCATTACGACCCACCATCACGAGATATAGCTGTGGACAGTGGTTTTTGTCGAACTGTACGGCCTGTTTGGCCTTTACGTCAGAGAAATCATAGAATTCCGAATACTGGCTTTTCTTGACAGGAGATTTGAAGATAGGTGAGAAAGCGCCTATGTAGTCGAATGTATCCGGGTTGGCAGCTGTGATATATATGGTCTGGAAAGATCCGATGGACAATCCTGCTATGGCACGATGTCTCTTGTCAGGTATTGAGCGGTAGTGGGAGTCCACGAATCCGACAACGTCATGTACGAATGCGCTCTCCGTCGATCCGTCCACGTCGAAAAGAGACTGTATAGGGGCTTTGAATGTGGAATTGAGACCTTCTTCGTCGGTATTATAGTTGTTCATGTTGGGCATGACGATTATACATGGTTTCATCTTGTTGTATTTCATCAGTGAATCGACAAGTGAAATCATATTGCCACGGTCTATCCATGAGCTCTCGTTTCCACGAGCTCCATGCAGCAGGTATACGACGGGATATCTTTTATCGCTGCTGTAATAATCTGCGGGCAGATATACAAGCATGCGGCGTTTTGATGCCCCGCCTGCGGTGCAGTCGTAGAACCGGTCTTCAATAATACCGTGAGGCTTGCACTTTGTGCGTATGTCATCGATTGTGACGATAGGGTTGCGGTCGTCAGCACGGAACACCCTTCGTATCATGCAGGAAGTACTGCATGATACAAGTATCGACAGGATGACTGTCCTTATGATGTAAGAGGGTAATCTCATCAATGCTAGATATCGATACCGTCCATTTCCTCAAGGCTTCTCAGGTTGGTTCTGATAAAGTCCTGACGGTCTTGGGTGTTATCGCCCATGTAGAATGTAAGAAGCTCTTTGATCGACTCTTCCTGGCTAAGGTATACGTCTGTCAGACGCATGTCTTCTCCGATGAAGTCTTTGAACTGCTCTGGGGATATCTCGCCGAGACCTTTGAATCGTGTTATCTCTATGTTGCTGTTCTTGAAGTACTTGATGGCGTCGTTCTTCTCCTCGCGGCTGAAACAGTACTTGGACTCTTTCTTGTTCTTGACGCAGAAGAGAGGTGTCTCCAGTATATATACGTGACCGCCACGAACCAGGTCCGGGTAGAACTTCAGAAGGAAGGTTAGCACGAGAAGGCGTATGTGCATACCGTCATCATCGGCATCTGTTGCGATGATGATGTTGTTGTAACGCAGATTGTCCATATCCTCCTCAACGCCCAGCGCAGAGATGAGCAGTGTGAGTTCCTGGTTGGCAGATACCTTCGCTGCACTTTCCTTGAAGCAGTTGATAGGCTTGCCTCGCAGGCTGAAAACGGCCTGGGTATTGGCGTCACGCACTT
>JAZRXU010000025.1:0-11519 GCA_045600345.1 Candidatus Cryptobacteroides sp. | reverse complement strand
CGTTATGAAACGCATCTTGCCGTCTCCCTGACGGGCCATGAGTATCATGCCTTTGCTCTCTATTCCCTTGATCTTGCGAGGGGCGAGATTTGCCAGGATGCATATCTGTTTGCCTACCATATCTTCAGGGCTGTAGAACTCTGCTATGCCGCTTACTATGGTGCGGGTGTCGATACCTGTGTCGATGGTCAACTTGAGAAGCTTGTCGGTCTTAGGCACGCGTTCAGCCTCAAGGACAGTGGCTGTACGTATGTCCATCTTGCAGAAATCATCGAAGCAGCATTCCTCTTTCTGCGGTGCAACCACCGTGGCGAGCTTGGCTTTCTCTGCGGCTTCACGTTCTGCGCGGATAGCTTCGAGACGGGCCATCTGCCTGTCTATCTGCTCGTCCTCGATCTTTGCGAAGAGCAGTTCGGCCTTCTGGAGCTGGTGGCCAGCCGGAATGAGGTCGCGCTCGCCGAGGCGCTCCCATCCGAGGCATACGCATTTACCCTCACCGGGACAGCTGCCGGAGCATTTCTCGGCGCTTACCGTATGAAGGGCGGCGCATTCGCCGTCTTTATATGTGTTAACTGTCTCAGCCTCGCCTGCGCGGTGGTCTGTGCCTGCGCATATGCAGACGTCGAGCATCTTGCGGAGCTTCTCGGCGGCAAACGGTGTGAACGGCTCGAACGCTATAGCTAGGTCGGCGCATATCTGCAGCGCTACATTGAGTATGCTGCCTGCGCGCTCGAGGTCGGTCTTTGCGACGGCCCATGGCTCTGCGTCAGTGAGGTATTTGTTACCCACGCGGGCGATATTCATCGCGGTGCCCAGAGCCTCACGGAAGCGGAACTGCTCGATGGATCTCTCCATGGAAGCTTTGAGCTCCGGAATCTGTGCGAGAGCCTCTTCATCCATTGCTTCCGGCTTGGTGTACTGAGGTACGACGCCTGTGAAATATTTATGAGTAAGCACAACTGCACGGTTCACGAAGTTGCCGAATACGGCTACAAGCTCGTTATTGTTGCGAGCCTGGAAGTCCTTCCAGTTGAAGTCATTGTCCTTCGCCTCTGGAGCGTTGGCTGTAAGAACGTAACGCATCACGTCCTCCTGGCCCGGGAAGTCGCGCAGATACTCGTGGGCCCATACAGCCCAGTTGCGCGAGGTGCTGATCTTGTAGCCCTCAAGGTTGAGGAACTCGTTCGAAGGCACGTTATCTGGAAGTATGTAGCTGCCGTCAGCCTTGAGCATGGCAGGGAATACTATGCAGTGGAAGACGATATTGTCTTTGCCTATGAAGTGTATGAGTCTTGTATCCTGGTCTTTCCACCATTTTTCCCAGCTGTCTGGCAGCAGCTCCATGGTGTTGCTTATATATCCGATAGGAGCATCAAACCATACGTAGAGCACTTTGCCGTCGGCCCCTTCCACAGGTACGGGTACGCCCCATTTGAGGTCACGGGTCACTGCGCGTGGCATGAGACCTCCATCGAGCCAGCTCTTGCACTGTCCATACACATTGGTTCTCCATTCCTTATGGCCTGAGAGTATCCACTCGCGGAGCCATCCCTCATAATCCTGAAGTGGGAGGTACCAGTGTGAAGTGCTTTTCTTTACCGGAGTCGCTCCGCTGAGCGCACTCTGCGGGTTGATGAGCTCCTCGGGGCTGAGAGTGCTGCCGCATTTCTCACACTGATCTCCATATGCACCTTCTGCACCACATTTAGGGCAGGTACCGGTGATATAGCGGTCTGCAAGGAATTCGTCTGCCTCAGGGTCATAATACTGCTCAGAAGATTTCACTATGAAATCATTCTTGTCATAGAGGCGGCGGAAGAAGTCCGATGCATTTTTCTCATGCACTTTTGAAGAGGTGCGTGAGTAGATGTCGAAATTGATGCCGAGACCGGTGAATGAATCTTTGATGATCTTGTGGTAGCGGTCCACGATATCCTGAGGGGTACATCCCTCCTTGCGGGCCTTTATGGTGATAGGTACTCCATGCTCATCGCTGCCGCATACATAAAGCACATCCTCGCCACGCAGGCGGAGGAAGCGCACATAGATGTCAGCAGGGACGTACACGCCTGCCAGGTGTCCGATGTGTACCGGGCCGTTGGCATATGGCAGTGCGCATGTTACCAGTGTTCTCTTGAAATTCTTTTCGCTCATACTCTTCCTAGCTTTATAGTTAGTGTTTTCTTTAATTTGTTCAATTCAATGATTCTCTGCAGAATCTGTTCCGCCTCGCTTTCATCGCAGCTGCGCAGCTTGCGGTTGAGGCTGCCTATCTCATTTGCAATGCGTGCCTGGTTGAAGCTCAGGATGGCGCGTGGTACAAAAATGGCCAGCAGCGTGCTTTCATTGGTCAAAGACGCCTCGAACTTCTTTACGGTGAGGTGATGCTTTTCTTCGAGGACATCTGCCGCCACGGCACGTATCACGGGGTTTTCGTCATTCATCAGACGAACGGATATCTGGTCCTGGGTAAGCTCGCTCTGATAGAGCTCAAAATATTTCTCAGATGTCTGATAGTATGATTCGTTGGCAAATCTGGCGCCATCTTCGTATAGGGCCGCGTCGATGAATTCTGCTACGGTAGGTGCTCCTTCAGGATTGTAGTAGTCGGAATCTTTGTCGAACAGCAGTGGTTTGCGTCCGTCTCTGAGGAGAAATCCGAGCAGCTCCTTTTCTGTAGGGGCCATTACCTTGTCGGTAATCAGCGGATTCTGCGGTGCCGGTACACCCACGTAAGCATCGTCATTATCGGATTCCGGCATAGGAGGGAGCTCGTCGGATGCTCTCTGCTGCTCGCGTTCCTTTTCGCGACGCTTCTCCTCAAGGGCTTTCTCGCGGCTCTGTCTGATGCGGCGCAGCAGAAGGTCCTCTTCCACGTTCAGCATGCTTGCCGCCATCTGCACGTAGACGCTCCGTTTCACAGGGTCAGGGATGAGTGCTATGGTGTCGGCAATGTCATTTATAAGACCCGCACGTTTGATAGGGTCGTTACCGGCTTCGCTCAGGAGCATGTCGGTCTTGAAGGCGATGAAGTCCTGTTCGTGTTCACGGATGAAGGTCTCCACCTCCTCGCGGGTATGCTTGCGGCTGAATGAATCCGGATCGTCTCCATCCGGAAGAAGCACAACCTTCACGTTGAGGCCGCCTTCCAGCACCAGACCTATGCCTCGCAGGGCTGCATGTATGCCGGCTGCATCGCCGTCGTAGATGATGGTGACGTTGTCTGTATACCGCTTGATGAGACGCACCTGCTCCACTGTGAGCGACGTGCCTGATGACGCCGCCACGTTGCATATCCCCAGCTGGTGCATCGATATCACGTCGAGATAGCCCTCCACCAGTATGAACTTGTCCTGTTTGTGAACTTCGTTCCTGGCCTGATACATGCCGTAGAGGGTATGCCTCTTGAGGTATATCTCGGTCTCCGGAGAATTGATGTATTTGGCTACTGTCTTGTCATTTTTGAGGGTGCGGCATCCGAAAGCTATTACACGGCCGTTCACGTTATGGATAGGGAAGGCCACGCGGTCATAGAAACGGTCCATCACCTTGCCGTCATCAGTACGGAAGCATAATCCGGTGTCTACAAGGTAATCCTCCTTGAATCCTGCTGCACGCGCTGCAACCTGCAGGGCATTGCGGCTGTTAGGGGCCCATCCGAGTCCGAATTTCTCTATGGTCTCATCTTCCAGTCCGCGGGACTTGAAATACGCATATCCTATCTGCCCCTCTGGAGTGTGCAGCTGGTCTGAGAAGAACTTCTGTGCGAATTCGCTGACCAGGAGCAGGGATTCGTTGCGCTGACGCGCTGCAATATCTTCCGCCGTTTCCTCCTTTTCCACGACCTCGATATGATATTTCTTGGCAAGATATTTCAGGGCCTCGCTGTAGGTGAGATTCTCATGTTCCATGACAAAACCCACGGCTGTACCGCTCTTGCCGCAGCCGAAGCATTTGAATATGCCTTTGGCGGGCGAAACATAGAATGACGGAGTTTTCTCGTTGTGGAAAGGACAGCATGCAATTAGGTTGGCCCCGCGACGTTTGAGCGTCACGAAGTCTCCGACAACGTCCTCTATGCGTGAGGCGTCCAGAATTGCTTCTACTGTCTGGCGAGGTATCATATGAACTAACTCAGACCTACAATCTCTCCGTTGATCATATCGATTTTTTCTGCCTGAGGCACCTTTGGAAGTCCAGGCATGCGTATTATGCTGCCTGCAATGGCGACTATCATCTCGGAACCGGTGTTCAGCACGATGTCCTTGATGTCGAAAGGAAATCCTTCCGGAGCACCATATGCCTTGGGGTCCTGGCTGAATGAGTATTGTGTCTTGGCTATGCAGACAGGGAATCTGTCGATGCCAAGGCGTGATGCCTCCTCGAGTTTCTCAAGAGCCTTGCGGCTGAATGAAACGGAGGCGGCTCCGTATATCTTTTTAGCTACAGCTTCGATTTTCTCCTTAGGCGAGATGTCGTCAGGGTAGACGAACTTGAGAGTCTGTGACGGCTTCTTGTCTATGGTTTCAACGACTTTATGTGCGAATTCCACAGCACCGGCTCCTCCTTCTGCCCATGCATTGTTAAGGGCGAACTCCACTCCCATTTCGGCACAGTGTGCCTTTACGAGATTTATCTCCTCCTCCGTGTCGGAAGAGAACTTGTTGAAGCAGACGAATACGCTCTGTCCGAAGCTCTGGAGGTTGCGTATGTGACGGTCGAGATTGGCAAATCCACGAACTACGCCTTCAGGGTTGGGGAGTTTGATGTCGGTTTCCGGTACGCCGCCGTGCATCTTCAGGCCGTTGAGTGTAGCAACGAGCACGGTAAGCGAAGGCTGTATTCCAGCCTTGCGGCATTTGATGTCCAGGAATTTCTCTGCTCCGAGATCCGCTCCGAATCCCGCCTCGGTTATTACATAGTCTGCGAGGCTCATGGCTGTTTTAGTGGCTATGACGCTGTTGCATCCGTGTGCGATATTCGCGAACGGTCCGCCATGCAGGATGGCAGGTCCACCTTCCACGGTCTGTACGAGGTTCGGTTTGATGGCATCGAGCATGAGGGTGGTGATGGCTCCTCCCACTCCGAGATCCTTCACTGTGAAAGGTTTGCCGTCCATCGTATAGCCCAGCAGTATGTTCTCTATGCGGCGGCGAAGGTCGTCTATGTCGCTGCTGAGGCACAGGATGGCCATGATCTCCGATGCCGGAGTGATGTCGAATCCGCTGATCATCTTCTTGCCATTGGTGCTCGGACCGAGTCCCGTCACGATCTGGCGCAGGTTGCGGTCGTTCACGTCGAGCACTCGTTTCCATAATACCTCTTTCATGGCAAAGCCGTCCTTGGCGTGCTGGTAGATGTAGTTGTCAAGCAGTGCTGCGATGGTGTTGTGAGCTGAGGTGACAGCATGGAAATCGCCTGTGAAATGGAGATTGATCTTCTCCATGGGGAGGACCTGCGCATATCCGCCTCCTGCTGCACCACCCTTCATGCCGAATACAGGGCCCAGTGAAGGTTCACGCAGCGCCACAACGCATTTTCTGCCTATCTTGCGCATGCCTTCGGCCAGACCTATGGATACGGTGGTCTTGCCTATGCCGGCTTTTGTAGCCGTGATGGCGGTCACAAGAATGAGCTTTGACTTCCTTACCTTTTCTTCATCAATGAGGGAAGTCGGCAGCTTGGCCATGTAATGACCATACTGCTCGAGGTCGTTCTCGTCTATCAGAACCTCTGCGGCTACGTCGGTGATTTTGCGAAGGGAAGTCTCGCGAGCGATTTCGATATCTGTTTTCACGGTAGTATTATTTATAATAATAAGACTACAAAAATAAATAAAAAAACAAGGCATTCAAAAGAACACCCTGTTTTTTGTGAATATTAGTGTGAAAGGATTACTCCTCGTCAGCCTCAACAGGCTTCTTGCCTACCTTTACAACCTCAACATCGAAGATGAGGGTGCTGTTAGGTTTGATAGTGCCCATGGCACGCTCGCCGTAAGCGAGTTCTGCAGGAACGTAGAGTTTGATCTTACCGCCCTGGCCTACAAGCTGCATGCCCTCGGTCCAGCCTTTGATGACGCGGTCAAGGGTGAAACGGACAGGGTCGCGCTCAGGATCTGAACCGTCGAATTTGGTGCCGTCGATGAGAGTACCGGTGTAGTGGCACCATACGGTATCGGCTTCAGCAGCATGTACCTCGTCGCCATCCTCGAGGATCTCGTAGTGGAGACCGCTCTCAGTTTTCTGTACGCCGCCTTTCTTGTAGAGCTTCTCAAGGAATTTCTCACCCTCTGCCTTGTTTACGGCAGCAACATAGTTGTTGCGTTTGGTGATGTAGTTGTTGAAAACCTCGTTCATCATGTCCGGGTTGATCTTGAAGCTTGCGTTGAACTCCTCGCTGCCCTGCTGACCCTCGGCATTGATAAAGTCGTTCATGCCTTTTTTGATCTGAGCCATGTTAAGGTCGCTGAGTTTGTCGCCGAAGTTGTTGGCTTTGATGAAGTAACCGAAGTTGACACCGATAAGGTAGCTTACAGAATCGATCTCTGAACTTGAAGGGAGCTCTGCGTCTACTTTTGGTGCAACATTGCAAGATGCAAGCATTGCTGAAGCAAATGCTGCGAGTGCGAAAATTTTAAGAGTTTTCATGATATTGTGTTTAATTTTTGTTCAAAAACGTACAAAGATACAATATTTTGCTTAACTTAGAATACAAATTTTGGCCAAATGGGAATTACGTCAGCTGATATTCATGCCAAACTGAAGGAATTCTTCGGTTATGATGCATTCAAGGGGGAGCAGGAGGAAGTTATCCAGCATCTTTGTGATGGAGGCGACGCATTTGTCCTTATGCCGACGGGAGGCGGCAAGTCGCTTTGCTATCAGCTGCCGGCGCTGCTGCTGCCCGGTACGGCCATAGTCATATCACCCCTTATAGCTCTGATGAAGAATCAGGTGGACGCCATCCGCGGTTTCGTGAGTGGTAACGAGGGTATTGCCCATTTCCTCAATTCATCGCTTACGCGTCAGCAGATAGATGAAGTCAAGGCGGATGTGGCCAGCGGGGTGACCAAGCTTCTTTATGTCGCTCCGGAGTCCCTTACCAAATGGGAGAATATCGCGTTCCTCAAAGAAGTGAATATCTCATTTTACGCTATAGATGAGGCTCATTGCATATCGGAGTGGGGACATGACTTCCGTCCCGAATACCGCCGCATACGAAAGATAGTGGATGAGGTGGGTCCTGCGCCGCTCATTGCCCTCACTGCGACGGCAACGCCTAAGGTTCAGTCTGATATCCAGAAGAATCTCGGCATGATGGATGCCAAGGTATTCAAATCGTCATTCAACCGCCCGAACCTCTATTACGAGATACGCGAGAAGAATGACCCCAAGCGTGATATCATCAAGTTTATACGTTCACATCCGCGCCAATCCGGCATCATATACTGTCTTTCACGCAAAAAAGTGGAGGAGATGGCTGAGCTTCTTGTAGTCAACGGTATTAAGGCTGTGCCGTATCATGCCGGCCTTGACCCTAAGGTGAGAGCCGACAATCAGGATGCTTTCCTTCAGGAAGATGTCGATGTGGTGGTTGCCACAATCGCCTTCGGTATGGGTATAGACAAGCCTGATGTGCGTTTTGTCATCCATTACGATATCCCAAAGTCCCTTGAGGGATATTACCAGGAGACAGGGCGTGCCGGACGTGACGGGGAACCTGCTTCATGTATAGCGTTCTACAGCTACAAGGATATACAGAAGCTTGAGAAGTTCATGCAGGGCAAGCCTTTGTCGGAGCAGGAGATAGGTAAGCAACTGCTTCAGGAGACAGCTGCATATGCGGAGTCATCGCAGTGCCGTCGCAAGCTTCTTCTGAACTACTTCGGAGAGAAATATGAGACGGATAACTGCTGTAATTGTGACAACTGCATGCACCCTAAAGTGCATTACAACGGTTGTGATGACATGAAGCTTGTCCTTGAACTCATAGCTGCTCTTCCGGAACGCTTCAAGACAGACCATCTGGCCATGATACTTGCAGGCCAGGAGTCATCTATCATAAAATCGTATCATCACGACCAGCTTGAATTTTTCGGAGCCGGAGATAATCATAACGCAAAGTTCTGGACGGGTGTGATCCGTCAGGGAATACTTCTGGGATACATAATCAAGGAGATTGAAAGCTATGGACTTATCTCCATCTCCGACCTCGGACGCGGCTTCATAGACTCTCCGCATGAGCTGATGCTCAGCGTCGAGCAGGATTTCGCCGCCTCCGATGATGACGACGATGATGACGACAATGCAATGGCTGCCCGTCAAGGCGGTGGCGGCGGAGATTTGGTGCTGCTCTCGATGCTCAAGGATCTGCGCAAGGACCTCGCTCACAGGCTGCATCTTCAGCCATGGGTAATCTTCGGGGACCCGTCTCTTGAGGATATGAGCATCATGTATCCAGTCACTCTTGAGGAGCTTAGGAAGTGCCAGGGCGTTGGTGAAGGTAAAGCCCAGAAATTCGGTGGCGAATTTGTCCGCCTGATAGGAAAGTATGTGATGGAGAATGAGATAGAACGTCCGGACGATTTTGTCATGAAGTCCACGGCGGCCAAGTCTCCCAACAAGATATCGATTATAACCAACGTCGACAGACAACTGCCTCTGGAAGATATCGCCCGCATGTTGGGCATGGATATGGACCAGCTTCTGTCAGAGATGGAGTCCATCGTGTACAGCGGAACCAGGCTCAATCTTAACTATTACATACGTGAAGAGCTTGATGAAGATGTGGTGGATGAGATATATGAGTACTTCGATGATGAGGCAGAGACAGACTCTCTGCGCGAGGCTCGTGAAAAGCTGGGCGAAGATACATATTCGGACATGGAACTCAGGCTTGTCCGTTTGAAATACTTATGTGAGAAGGGCTCTTGATGAGCCGCGTGTGAATATTATGAAAAAAGCATTTTTATTGTTTGTTGCCGCAGCTGTCATGTCATTTGCGGCAATTGCCAGTTCAAATACGGACAATCGTTTGGTGCGCAGCGTGGATCCCGAGGGCGATAAGATTGCCTTTGCTAAATATCGCGCAAAGATGGATCAGATACGCAAGAAACGTCCTACGGTGGCTCTTGTGCTCTCGGGAGGCAGTATGTATGGCCTTTCTCATATAGGTGTGCTCAAGTTTCTGGAAGAGAACGGTATCCCTGTCGATATGGTTCTGGGTACGTCCATGGGCAGTATCGTAGGTGCAACATATGCTTTGGGCTATACTCCGGATCAGATAGACTCCATCATAAGCTCGATGGACTGGGGCATGATGATGTCCGACCGTGTCAGCATTGAGAAGACCCCTCTCAAAAAGCGTCTTCTGAACGAGCAGTACAGCGTGACACTTCCAGTTCTCTATCATAAGGGTATGTATAATACCGATATGATGGAGGAGAATGGAAACAAGTTCATTGCAACGGCCGATGTGGGCAAGGAATATCGCGCCAAGGCGTTCGAGTTCATTCCAGACGGCTTCGTATGGGGCCTTTCGCTCCAGAACGAGCTCACATCTCTTTCTGTAGGCTATCATGGTTTTGATGACTATGATTTTTCAGAGCTCCCTATTCCGTATATATGTGTTGCTTCTGACCTGGGTACCCTGAAGGCAAAATACTGGACCAGTGGCAGTATTGTTGAGGCTGCCCGCTCGTCGATGTCGTTGCCTCTCATCTTCAAACCTGTCCGCAAGGACGGCCTCATCCTGGAGGATGGCGGTATGCGCAACAACTTCCCTGTGGATGCTGCCAAGGCATGCGGTGTGGATTATATCATCGGTGTCAATGTGCTTCCTCCTGTCAATCCGGAGAAGGTGACAAACGTTGGCAGTATTCTCAATCAGATCATACTTCTTACCCGCAATGAGAGCGATGAGTATTCCCGTATGAATTCTGACGTTCTGATGGAGCCGGATATGACAGGTATCCCCAAATATGGATTCAATGCCACAAATGTGCGCCGTATCATACAAAGGGGCTACGAAACTGCAGTTTCCAAGAAAGATGACCTCCTGGCCCTCAAAGCCAAGCTGGGTTCTTGCGAGTCGTCTGTCACCAAGCCGCATGCTACGGATATCAATACTGAGTCCGTGTCCATAAATGATATCGCGTTCGAAGGTCTTACTCCACAAGAGATCAGGTATTTCATGAAAAAGGTGAAGCTTGTCCCGGGTAAGAAATACGGTAAGGCAGATATTGAGGCAATGGTTTCATATATATATGGAACAGGCGCGTATAATTCTGTGACCTATCGCCTTTTCGGAGAGGAACCTTATTCTCTGCGATTCTCATGCAAGAAAGGCGCTGCACATAATATGAGCCTGGGTGTGAGGGCGGACGATGACGAGTCCGTGGTCATAGGAGCTCGCTTCGGTTATAATGCCAACCGTCTGATAGGCAACAAGTTCGATGTGTCGGTCTCATTCGGTAACAACAACTCCTTTTTCTTTGATTACAAGTTTGATACCATGTACGGTCCGAGGTTTGGATTGAGCTTCAAGACCAAGTACACCATGTGTGAATACTTCGATCCTGCCGAGATAAGTGAGAGCGTCAACCACTATAGCTGGAACAACCACTTCAAGGCGTATATATCTGATACCCGTTTTAAGTTTGTCAATCTCAGGGGAGGTTTCGAGGCTGAGCATATGCCATACTGTCTGCAGGTGGCAGAGGATACGATCTTCCAGACTCCGGATGGTATGAAGAGCAGCAGACATGTCGGCAGATCGGCTCTTCATTACGGTCTATTTGTGGAGTTCGGTGTTGAAACTCTGGATGATGGCTATTTCCCTAACAAAGGTGTTGCATTCAATGCAAGCTATCATCATAAGTTCAAAGACAAGTACATGGACAGGGTGAATCATATCCTTGCTGCAGATATCAAGGGCGTGATTCCATGTGGCAACCATTTTGCCATCATCCCTTCAGCTGCTGCCCGTTGGCTGTCAGTTGCAGATCCCGCTTATATTCTTGACAATAATTTCGTCGGAGGACTGTTCTCGGGACGTTATCTTGACCACCAGATTGCATTCCCGGGCTTCACGGGATTGCGTCTTGTGAGAGAACCATTCGTGGCCGTGGCGAATGTGGATTTCCGCGGGTCGTTCAATACGAAGAACTTTCTTACTCTTTCGGCATCGGCCATGGAAGGTCTTCGTGATTTGGATATCCGCAATGCGAACCCTCTTACGTATGCATTCGCATTCTCATACGGTCGCAAAACCATACTCGGTCCTCTTCGCTTGGGTGTAACCTGGGCAAACGATATGAAGTGGGGCTGGTTCGCCGGCTTCGGATATTACTTCTAGTAGCTTAAAACTGGTGGCTTTCCCTACTGATTTTTACGAAGGAGTCCTGAACTTTGATAAAGGTCCAGGACTCTTCACTTTGGGATTGGTTATTAAAGTTTGGAAATCTCTTCCTCAGAGAGGCCGGAATATCTGGCAATCACATCCAACGACATTCCGTC
>JAZRXU010000024.1:0-3201 GCA_045600345.1 Candidatus Cryptobacteroides sp. | reverse complement strand
ATTCTTCCAGATTGATCCGGTGTATTCCGGCAATAGTGACACCGGCGTAGTTGAAACATTCAAACGGGGAGACTGCCCTGTCAGTCTCAGCGGTGAACCGTCCTCTCAGTGTTTACACATGGTGCTCATACCTAGGGACTGCGGTACCAAGCAAAACGGCAATGCATATTCAAAGACAATTATAAAATGCCCGCGAGCATATCTCGGGTACTCATCGTATAAGAAGACTGATTTCTTGCTGCGTCTGAGTCTGAAAATGCTCTTCGATGTGAGATACAATCCCTTCGAGGAAGCTTCGGACAACAATGACAACGCAAGCTACTCTTCTGGAATCCTGGGATGGGGCACTTCTGACGGCCCTTTCCAGAATATGAAAGACTGGTGTAATCTAGGCTATGTGCCGATTAAGCTCACTCTTCAGGATGAGAAGAGCAATGTGATTTGTCATTATGAGAATAGACTTGTAGAGGAGAGTAACAGCTATGAGCATGGAAGCAAATGTGAGTGGGTGGATGGCCCTGCAGAATGGGGGGACGCTTTCTTGTGCTACTATGACAATGATGATCGCAAGAGTAACACAGGCTTCGGCGGGTGGCAGACAAACAAGCAGATTATCGGATATTACAGAGATAAGCTTCCTAAGCAGTGGGACACCATCGATGACGGCGAATACATCCCTCTTCCTCCAAAAAGCGGGTATCTGGTGTTGGAAATCGGAGATGGAGTGCATCAGTTCGACTATAAGCGTGAGACTAAGAACATATACCAGTATGTCCGCTGGATTCTGTTCAAGGAACCGACCATCACTCTCTGCAAAAAGAACTACAAAGAATCGGAAACCGAAGATATTGAAGACTCTGCCTGGATCGACCGCAATGCCAAGGAAGAGCTCTCGATAGAGACAATCATCGGTACATGTACTCAGAAGTTCGGTTCGCCAAATGCAAAAGGACAGATCTTCAAGGCCGATGGCAGCGCGTATTATGAGTTCGGACGTGCAGGTGTCAATGACCGGCTTGAGCGGCTGCTTATCGGTACCGCATACAGCCAGTATGCCGGACGTCACAATGTCCTTTCCGGTACCGTTGTTCTATTGCCATCATTCGGCATCTACTCCGATGCAGCTACAGAAGGGAAATTCCTCTTGCTTAGCGAGTACCAGCGCTGCCGTGAGGATGTCTCGGAGATAAAGATGGTGGAGTTTACAGAGGATAACTATCAGGGTATAGAATACGAATAGACAGGATGAAAAAGACCTATAACGTACAAACGAACTCTCGCACGGCCATGCCGCGCAGCAAAAGAATGAGAGAGGCTGGAGTATCGGTCTCTGCTTCTTCGTCTGTCGGCTCGTCATCCGGAGGGAAAGATAGTTCCGGCGGTTCTGGTGGTGGTTCGCCTACAGATGGCCATACACATGACAACAAGAAGGCTCTTGATGCCATATCGATAGACAACCTGTTTTACCTGTGGCTTCGACAGAAGCTCGACGGTGACAGTGAGTCACAGCTTCAGAAGGTTAAAGCTGGCTATGCGGATCATGCCGGAGATGCGGAATTTGCGGATGAGGCTGGTAATGCTGTCCTCTGGGATGAACACGAATTTGCTGACTGGCTCGACCAGTCTGTGAGAACCGGTGATACCGTGTCGTTTGCCCAGGTTATAGCGGCCATCATGCGCTCACCTGACTTTGCATCGGGAATAGAGACCGGCTCGGGGTGGAAGATCGGAGCGAAGGGAGACGCGGAGATGAGCAGTCTTGTGCTGAGATCCTTCCTGAAGGTGCCGCAGCTGATTTACAACAAAGTCAGCGTGACGGGTGGTGAGATGTGGAACACCGAGGGAGGAACAATAGCCGAGGTTGAAAAAGATCCAGCCAGCGAGACAGCATACATCCTAACAATGGATGTCGAGGATGGAGACACTATTGAGCTTGATGTCGATGATATCTGCAAAGGACACTACAACAGCAATGCGGGTTTCATCACGTCGTATTTTCGCGTGACTGCAGTTGACCAGGCTGCGAAGACCATCAGGATAGTTCTCGGTGCTGACAGTGCGGTCCCTGGGGGAATCAATAATCCTCCGGTACCATACATGAACATTGCCAGATACGGCAACTTCACAAACGAGGAGAGGCAGTCATCACAATACTTCAGCTCAAACGAGCAGAGGATTACGCTTCTCTCTGGCGTTGACCAATACATTATAACACCGCAGCACCATAAGCTTGTTATCGGCAGCATTCCGGATGCCCTCGTGCCGAAGAACCTGCCTATACAGGGGAAACCTTCCATCTATCTTGATAATGTCCTTGCAAAGAATTTTTTCCAGCTGGACAAGACTGGAGCGGTGGTCAAGACAATTCGGGACAGGGGTCTGTGGTCCGCCGAAACGGCATCATCGGATCCGTACCGATGCACTGATGATACGCAGGATGATGTGTATCATAACTCCTGTAAGTATCGATGCATAGTTGACGGCACCCAACAGGAACCGCGTTTTGACTCAACGGACTGGCTGCTTATTGCTGGAGATACTTCGCTTAGTCTTGACATAGAGAGCACCGCCGGAGAGACCTTCCTTTTCGGTCATCTGTCCACAACCCTAATAGCAACCGTCAAGAGGGGTGTGAATGACATCACAGATACAATTCTTAACCCTGATTGGTCATGGACCAGAGAGACAGGAGATATTCAGGCAGACGCAATATGGAATGCAGACCACAGCTCTTGTGGCAGGCAGATAGAGCTTGGAAACGAGGATCTGATGGCACTGTCCGGCTGCTTCATCTGCAAGGCTTATGTAAGAGATTCCGGTGAGACACTGAGTATGAACATTCAATTTTGATGGTATTTGAACACTATTTGAGAGCTATATGAAGAAGACCAAACGAATAGGAGTCATTTATGACCCGCTTAACATTTCCACGTCGCTGATATGTCAAGGCGGCAGCTTGTCGCAGGTGCACAATGCTGAGGCTGGTGAGTACGTGCCAGATAGAGAACTGACACCTTTAGTGCTATATCCTGAGGTGAATATCAATGACCCCAATGGCATTATGAAGAACGGCCCAGCTGCTTTGTCCGGATTCATGTGGTATGCCATACCTAAAGACGTAGCAGAGCAGATTACTGACCAGTCATATTTATCTTCGGAGATTAGCCGTTATCTTATCACTTCGGCAACAGCAGGCTATCA
>JAZRXU010000023.1:0-4793 GCA_045600345.1 Candidatus Cryptobacteroides sp. | reverse complement strand
GTATGATCTTAGGCAGGCTTTCCTTGCCCACGCCGCTCTCTCCGATGATGAGTACGGTGAGGTCGGTGGGTGCAACTCCGCTCGCGATCTCAAGAGCGCGATTGAGCTGGGAATCATTACCTATTATGTCATACCTGTTCTTCAGGCTTTGCAGCTGTGCGTTATCCATAGATATTGCAAAGTTAGCAAAAATTTAATTAACTTTGGCTCTTGAGAAAATACATGGATTTATTATGAAGAAATTCCCATTTATTCTGTCTCTGGCGGCTGCAGTGCTGGCTTTCAGTGCGTGTAAATCTCAGCAGCAGATGCTCGAAGACGCTGAAAAGGTGACGGTCAGATGCACACCTTCCCCTCTCTGTGTCAAAGGTGGTAAGGTGGAGGCAGACCTTGCAGTGACGTATCCGGCTGATTATTTCGATCCCAAGGCCATACTTGAGGTGACTCCTGTCATTGTTTATGAAGGTGGAGAGGAAGTTATGGAGCCTATCAGATATCAGGGGGAGAAAGTGAAGGATAATTACCGTGTTGTGCGTACCAGCGGCTCTGTTATCAGTCAGCACGTATCTTTCCCCTACAAGGTAGGCATGGCCAAATGCCATCTGGAGCTTCGAAGCCGTTGTCTGCTCCGCAAAAAGTGGACGGATCTTCCTACCAAGAAAGTAGCAGACGGATGCAATATCACGGAAACCCTTGCAGATACCAGAGGAACATACACACCGAAGGATCATGGATATCAGAGCATCATTATGCTGAATCCGGAAGGACAGGTCATGTACAGCATCAACTCTGCGGAGGTTGCCAACAGCGAGCTCAAGAGTCAGAGCATCAAGGATTTCAAGGCTACACTTGGCGAGATGACTCTTAACGAGCGTACTGCTATCACTGGAATAGAGATAGTCGCATATGCATCTCCAGAAGGTAATGAAAAATTCAATAACAAGCTTTCATCCAACCGCAGCAAGAGTGCAAACAAGGCATTCGACAAGGTGACCAAAGATGAAGAGCTGACAGGTGTGCGCAGCAAGGTGCAGTCTGTAGGTGAGGACTGGGAAGGCTTCCAGGAGATGGTGGCCAAGAGTGATCTTGAAGATAAAGACCTGATTCTCCGAGTCCTCAGTATGTACAGTGACCCTAAGGTTCGTGAGCGTGAGATCCGCAACATGTCGTCTATCTACCGTGATCTTGCGGATGACGTGCTCCCTCAGCTTCGCCGTGCGCGTTTCATCGCCAATGTGGAGTATACCAACTATACTGATGATGAGCTAAAGCAGCTTATCAGGGAGAATCTTGATATCCTTGATGAACCGGCTCTCCTCAAGGCAGCATCCATAAGCAAGGACAATAAGGATAAGAAAACGCTTTATAGAAAGGCAATTGAAAAGTATCAGTCGGTAAAGGCTGAGTTCAATCTTGCATGTGTCGCTCTTGATGAGGACGATGTCGAGCTGGCTCGTCAGCAGATTGCAAGATGCGATGCAGGTGATCCTGATGTCATGAACCTGACCGGCGTATGCTATCTTCGTGATGGAAACATTGGGAAAGCTGCCGAATATTTCAGGAAAGCCATCGAGACCGTTGCCAAGGCTGCCGATGATAAAGCATGGGCAGAGCAGACTGGTGATGAGGGTATCTCGAAATTTGACGGAGCGGCAGGTGGCGCTGATGCTGTAATCAATCAGGGACTGGTAGCCATCCTTGAAGGCCGCTACTCTGAGGCCGTGGTGAAATGTGGTATCAAAGGCTATAACGCAGCCCTTGCACGTCTGCTGGCAGGCCGCTATGATGATGTTTTCGCAGCTTTGGGTAAGGATGAGAGCCCCGCTGCAAATTATCTCCGCGCCATCGCATATACTCGCAAGGGCGAGAAAAGTGATGCTGTCGTTGCTCTATCCCGTGCTACACGCGAAGACTCAACTCTCGAGTCCTATTCGAAGAACGACATCGAGTTCATAGCTTTACGCTAGGGTCCGGCTAGGCTTTGGTATAAGTTTCAAAGCGGTATTGAATACCTGACTTCTCGTCAGTTTCAATGTCGCTTTGGTCTTTTATATCCCAGAAATCAGCTTCAATAGGCGGGAAGAATGTGTCTGCTTTCGGAGCGGATACGAATACGCGTGTCACATAGATTCTTGCGTCGCACTCTGCGTGTGCTGCAGCGTATTCCATGGCCTGGGCATATATCTGGCCTCCTCCTATGACAAAGGGAGAGGCGCTGTCGGGCAGTTCGATGCCTTCGAACAGTGATATGGCCTCTTCGAAGGAGTGTACGAGTTCGACGCCCTCGGGCAGGGTGAGTTCGTCTGAACGGGAAATCACAATATTGCGACGGCCAGGAAGAGGGCGCCCTATGCTTTCAAATGTGCGGCGCCCCATGATGACAGGGTGTCCCATGGTTGTTGCCTTGAAATATTTCAGGTCTGCAGATAGGTGCCACAGAAGGTCATTGTTCCTTCCTATGGCACCATCAAGTGCAACTGCAGCAATGATGTTGACAGTCATAGGCTGATGTTATTTGAGTCCTTCCTGCTCTTTGAAGAATTTGTAGGTGTTTACCTTGAGCTCTCCCACGGCAAGCTCATCGGCTACGATAATGCCTTTGGGATGATTCTGAAGGGCAGAGAGTGTGCATACATGGCTCATGGCTCCTTCTACGGCGTCGGCAACGGCGCGGGCCTTTTTGTGTCCGAAGGTAAGAATCATGACTTCTTTCGAATCCATTACGGTTGCCACGCCTACTGTCATGGCCTTGGTAGGCACCTGGCTCATGTCTCCGTCAAAAAAACGTGAGTTCACGAGTATGGTGTCGTATGTCAGCTGCTGTACATGAGTACGGCTCTGGAGTGATGTGTATGGCTCATTGAAAGCGATGTGGCCATCCTCGCCGACACCACCCATGAAAAGGTCGATGCCTCCTGCCGCCTTGATACGCTCTTCGTATGCGGCACATTCAGCCTCCGGGTCATCTGCAAGTCCATTGAGGATGTTGATATTCTCATGTGGAACGTCCACGTGGTCGAAAAAGTTACGGAACATGAAGCTGTGATAGCTTTCAGGATGCTCAACAGGGAGACCTACATATTCGTCCATGTTGAATGTAATGACATTCTTGAAAGAAACCTCTC
Source organism: Candidatus Cryptobacteroides sp. (assembly GCA_045600345.1). GTDB lineage: Bacteria > Bacteroidota > Bacteroidia > Bacteroidales > UBA932 > Cryptobacteroides. The sequence continues at coordinate 1,668 of JAZRXU010000023.1, read as the reverse complement.
CCGCCTTGTACATGCGGATAAGCTCCTGATATGTGGCGATAGGTGTGCCTCCTGTCGGAAGGCCGAGAACAAATGGTTTGTCTGTAACAGCGGCTTTTGCTTTGATGGCCTCTACTATATGCTTGGCTGCCCATACTGACCCGTCCTGGGCTGTCTCATTGATAATTACTCTCATGGTCTTTTCTTATGTTGGTTCCTTATATCTGTTATATCCCGCAAATGTAGGTTTTTTTTAATATCTTTGCAAGATATGGCAAAACGCGACAGCATAATCGGGGATGTAGTGAATAAGGACTACGAATATGGCTTTACGACAGATGTGGAGCAGGAATTCGTGCCTAAGGGTATCAATGAGGATATCATACGTCTTATCTCCGCCAAGAAAAACGAACCCGAGTGGCTTCTCGAGTTCCGTCTGGATGCATTGCGCAAGTGGCAGAATATGGAGATTCCCCGGTGGGCGCATCTTCGCATACCGGAGATAGATTTCCAGGACATCATATATTATGCGGCGCCAAAACGCAATGAAGATGCACCCACAGAGATAGACCCCAAGCTGCTGGAAACATTCGATAAGCTTGGTATTCCGCTCGAGGAGCGCGAAGTTCTGGCCGGAGTCCGCAAGGCAGATCAGCCGGAAGGACAGCAGACTCCGGGAGTTGTCGTCGATGCCATCTTCGACTCTGTTGGTGTGAAGAGCGTATTCAATAAGGAGCTCGCAGAGCGTGGCATCATATTCTGTTCATTCAGCGAGGCTGTGCAGAAGTATCCTGAGCTTGTGCGCAAATATCTGGCTTCTGTGGTTCCTGTGGGTGACAATTTCTACTCGGCCTTGAATTCTGCCGTTTTCAGCGACGGCTCGTTCTGCTATATTCCGAAGGGAGTCAAATGCCCTATGGAGCTCAGCTCGTATTTCCGCATCAACGCGAAGGGTACCGGCCAGTTCGAGAGGACGCTTATCGTTGCCGATGAGGGTTCATATGTCAGCTATCTCGAAGGATGCACCGCTCCTATGAGGGATGAAAACCAGTTGCATGCCGCAGTCGTTGAAATCGTTGTGGAGAAAGATGCGGATGTGAAATACAGCACCGTGCAGAATTGGTATCCGGGGGATGCCGAAGGTAGGGGCGGTATATTCAACTTTGTCACCAAACGAGGCCTTTGCAAAGGTGAAAGGTCGCATCTGAGCTGGACGCAGGTCGAGACAGGCTCTGCCATTACATGGAAATATCCTTCAACCGTGCTTCTCGGCGATTATTCTTCGTCTGAGTTCTACAGCGTGGCGGTGACAAACAACTACCAGCAGGCAGATACCGGTACCAAAATGATACATCTGGGCCGTGGCACCCGCAGCAGTATAGTCAGCAAGGGTATTTCAGCCGGTCATAGTGAGAATTCATACCGAGGTCTGGTCCGTATGGGACGTGGGGCATATGGCGCCCGTAATCATAGTCAGTGCGATTCGCTGCTTATAGGTTCGAATTGCGGAGCGCATACCTTCCCCGTCATAAAAAATGAAAATTCTACGGCAATAGTCGAGCATGAGGCCACAACTTCAAAGATAAGCGAAGACCAGCTTTTCTTCTGCAATCAGAGAGGTATCGGTCCCGAAGAGGCTGTCGGTCTGATTGTGAATGGCTATGCACGGGAGGTGCTGGCCAAATTACC
>JAZRXU010000022.1:0-25247 GCA_045600345.1 Candidatus Cryptobacteroides sp. | reverse complement strand
GAGGCCAATGAGAACGCGCTCAAGCTCGCATCATTCACAAACGGTCGTACGCGCGTTCTGAGTGCGCAGAAGGCATTTCACGGCCGTACCAGCCTCGCTGTGGAGGTGACAGACAATCCCAAGATCATCGCTCCGGTCAATAATGCAGGTCACACTACATACCTGCCTTTGAATGACATCGAGCCGTGGAAGGCAGAACTCGCCAAGGATGATGTATGTGCTGTGATCATAGAGTGTATCCAGGGCGTGGGCGGCATCAGGATGGTGGAGGCAGATTTCGCAAAGGCTCTTGCAGAGGAATGCCGCAGGCATGGGGCGCTGCTGATCTGTGACGAGATCCAGTGCGGATATGGCCGCAGCGGAAAGTTCTTCGCGCATCAGCATTTGGGTATAAAACCGGATATTGTCACCGTTGCCAAGGGCATAGGTAATGGCTTTCCTATGAGTGCAGTGCTGATCAGCCCTGAAATCGAGCCCGTATACGGCCGCCTTGGAACTACGTTCGGAGGCAATCACCTCGCATGCACGGCAGCCCTTGCGGTTCTGGATGTCATCGAGAATGAGAAGCTGGTCGATAATGCCCGTGAGGTGGGCGACTACCTCATCGGACGTCTGAAGGAGATGCAGAAGACCCAGCCACACATTGTAGATGTTCGCGGTCGCGGCCTGATGATAGGCATAGAGCTCGATGTGCCTTATAAGGATGTGCGCACCCGCCTGCTGAATGAACAGCATGTATTTACAGGCTGTGCCGGCACGTCCACCCTTCGACTTCTTCCGCCATTGTGCATAACAAAGGCAGATGCGGATCAGTTTATTGCAAGTTTCGAAAAAGCATTGACAGAATAGATATGAAGACATTCATCAACGTAGAGGATATAGGCGACCTCAAGGTCGCACTGGCGGAGGCCGCAGAGATCAAGGCTGACCGCTTCAAATACCAGCATCTGGGCCACAACAAGACCCTGCTCATGATTTTCTTCAACAATTCCCTTCGTACGCGTCTCTCTACCCAGAAGGCGGCCATCAACCTGGGAATGAATGTCATAGTGCTCGATGTGAATGCCGGAGCGTGGAAACTCGAGACCGAAAGGGGAGTGATCATGAACGGCGACAAGAGCGAGCACCTGCTCGAGGCCATACCTGTGATGGGCAGCTATTGCGACATTATAGGTGTAAGGTCTTTTGCGGGCCTTACCGATCGCGAATACGACTATGCGGAGACTGTGCTGAACCAGTTTATAAAGTATAGCGGCAAGCCTGTATTTGCCATGGAGACGGCTACGGTGCATCCGCTTCAGGCTTTTGCCGATCTGATAACCATAGAGGAGCATAAGACAGTGAAACGTCCCAAGGTGGTGCTCACCTGGGCCCCACATCCAAAGTCGCTTCCTCAGGCTGTGCCCAATTCGTTTGCCCAATGGATGTGTGCTGCGGACGATATAGATCTGGTGATCACTCATCCCCATGGCTACGAACTGGACCCTGCCTTCACGAAAGGCGCGACCATAGAATATGACCAGCGCAAGGCCTTCGAGGGTGCGGACTTCATATATGCGAAGAACTGGAGCTGTCCGGGTGTCACCGATCCTGCCGATTATGGCAAGAACCTGGTCCAGGATATGGCTTGGACTGTGGACAGCGAGCATATGGCACTTACCAACAACGGCAAGTTCATGCATTGCCTTCCTGTGCGCCGTGGCATGATCGTGACTGATGAGGTGATAGAGAGTGAGAACAGTCTCGTTATTCCGGAGGCTGCCAACCGTGAGATCTCATGCAGCGTGGTGCTCAAACGTATTCTTGAAAGTCTTGAATAAAATGATAAAGGTAGTTAAGATAGGCGGCAATGTCGTTGATAACGAAGGGCTGCTCGGATCATTCCTTGCTGATTTCGCCTCTATGGAGGGGCCTAAGGTCCTTGTCCATGGCGGAGGGGTCATGGCCAGCCGCATGCAGAAGGATATGGGGCAGGAGCCTGTAATGGTGGAAGGCCGGCGTGTGACGGATATGGAGACTCTGAAGGTTGTGACTATGGTGTACTCGGGCTGGTGCAACAAGCATATCACAGCTCTTCTCCAGTCACATGGATGTAATGCCATAGGACTTTCAGGGTGTGATGCCAATGTTATAAAGGCATCCCGCCGTGCTCCGAAGATGGTGGGAGGAGCGCCCGTGGATTATGGATTTGTGGGTGATGTGACGGCTGAAGGGGTCAATGCGGCTTTTGTCAACTCTCTCATTTCCCAGGGCATCACTCCGGTGTTCTGTGCCATAAATCATGACGGAGAAGGGATGTTGTTCAATACCAATGCAGATACCGTGGCACAAAGCGTTGCGGTCTCTCTTGCAGCTTCCGGCCGTAAAGTGCGGCTGGTATATTGCTTCGAGAAGCCCGGCGTGTTGCTCGACAAGGATGACGACAGTTCGCTTATTGCCAGGATGACAGCCTCCGACTTCGCACGTCTTCGCGAGGAGGGCAGGGTGGCCGATGGCATGATCCCAAAGCTGGAGAATGCGTTCAGCGCCATATCCAGCGGTGTGGATAGTGTCGTGATATGCCATGCGGCAAACCTGACAAACAATACTGGAACTACGCTTTTGAAGTGATCTGGTGCTATGATGGATTACGCGTACATAGAGCTTTTGCGCAGCATGGTAGCCATCCCGTCGACTACTTTCAACGAGTCGGAGGTGAGAAGACTCATATGCCTGTTCCTGGACTCGCGCGGCGTGGATTATGGCTGCGTGAAGAATAACATACTGGCTCTGGGATCAGCCTATGACGCGTCCAAGCCTACGCTGATGCTGTGTGCCCATATCGATACGGTGCCTCCGTGCGAGGGCTATGGTTTCGACCCTTATGCGCCTGACTATGCCGCTGCGGCACGTGTACTCGGTGATGCAGTGAAAGGCGGGGATTTTGTGGCCGGACTGGGCAGTAATGATGACGGCGGAAGCGTAATTGCGATGACAGCCGTTTTCGAGTATTTCTCTCATCGCAGTGACCTTCCCTTCAACGTGATGCTCACCCTTTCGACAGAAGAGGAGAACAGCGGCCCCGACGGAAGCAGATATCTGTGGAGCGAATATTGGGCAGAAAGTTCCGCATCTTGCCCGGAGTTCCCGCGCCCCGCTCTGGCCATAATAGGCGAACCTACGGGAGGGCGCGCAGCAACGAGCGAAAGAGGTCTGCTGGTCATAGATGCCCATGCCAGTGGGGTAAGCGGTCATGCTGCCCGTGGAGAGGGCGTGAATGCCTTGTATATAGCCATGGACGATATAGTCAGAATGCGTGAGATGCGCTTCGACAGGCATTCGCCCGTAATGGGTGATGTGAAGCTGAGCGTGACACAGATAAATGCCGGCACGGCCCATAATGTCATTCCTGATTCCTGCCGCTTCGTGGTGGATATACGTCCGACCGAAAAGTATACAAACCCGGAGATTCTCGAGATGCTGCAGAGTGTGTGCAAAAGCGAGCTCAAGGCACGCAACCTTACCAACCGTTCTTCGGCGACCTCTCCTGACGGGCCGTTGATGGCAGCTGTGAAGGCAAGCGGGCTGGAGACATTCTCTTCGCCTACAACCTCAGATTGGATGCGTACCGGGTGTGATGCTGTGAAGATGGGCCCTGGAGAGAGTTCGCGCTCGCATCGTCCCAATGAATACATCCTTGTCTCTGAGATCGGGGATGCGTATGAGAAATATATCAGATTAATAGAAAATATCAAGCTATAGCATATGTCAACGCTTTGGAACAAAGGCACACAGTCCACCTCTTATGTGGATGAGTTTACGGTGGCGGGCGACCGCGTGCTGGATAATCGTCTGGCAAAATATGATGTGCAGGGCTCTCTTGCGCATATCAGGATGCTCGAGAGCATCGGGCTGCTGAGCAGTGAAGAACTGGACGTGCTGGATGCGGCTCTGCGCCAGATCCTGTCTGAGATCGAGGCCGGGCAGTTTGCGGTGGAGCCGGATGTGGAAGATATCCATTCGCAGGTGGAGCTCCTGCTTACACGACGTCTTGGTGACGTGGGCAAGAAGATCCATTCCGGGCGCTCACGCAACGATCAGGTGCTTGTTGATGTGAAACTGTTTCTCAAGGATGAGATGCTGCAGGTGCGCGATGAGGTGATGCGTCTGTTCGACCGTCTGCAGGAGCTCTCGGAGAAGTATAAGGATGTATTCCTGCCTGGCTATACTCATATGCAGGTGGCTATGCCGTCGAGCTTCGGCCTGTGGTTCGGAGCATATGCCGAGGCGTTGACAGACGACATGATTGCTGTCAAGGCTGCTTATGATACGGTCAATATGAACCCTCTGGGCTCAGCGGCTGGCTATGGAAGTTCTTTCCCTCTGGACAGGGAAATGACTACCCGTCTGCTGGGTTTTGCCGACCTTAACTACAACAGCATCGCCGCTCAGCTTTCGCGCGGAAAGAGCGAGAAGGCCGTGGCGTCGGCCATAGGCAGCGTGGCCCTGACTCTTAATAAATTCGCATCCGACTGCTGCATGTATATGTGTCCAAACTATGGATTCATACATTTCCCGGATAATCTGACCACAGGGTCCAGCATCATGCCGCACAAGAAAAATCCTGATGTCTGGGAGATAATGCGCGGAGAGTGCAACCGCATCATGAGCACGGAGAATCAGATAGTGGTGATGTGCAGCAATCTGCCTCATGGCTATCACCGCTGCTCTCAGCTTCTCAAGGACATACTCTTCCCGTCGCTTGAGCTTATCCATAAATGTCTCTTCATGGCAGACTACATGCTTCAGTATATAGAGGTCAATGAAGATATCCTGGGCAAGGATACTTCCGGCATATATGATTATCTTTTCACCGTCGAGGAGGTAAACCGCCGTGTGCTTGCCGGGATGCCGTTCCGCGATGCATACAAGAGCGTGGGCATCGAGGTGAATGAAGGACGTTTCCGTTGGGAAGGAACAAAGCTTGACCATACACATGCAGGAAGTGTGGGGCGACTCTGCAATGAGCAGATACGCGCCAAGATGATGAAGGCTCTTTTCTGAAAAGAAAATCGTAATTTTGCAGAATGAAAAAGATTTCATTCATAGTCAACCCCATCTCCGGCGGCAAGTCAAAGAAAAAGATCATAGAGCTCATAGACAGGTATATCGACCGCTCCCGCTACGAGGTGGAGGTTCTATATACCAAGGCTGCGGGCCATGCCACAGAGCTGGCGCGTCAGAGCGACGCCGATATCGTGGTTGCTGTGGGCGGCGACGGCACGGTCAATGAGGTGGCATCTGGGCTTGTGGGCTCCGCAAAGGCGCTCAGTATCATTCCGTGCGGCAGTGGCGATGGCCTTGCCCTGCATCTGGGAATGAGCCGCAATCATAGGAAAGCAGTGCAGGCTTTGAATGATGTGCATATAGAGCATATGGACTGTGCAACGCTCAATGGAAGATATTTCTTCTGCACTTGCGGCGCCGGCTTTGATGCCCTGATAGGCTGGAACTTCGCTCATGCTTCTTCCCGTGGACTGATTACCTATGTGCGCGAGACAGCCAGGGCCTGGTTCTCATACCATCCGGATCATTATGTCGTGGAGGCTGACGGGGTCAGATGGGAGGGCGATGCACTGATGATAACGGTGGGCAATGCTTCTCAGTGGGGTAATAATGCACGTATCACCCCGCTTGCCAGCGTGCTTGACGGCGAACTGGATGTGACTGTAGTGAAACCTTTCAGGCTATGGCGCATGCCAGGGCTTCTTGTGAAGCTTATGACGGGTCGTGCCCATACCGCAAAGATGGCTGTCACCCTGCGTGCCAGAAGAATAGATATTACACGTACTGCAGTTTCTGCCCCTGTCCATCTGGACGGAGATCCAGCCATGATGGGCGACGGTCTCCATGTGGAGATACTGCCCAAATCCCTCTACGTTGCGGTTCCTGCTGACAGCTCCGATATCTAGGAGTCGATATGATAAAACGAAAACGGACAAATTGTCAGAATGACAGTTTGTCCGTTTCTGCTCCTGAACCAGGACTTGAACCTGGGACCCTCTGATTAACAGTCAGATGCTCTAACCAACTGAGCTATTCAGGAATATCCAATCATCACTGATGGGACTGCAAAGGTACGATAAATATTTTATGTGCCAAATTTTTCGATAATTTTTTTTGATTTTTTTTGCTCTGATTTTTATTGTAACTTTGTCGGCTATGGAAACAGGTTTTTTAGCGGATATAATCAAGGAAGTGCTTGTCAGGGGTGATGTGGCGTGTCTTCCCGGACTCGGAGCATTCATTGCCGAGCAGGTTCCCGCGTATTTTTCCGATAAGGGTTTTACTATAAATCCGCCATATCTCAAGCCTGTTTTCGATGAGCGTGTCAAGGATGACATGACCCTCGTGGATTTCTATGCAGAGAATAACGGTCTTTCCCGTTCCCGTGCTCAAGATATTGTGCTCCAGGAAGTTGCTGCAGTTCGCAAGGAACTGGCAACGGAGAGAATTGTGCTCCTTCCGGGTCTGGGCTATTTTCGTATGCCTCACGATGGACGTATAATCTTCATCGTGGAGGAGGGTCTGCAGATATTTCCACATTGTGACCTTCTGGAGCCCGTATCGCTGCGTCATCTGGATGCGGCCGTCTTTATGGCAAAAAAGATGGAAGTGGATCGTACGGAGCCGCTGCCGGAGCAGAAGCCGCAGGATGTGCCGGCTTCAGAGCCTGAGCAGGCATCCGGTGCAGGTAGGAAAATACTGGTCACGGCACTCATAATGGTATCTGTCGCGTTGATTGCTTTGGCTGCTCTTGCAATATTGGGACGCCTCTGCCCCGAGATTGTAGATCGTATTCTGTATAGTGCGGAAGAATTGGAAATATTAAATGCCGGAATCTGATCATGGTAGATCTTGTATATCCATTTGAAGGCCTTGCGCCGCTGATAACTGGTGGTTGTGGTGCTGTGAACGCGCAGGCTGTCATTAACGAAGAAGGACGCGAAGAATCGAAAATTGAGTCGGGAGCTGAGATATTCCCGATAGTGACAGAGGATGGCGTTGTCGTGGGACGTGCTACACGCGAGCTCTGTCATAGTGGAAGCAAGCTCCTGCATCCTGTCGTGCATCTCCATCTGATTGACAGGGAGGAAAGGATTTATCTGCAGAAGCGCTCTATGAAGAAGGATATACAGCCCGGCAAATGGGATACGGCTGTCGGTGGTCATGTGATGTACGGAGAGAGCATCGTTGAGGCTCTCCACAGGGAGTCTGGAGAGGAACTCGGCCTGACAGACTACAATCCTGTATATCTTGGATCTTATGTCTACGATACTGGACGTGACCTGGAGTTTGTGAACATATTCGCGGCAGTAGGTCATTATGCGGTCCATCCGGATCATGATGAAGTGGATGAGGGCAGATGGCTGTCGGTTGCCCAGATAGAGAAGATGGCAGCCAAAAAGCAGCTCACTCCTAATTTTCAGAGCGAATTCGAACAGATAAAAAGCAAACTTCTAGCCCTTCTGTAGCCCGTATCATGCTGGATCCTCATTATTACGACGAACAATCGGAGCAGATGCGCAAGTTTGCTGCTGACCAGTTGTCGGTATGGCCGCTGGCCGGAGCCAACTACCGTGAGTTGCGCAACACTCAGGTCCGTACGATAGAGCTAGACGGAGTGCCGCTTCAGGTTATCTATATGCCGTCCCGCGCCATTTCGACTCTTGCCGAGACAGATCCTGTGAGCCTCAGCTCCCGCCCGTGCTTTCTGTGTGCAAAACATCGCCCTGTAGAGCAGCGGGTAATGGGATTCGAGGGCGCAAAGGGTAAGAAATACAACATACAGCTGAACCCGTATCCGATATTGCCGAATCACTTTGTGATCCCCAGCATCGAGCATATTCCTCAGTCGATCTGGCACCGTTACGTGGATATGTTGCGGCTCGCCAAGAGACGTCCGGGATTCACTGTCATATATAACGGGCCGTGTGCCGGCGCTTCAGCTCCGGACCATTTCCATTTCCAGGCAGTGCCTTCCGGTATTCTTCCGATGGAGCTGTCCATAGCTGCAGGCGAACATCAGCGCTATCTTGCGCATGTCAGTGATGCAAGGCTGTACGAGTATACCGCTGTAGCTCATGGGATATTCGTCATCAGGGCCAGAAGCTCGAAATCCATGAACAGAATGTTCTACCGTCTTCTGGATTGTGCGGATATTTTCCCGGGCGAAAACGAACCGCGTTTCAATCTTATAACGTTCCGTGTGGGGGCTGAGTATTGTTCCGTCGTGTTCATGCGTACCGCCACGCGCAGCGGACACTATTATTCAGCAGATGAGGCTACCCATCTTGCAATGAGCCCCGGATGTGTGGATATGGCAGGTACGTACGTAACTATCGACAGGCAGGATTTTGAGAAACTTACCCCTGAACTTCTCAGGGAGGTTATCGATGGCGTGACCATATCCGGCGCGGAGCACAGCCGTATTGCTGAGCGTCTGACACGGGATCAGCGCACTCTGGAAATAACTGTCGCCGAGGGCCCATGCCTGGAGTTCGAGGTTCTTTCCGATGGCGCCGGCTGCCGCAAAGCCGTGTGTGTGGACGGACGCGTAGAGTACGGGGGAGACGTGTACGACGAGCTGTATTTTGAAGCTAAAAACCCATCCACAATGTTTGCGGAGGCGTCATTTGTCATGTATACCCCGTCATCTGTGAGATATGCAGGTGCTCTCCGTATCACGGCATGCGACGGTGTGCTGAAAGCTGAAAACGTGATAGGTGTGGAGGATTATGTCTATTCTCTCCTTTCGCACTGCGAGGCATGTGATGAGGGGGATCTTGCAAGAGAGGCTGTTGCCTTGCGCTCTGAGGCTCTCAATGGAAACTTTTCCCATGTATATGATGGCTGTGGCGCATTAAGAAGACCGGAAGTGCGCAAGGCTGTGGATTCCACCTGGGGAGTGCTTGCAAATTAGCGCGGAAAATGCTAAATTTGCGGGAATTTTATATTACATATAACGATGAAATTTTCCGCAAAGATTTTCTGCTTCATTTCCCTGGCCTTTTTCTTCTGTTCATGTGCCGGTGTGAAGAACATAACCTATTTCAGAGATTCCAATACAGATACCTCGATAGAGCTCCCTCAGGTACAGACTATCAGGATTGGAGTTGCCGACAAGCTTTCAATTGTTGTCAGCAGCAAGGATCCTGCTCTTGCAGCTATCTTCAATCTGCCTATCGTTGCCTTCAACGCAAGTAATTTCAGCAGCAGCGGCGTTGCTCATTCGGGCAATAACGTATCCACATATACTGTGGACAGCAATGGAAACATCGATTTTCCTGTCATAGGAACCATCCATGTCGGCGGACTGAGCAGGGAGGAGATTGCCGAGATGATCAAGAATGAGATCCGCAGCCGCGACCTCATCAAAGACGCTGTGGTTACCGTGGAATTTGCGGACCTTTACGTGTCGGTGCTCGGCGAGGTCAAGAATCCCGGCCGTCACAGTCTGGACAAGGACCGTGTGACCATTCTCGACGCCATCGCCAAGGCCGGAGACCTCAACGTTACAGGTCTTCGTACCAATGTGAAGGTGTTCCGTGAAGAAGACGGCGTGCAGAAATGCTATACCGTGGATCTTACCTCTGCTGACAGCGTGTTCAAGTCTCCTGTGTACTATCTCCTCCAGGATGATGTCATCTATGTGGAGCCAAACAAGCTCAAGGCCCGTACAAGTACGGTGAACGGTAACAATATCCTTTCCATCCCGTTCTGGGTGTCTGCAGGCTCCTTCGTAGTGTCTGTGACCACAATGATTCTGACTGCAACATCAAGACAGCAGTCACAGTCTTCATCGCCTAGAAACTAAACATTGAAATTTATAATCAAACTGATATATGGCTGATAATACAAATCAGAACAATAACCTGACCGAAACATTCAACGTCCTTGACTTCCTGTTCGAGTGCTTGCGCCGTTGGTATTTCTTCCTTCTTTCGGCTGTGGTATGCGTTGCGGCAGCCGCCGTGTATGTTGCCACCAAGCATCCTGTATTCAATGCGAATGCGTGTCTTGTGATCAAACAGGACCGTCGCGGCGGATCGTCGGGCCTCGAGAGCAGTGCTGCCAACTTCTCGAACATGGGTTCGCTTTTTGCGCAGCAGACCAACGTCAACAATGAGATTCTGGCATTCCAGTCTCCGGACTTCATGCAGGACGTGGTGAAGAAGCTCGATCTTCGCGCCAACTATACTGTACGCCATCGCCTTTACAATCTCACCCTCTACGGCTCTGCCTGTCCGTTCAAAGTGCAGATGATAGACTTTCCAGAGGGTAAATCGATGAATATGCTGGTCAACTACAAAGACCACAATTCTGTAGACCTTACGGAAATGTCTACTGTCATCGGCGGCGAAAGCGTACTGATCAAGGGCCCTCTTACGGTAGAGGTGAATGATACGGTAGAGACCCCTGTGGGACGTCTTGTCGTTATCCCTAACCTTCGATTCTATGAGAATGACGCTCCTTTCAAGCAGATTCGTTTCTCTTACGCCCCTCTTCGCGGCACTGCGCGCGCATACGCAGGGCGCCTGAATGTGTCGCTCACCAACAAGGAGGCGACTGCCATCAGCCTGTCTTTCTCGGATTTCAATGCAGAGCGTGCTACGGATGTGCTCCGCACACTTATCGCAGTCTATGACGAAAGATGGGTGGGCGATCGCAACCGTGTGGCCTTGAGTACATCCAAGTTCATCAATGAGCGTCTCGTCGTGATAGAGCGTGAGCTCGGCGATGTGGACAGTCATATCTCTCAGTTCAAATCTTCTACCGGTCTGATCGATCCCCAGGCTATGGGAAGCATGTATCTGAGCCAGTCCAATGTATATGAGAATGAGATCGTGGCTCTGAGCACACGTCTGAAGATGGCAGAGTATATACGGGATTATATGGCATCGTCTTCCAGCAACAACCAGTTGCTTCCTGCGAACTCCGGCCTGGAGAATGCCAATATCGAGAGTCAGATATCAGAGTACAACAGCCGTCAGCTGCAGCGCAACAATCTCGTTGCCAACAGTTCGGAGCGCAGCCCTATCGTGGTGGAGCTCGATGCCGCACTGAAGTCCATGCATGATGCCATCATGGCATCCATCAACAACTATATGGTCACTCTGAAGGCGCAGATCGCTTCTGTAGAGCGCAATGCCAGCAAGACTGCACACAAGATTACCATGAACCCTATGCAGGTGGAGCATCTTACAGATGTGCAGCGCCAGCAGAAGGTCAAGGAGAGTCTGTATCTCTATCTTCTCCAGAAACGGGAGGAGAATGAGCTCAGCCAGGCGTTCACGGCATACAACACACGACTTCTCTCTGCCCCTTCTTCTTCCGGTGCCCCGGTGTCGCCTAAGAAAGACAGGATACTGCTCATAGCATTCCTCATAGGTCTTGCCATCCCGGCCGGTCTGCTTTACCTGCGTCAGACCCTTAATACTACAGTCAAGGGCCGCAAGGATATCGAGGGCCTCACCATTCCGTTCATCGGAGAGATTCCTCTTGCCTATAAGAAGAAGCATTTCAGCTTCCTTCGCAAATCTCAGGACAAGGATGTTATCGTTGTCAAGAAAAATTCCCGAGACGTGTGCAACGAGGCCTTCCGTGTGGTTCGTGCCAACCTCGAGACAATGTGCGAGAAGGGTAAATGCACCGTCATCCAGACTATGTCCCTCCGTCCTGGTTCAGGTAAGACTTTCATATCCATGAACCTTGCATCAGTATTGTCGCTCAAGGGCAAGAGGGTGTGTGCTATCGACCTTGATATACGCAAGGCCACCCTCAGCAAATACATCGGCTCTCCTCGCAAAGGCATAGTGCAGTATCTTCAGGGCAGGATAGACAACATTGCAGATGTGACCGTGAAATATCCGGGCAATGAACATCTTGATGTCATTCCTGTAGGCGTGATGCCTCCAAACCCTACCGAGCTTCTCTACAGCGAGCGCCTCGACGCCCTTATGGAAGAGCTCAAGGGCAGATATGATTATATCATCCTCGACTCTACTCCGGTAAATATCGTGGCGGATGCCGCCATTGTCAACAAATATGCCGACCGCACCGTCATGATCATCCGTGCCGGCCTGTTCGACAAAGGCTTCCTTCCAGAGATTGAGAGCTATTATACAGACAGCATCTACAACGGCATGCTTGTCCTCCTCAATGGTACGGAGGTTGTGTCCGGCTATGGCAGCCGTTACGGTTACGGCCGTTATGGCTATGGCAAACGCTATGGTTACGGCTATGGCTATGGTTATGGCTACGGCTCAGATTCAAAAGTTGCATACGGTTCCGCAGATACTGAAGAAAAAGCATAATCATGGGTCTTTTCTCTCATCATACTCTGCTCGATAGCGGTGTCTTCAAGGACTTCGTGGATTATCACAGTCACATCCTTCCGGGTGTCGATGATGGTATCAGGACCATGGAAGATGCTCTGGCTGTGCTCAGGTATTATGAGAAGATAGGCGTTGCCGAGGTCTGGTGCACTCCGCATATAATGGAGGATATCCCCAACACTACGCAGCGTCTGAGAGACCGTTTCAATGATTTGTGCGCAGAGTATTCCGGGCCCATCAAGCTCCATCTTGCATCAGAGAATATGCTGGATCCGCTTTTCCTCGAGCGCCTGGCGGCTAAGGATGTGCTGCCTTTTACCGAGGACGAGGATCATCTTCTGGTAGAGACATCGTATTTCAACCCTCCTGCAAATATGGATGATATGCTTCTGGATGTGATGTCGGCCGGCTATTTTCCTGTCCTTGCACATCCTGAGCGTTACGTGTATATGGACACAAAGGAGCTGGACCGTCTGCACAGCAGAGGAGTCAAATTTCAGCTTAACCTTATGTCTCTTGCGGGAGCATATGGCGAGCATCAGCAGAAAGTGGCCCAGTATCTGCTCAAGAAAGGCTATTACAGCTTCAAGGGTACAGATATACATAGCTTGAAAAGCTTCGAACAGCGCATTCAGAATAAAATAAAAGTGAAATTATGAAAATAAGATCAGACCTTAAAGTCAGAAATATAGTGGATGAGCATGTCGTGCTTCTCCCATCTTCCAAGAGTGACAGCTCTGTAAGGATACTTTCGCTCAATCCGACATCTTTCTTCCTGTGGGAAGGCCTCAAGGGCAAGGATTTTGTCGCTGAGGATGCTGTGGAGCTTCTTCTCGGCCAGTATGATGTGGAGAGGGAAGTTGCGGAGCGGGATGTACTCAAATGGATAGATCAGCTTAAGGAATTCGGAGCCCTCGAATAGTGAAGGATGTCCTTCATATCATTCCCAAGGAGTATCGCTGGGGAGTCGCCAAAGTGGCTGCCCTTGTTCCGGTGCGTGCCATTCTCGACCTCGCCGGAGTCGCTGCGCTGCTGCCTGTGATGATGCTTGTGCTCGATGCGGATAAGTTGCCGGAGTCGTTCCTTGGTGCATGGTATGATGCTCTCGGATTTACCGACCAGTTCCATTTTGCACTCTTCGTGATATGTCTGGCGATTGCCTTCCTGGTGGTGAAGGTGCTTCTCTGCCTTCTTATCACCAACTATCAGAACAGGTTTCTGATGAGTCTGTACAGGAATCTGTCGTCCCGTCTGTTTGTCAGCCTGTATTCACGGGGCCTTGTATATATCAAGAATCAGAACTCCTCGAGAATGACATTCAACGTCATATCGGTGTGCTACAACTTTGTGATGGGATATCTGGGCGGATGGATGAAGCTTCTGGGCGAGATAGTCTTCGTGACTTTCATGATAATCGCGCTGCTCGTTTACTCGCCTATGGCCACTCTTATGGCGATATGTGCATTCGTACCTGTCATTGCCCTGTATGTGTGCCTTATACGACGCCCTCTCAGGGATCTGAGCAAGCGGGAGAATGAGGCCCGTCGCGAGCAGCATCGCCTCATATCGGAGGCATTCAAGGGATATAGCGAGATACAGGTAAATGATGTGTTCCCGCAGATTCAGCGCCGCTTCAATGACGGGCTCAAGAATATATCGTCCTTCAGAGTGCGCAGTTCGATCATTTCGAGTCTTCCATCATATATGCTTGAGCTTGCCGCAGTGCTTGTGGTGGCGACGCTCATGTTGTTGAGCTTCTTCACAGGTGAGAGCATGAGTGTCCTTTTCCTGGGCGTATTCACTGTGGCTCTCCTGAAGCTCATGCCTGCTGTAAGGACCATAGTCGGTGCCCTTTCGGCTCTCAGCGCCACAGAGTATACAAAGGAGGTGATCGCTGATATCAACACACCGGTGAATTTTGATCTGTTGCATCGTGATGAAGATGTAAAGGCGATGAGTTTTGAGCAAGCCATAGAGATACGCGATCTTTCCTTTACATTCCCGGATGACGATGAGCCCGTGCTGGACGGCGTGAACTGCACAATATGCAAAGGTGACCGTTTCGGCATCAAAGGCCGTACCGGTTGCGGTAAGACTACGCTTTTCAATATTCTTCTCGGGCTGTATCCTGCATCAGAGGGAGGAGTATATGTGGACGGCGTAAAATTGGATTATGACAATGCTGTTTCATGGCATAAGATAGTCGGCTACGTGCCTCAGGATGTTTTCGTGGCAGACAGCTCAATTCTGGAGAATGTGGCCCTGGGCCTCGATATCTCTGCTGTGGACCGCTCGAAAGTCATGGACGCGCTTGAGCAGGCGTCTCTCGGCGATTTCGTGAAAGGTCTGCCAAACGGCATGGATACGCGCATAGGTGAGGCCGGATGCAAACTGTCAGGAGGCCAGCGCCAGAGGCTGGGCATAGCAAGGGCATTGTTCAAGAATGCCACGGTCCTCTTTTTCGACGAAGCTACTTCGGCCCTTGACAGCCAGACGGAGAATGAGATAAATGCTGCCATAGCCCGGCTTTCGGAAGAGCATGCGGAACTTACGATAATAGTTATATCACACAGGGATACCACCATATCTTTCTGTGACAAGATACTCGAACTCGAATAATGAGCGGACAGGTCATAGACATGACAGGCAAACTGATGCTTGCGCAGCTGTTGGAACATATTTCCGACGGCGATTCCGTGCTGGTGACAGCGACAGGCCGCAGCATGATGCCCACGTTTATCCCTGACAAGGATAGAATACTCCTGTCTCCTGTGAAGGCAGAAGATATAAGGGTAGGTGATGTGGTGTTCTTCAATCGCGGAGATTCGGTATGTGTGCATAGGGTGATCTTTCGCGACGGAGACAGACTTGTGATACGTGGCGACGGCAATGGCCTCAAGGCTCTCGAGCCGGCTAAGGTGTCTGCGGTATTTGCCAAGGTGACGGGCGGTACCATGAGAGGACGCGAATTCAACATAGACAACAAGAGGTGGAACAGGAATACCCGCTTTGTGATGCGGTGCTTTCCTGCGATAGCATTGTGGCACAGGATTTCCCGTGTGCTGCGCTGCTATCCGCTCTCTATGCTTGTTGTTGCAGTCTTGATGTATCTGTCGTTCTTCAAGCCGCCGAAGCCTATAGTAGAGACTCCAATACCGTTGGACAAGATAGTGCATGTAATCATGTATCTGGGCGTGAGCTCCGTATTCTGGTTCGAGTGGTTCATGTCTCACAGAGGGCGTAGCCCCCGTGTGCGCAGAGGCATGCTGTTCTGCCTGCTGCTGCCCGTGCTGATGGGTGGACTCATTGAGATAGGCCAGTCCGTGCTGACATCGTACAGGGGAGGAGACTGGTATGACGTATTGGCCAACTGTATAGGTGTAATGCTCGCTACGGCATTCTCCCTGCTGGTCACAAAACCTGTTATAAGAAATCATTTTACGAAAACTCGCTGATATGAAGAAGAAATATGTCATGATGATGGCTGTTGCAGCCCTGGCGTCGATCTGTTCGTATGCGGCTCCCAAGGTGATGCCTGGCATCGAGGTGCTCGAGCAGATGAATTTCGAACCGCTCAAAGGTAAGAGGGTGGGACTTGTGACCAATCCTTCGGGTGTGGACCATAACATGCGCAGCACGATAGAGATATTCTTCGAAGCCCCTGAGGTCAATCTTGTGGCGTTGTATGGCCCTGAGCATGGCGTGCGCGGCGATGTATATGCCGGAGGACATGTGGCAGACAGCATAGACCCTGTGACCGGGCTGCCTGTATTCTCGCTGTATGGTCCTACGCGCAAGCCTACGGCCAAAATGCTTGAGGGTATAGACGTCATGGTGTATGACATTCAGGATACTGGTACCCGCTATTACACCTTCATCAGCACCATGGGACTCGTCATGGAGGCCTGTGCTCCGCTGGATATAGAGGTGATGATCCTGGACCGCCCCAATCCGCTGGGAGGCAAGAAGATTGAGGGATGTTATGTGGAACAGGCCTTCAATTCTTTTGTGAGCCAGTACAAGATTCCCATGGTGTATGGCCTTACACCTGGCGAACTGGCAACGCTTATCAATGAAGAGGGTTTGAATTGCGGCCAGCTGGGCAACCAGCCTCCTGTAAAATGCAAGCTTACGGTTATCCCCATGAAGGGATGGACCCGAGATATGGTATATGAGCAGACAGGTCTGCCATGGGTGCTGCCTTCTCCCAATATTCCATATGGCTATACGGCCATCTATTATGCATGCAGCGGCCCTGTAGGTGAGATTTATAATTATCTGCAGGTGGGCATCTCATACACGATTCCATTCCAGGTATATGCCGCCACGTGGATCAAACCGGAGGAACTTCTGGCAAAGCTCAGGTCTTATGACCTTCCCGGCCTTGCCTTCCGTACCATATATTACAAGCCTTTCGCTGGCAGTCAGGCAGGAAAGCTTCTGGGCGGTGTGCAGCCATATATCACAGATTATGATGCGGTGCGTCTCACCGAGACTCAGTTTTATGTGATGCAGGCGCTTGCAGAGTTATATCCGGAGCGCACGCCATTCGGCCCCAATGAGAAGATAGGCCTTTTCAACAAGGTGTGCGGCACAGATTATATAAAGAAAACCCTTGAAGAGCGTTATCGTGTGGATGATATCCTTGAATACTGGCGCAAGGATGAGGAGTCATTCAGGGAACTCTCACAGAAATATTATCTCTACGAGTAATGGTAACGGCGGAGCAATTGAAAGATGTGGATGTACGCGTGGCTAAACTCCATGCGTGCCTTGCCATTGACGGCAAGAAGGCAGAGGTGGAGCAGATGACCGCACGCACCCTGGAGGCGGATTTTTGGGATGACGCCAAAGCGGCAGAGGCTTTTCAGAAGAAGCTGGCAGGCGTCAAGTCCTGGGTGGAGGCATTCGACGGGGTGCAAAGTGCCGCTGATGATATGAAGGTGCTCATAGACTTTGGCGACGACGAAGAGAATATTGATGCAGCATATAAGACTGCCATAGATATGATAGAGGCTCTGGAACTTAAGAATATGCTCTCCGCCGAGGGCGACAACCTAGGCGCTGTTCTTACCATAAATTCAGGAGCTGGCGGTACGGAGGCCAATGACTGGAGTGCAATGCTGATGCGTATGTACCTGCGTTATTGCGAGCGCAACGGCTACAAGACCACTATCACGGAGATGGTGGATGGCGAGGAGGCCGGCCTGAAGAATGTCACTATCCAGGTGGAAGGAGACTATGCATACGGCTATCTGAAGGCGGAGAATGGCGTGCACCGTCTTGTACGCATAAGTCCGTTCAATGCTCAGGGCAAGCGCCAGACTACATTCAGCAGTGTGTTCGTGTATCCGCTTGTGGATGATACCATCAATATAGAGATCAATCCTTCAGACCTCGAATGGGATACATACCGCAGCAGCGGTGCCGGCGGACAGAACGTAAATAAGGTGGAAACCGGAGTTCGCGTGAAGCATATACCGTCAGGCATAGTGGTCGAGAATACAGAGACGCGCAGTCAGCTGGACAACCGCCAGAACGCCCTTCGCATCCTGAAATCGCGCCTGTATGACATAGAGCTCAAGAAACGTCAGGAGAAACAGGCGGAGCTCGAGGGTCAGAAAAAGAAAATAGAGTGGGGCAGCCAGATACGCAGTTATGTGCTGCATCCATACAAGATGGTAAAGGACCTCCGCACCAATTACGAGACCTCCGATACTCAGGGAGTGCTCGACGGCGATCTCAATGCCATGATAAAGGAATATCTTATGAATAACTAAATAAATCACAAATAAAATGGCTTACAAATATTCACCTACATTCCAGCTCGGCCCGGATACTACCGAGTATTATAAAGTCCCAGGATCAGAGAAACTCGTCAGCACTGCCGAGTTCGAGGGCAACAAGATTCTCAAGGTGAGCAAAGAGGCTCTTCAGCTTCTGAGCGAGACTGCGTTCCATGACGTGAACTTCATGCTCCGTCGTGCACATAACCTGCAGGTTGCATCGATTCTCAATGATCCGTCTGCTACGGAGAACGACAAATATGTGGCTCTGACGATGCTTCGCAATGCTGAGGTTGCCGCAAAAGGCAGACTCCCTTTCTGTCAGGATACAGGAACAGCGATAGTTCATGCAGAGAAAGGCCAGCAGGTATGGACCAACTTTGATGAGGCCGAGCCTCTGAGCCAGGGTATCTATAATACCTATACAAATAACGCGCTCCGTTATAGCCAGAACGTAGCTCTGGATATGTACACAGAGAAGAACTCGAAGTGCAATCTCCCTGCCCAGATAGACGTTGAGGCTTGTGAGGGCGATGAGTTCAAGTTCCTTTGCGTTGTGAAAGGCGGCGGATCTGCCAACAAGACTTATCTGTATCAGGAGACTAAGGCGGTTCTTCGTCCGGATGTGCTCGTTCCTTTCCTCATGGACAAGATCCAGCACCTTGGTACGGCAGCCTGCCCTCCATATCATATCGCAGTGGTAGTAGGCGGTACTTCTGCAGAGAAGAACCTTCTTACTGTGAAGCTGGCTTCCACCAAATTCTATGACAGCCTTCCTACAAGCGGCGACGAGAGCGGCCGTGCATTCCGCGACCTCGAGCTCGAGGCTGTTCTTGCCAAGAAATGCGAGGAGCTGGGCCTTGGTGCACAGTTCGGCGGCACCCATTTCGCACACGACATACGCGTTGTACGCTTGAGCCGTCATGGCGCCTCTTGCCCTATCGGACTCGGCGTAAGCTGCTCTGCAGACCGCAATATCAAAGCCAAGATAGACGAGAATGGCGTATGGATCGAGAAGATGGACGACAAGCCATATGAGCTCATACCAGAGGAGCTTCGCAATCCAAGCGAGAAGGGTGCTGTGGTTATCGACCTGAGCCGTCCTATGGATGAGATACGTGCGGAGCTTACCAAATATCCTGTAGGAACGCGTCTCAGCCTCAATGGCGTCATTATCGTGGCTCGCGATATGGCTCATGCTGCAGTCAAGGTGAAACTCGAGAAAGGCGAGGGCATGCCTGAGTATATGAAGAACCATCCTGTAATGTATGCAGGTCCGGCAAAGACTCCGGAAGGATATGCCTGCGGATCTATGGGTCCTACTACCTCTGGCCGTATGGACGTATATGTGGACGAGTTCCAGAGCAACGGTGGCTCTATGGTGATGATAGGCAAGGGTAACCGCGCAAAAGCAGTTACAGATGCGTGTCAGAAGTGGGGCGGATTCTACCTCGGCACTATCGGAGGTCCTGCTGCCATCCTCGCAGAGGAAAGTCTCAAGAGCATCGAATGTGTGGAATTCCCGGACTTCGGCATGGAGGCTGTGTGGAAAGTGAATGTGGAGAATTTCCCTGCATTCATTCTTGTTGACGACAAAGGTAACGACTTCTTCAAACAATTCGGCCTGTAGTGAAAAAGCTGTACTGGAAACTGCCTCTCTGGATAGTAGGAGGGCTGCTTGCTCTGATTCTTGTAGTATTTGTGGCCCTTCAGGTCATACTGTCTCCCCGTGTGTGTCAGAGACTTGTGGATAAATATGTCCCCGAGCTGACTGACGGTCATGTGATAGTCAGGGGGGTGTCGGTTTCCATGTTCGCTCATTTTCCCCGGATGACGGCGTATGCGGACAGCATCATGCTGGTATATCCGCGCGATACCGTCACCATGGAAAAAGATACCATAGCCATGGCTCTGGAGTTCTCTGCCGCCATCAATCCGGTATTGCACTATGTCAAGGCATCTACCCTGGTGACTACCGAATATGAAGGGCTTGGCCATGTGGAACTGCCTGTGGAGCTTAACGGCAAGGCTTATATACAGAGCGACAGCCTCAGCAATATGGTTGTCTTGGTCAAAGATGCAGACCTCGATGTGGCCGAGCTCTGTCTGCAGGCCGACATGGATGTCACCCTGGGCGATCAGATAGGCCTGAGGGGAAATGCCCGTATCCCGGATCTTGAGCTCCAGACCCTGATAGACAAATATGCCGAGAAACTTGTGCCGGAGTTGAAGAAGGTCGAGATGGACGCAAAATTCAGTGCAAGGGCTGATGTGGACGGTTATTATGATCCTGCAACCGGCGAGTTGCCTGCTTTCACGGCCCATCTGGATATTCCAAGATGCAATGTCAGTCACAGTGATTATTCGCTTTGTCCGACTTTCGAGCTTGCCGTGGGCGCATCCGCACCTCAGGGAGGTGTCGTGGATGTGGATCTTGAAGAGTTCTGCGTCATGGCTCCCGGACTGGATTTCGATATCAACGGCAGTGTGAATGACCTTCTTGGAGATGATGCCCTTATCGGTGTGGATGCCCGTCTGGAGGTGGCACTGGATTCTCTCGGGGCATTCCTTGCGGAGAACTTCGACCTGTATACGGGAGGAAACATCCATGGTACGGCCAAGGGTAAGTTCAGACTGAGCCAGCTCGATATGTATAATTTCTCCAAGGCTGACCTGCGTGCCAGGATAGATGCGGAGAAAGTACGTCTGTCATCGTTCGATGACTCTCTCAACGTGTTTGTTGACAGTCTGCAGATACGTACGGGTCTTATGGACAACCGCTTTGCAAAAAATGTGGCCAAGGATGCAAAAAAGAGTCTTGGAGCCAGTGTAACCGTGGATTCGCTCAGCGTAGACTATGCCGGCGTCGGATATGTGAGGGCCAGGCAGGTGACGGCTTTCGCTCAGGGGTCCACCACCCAGGTTGTGCTTTCGGATACTGTCAAGTATAATCCGCTGTTTGTAAAGCTCACGCTTGGAGACGTCTCCGTCAAGGATGAGGACTCGTTGCGGGTGCATCTGTCGGGCTCTGAGAACCGTATCAGCATGCGACCAAGTTCGCGCAATGACAAGATACCTTCTATTAATATAAGCAGTCACAACAAGCGTCTTCGGGCTGCGGACGGAGTGCATAGGTTCATGCTCTCCGACCTTGATTTCGATGCGAATGCAGTGATGGCTGTGGAAAAGCGCAAGAAACGTGTGCGTACATATCTCGATTCTGTGGCCCGACTTCATCCGGAGTGGTCGCGTGATTCTGTGCGCCGTTACCTTCAGGCTAATGCGCGTGACAGAAAGCTTCCTGAATGGATGCGCGAAGAGGACTTCCGCAAGGCGGATATACATATAGATCTCGGGGAGTCGCTGCGCAAATATTATGAAAAGTGGAATCTGAGTGGAACCTTGTCGCTCAGATCTGCACGTATGGCTACACCGGCCTTCCCTCTGCGTACACGCATCACCGATTTTCATGGTTCATTCGATAATGACAGGATAGTGCTGGACACGCTGCGCGTAGTGGCGGGAGCATCTGATTTCGCTGCCAACGGCAAGGTAAGCAATCTGCGTCGTGCTGTTCTGAATAAAGGGACAATACGCCTGGATCTCGGACTCAATACCGATACCCTGTCTGTGACAGAGCTGCTGGCAGCATATGCGCTTGGATCCAGGAACATGGAAAAGCTGGACTCCAAGTCTATGGGCGATCTCAGCGATGCGCAGATCGAGGCGATGACAGAATCTATGGCTGAGGAAGTGGAGGCGGATACTTCTTCCGTGCTGATAATTCCTGCCAATGTCAATGCTGAGGTCCGTCTGAGGGGCAAGGGTGTGTCATACTCGAACCTGGACATGAAGTCGCTCAGCGCGGATCTGACGGTCAAGGAACGCTGTATGCTTCTGAAGGATGTGCGTGCCATTACGACTATGGGCGATATATATGCAGATGCATTCTACTCTACCAAGACCAAGAATACGCTTGTAACAGGATTTGACGTTACATTCAAGGATATTGCTGCGGCAGATGTCATAGGTCTGATGCCTCAGCTTGACACCCTGATGCCGATACTCAAGACCTTCGACGGCCGCCTGAACTGCAACATGGCGGCTACGGCACGGCTTGATACGTGCATGAATATACAGACAAAGTCTCTCAGGGGTATTGTCAGGATAACCGGCAGAGATCTGCATTTTACCGATAATAAGGATATCACGCGTCTTGCGCGTCTGCTGTGGGTTCGCAATCCGAAGCGTGTGACTGTCGACTCTATGGCAGTCGAGGGACTGATCAGCAACAACAAGATGGAGATCTTTCCGTTTGTCATGAAAGTGGACAAGTGGGCTATCGCCATGGCCGGTATCCAGCGTCTGGACGAGTCGTTCAATTATCATGTGTCGGTGGCACGTTCCCCTTGGGGTATCAAGCTGGGAGCAAATATTGACGGCCCGGACTTTGACAATATAAATTTCCATCTTGGACGGGCAGTCTACCGTCATCCTAAGGATGTTCCTTCATTTACCCATGTCATAGACACTACCCGTTTGAATCTGCGTAGTTCTATTCTGCGGATTTTCGAACAGGGCGTGGACAAGGCGCTGCAGGAGTCTGAGAACCAGAGCTTGTTCCAAAAGATACGTGAGAAGATGAATTACAGCCATTCTGTCGCTCTGGACAGTCTGGAGAAGGTCAGTGCTGCCGAGTTAAAGGCTATGGAAGCGCTCGGTGACAAGTTTGACGAGGAAGGCGAAGAAAAGAAGGAGGAAAACGAAGGTGCAGAGCCGTCCGGCGATGTCCCCGTACTTGACGAAGGTGGTAATCTCCCTGTTGCAATGTATGGATCCGCAAAGGGTCTGGCGCTTCCACCAAGACGATTCGCTTACAATGTCACCTCTCTGGTTGATAAAGGCTGACAGTCCTGTATTGGCACAGCGTGCTATGTCGCGTCGCGTCTCTATGGCGCGAAGTCTGCTGTAGCTTAAATGCTGTACATAGCCTGGAGTGTCGCCCCACCATGCATCGTTCGTAATGACTGTCATGGCTTTGGCTCCCTTCTGTACGAATCTTGCGAAATACTCTGGGTAGATAGACTCGTAGCATATGGCACATCCTATGGCTGTACTGCTCTTGGCTGACGTTCCGGAGACAGAGGCTTCGTTCTGCACGAAATGCAGCAGTCCTGCATCCGCCTGTCCAATGCAGTGTCCGATCATGCCTTCGCCTGTCAGCTTTTCCAAGTGGCGTGTGGCCCTCGGATAAGGCATCTGTTCTACGCCGACCACCAGGCGGCTCTTCTTGTATGACTCGATCCTGTCTGTATCGTCTGCCATTATGGCCAGGTTGTAATCCTCATACCACCCGTTGCGCCCATAGCGTCTTGCTGTATATGACGGCGCCTTGTCCTGATAGAAGAACTCGTATGCCGTGGCCCCGAACAGTACATTGATATTCGGATATCCTTTGATTTCCGATTTGATCAGCTTGTATGTCGGACTTGTGCTGATATCGTTGTATGTCACGTCGGATGTGAAGGTCTCCGGGGCTATGAAAAGCAGGGCGGCACTGCTGTCTGCAGGCATATTTTTGCACATCTGTTCGATAAGGATATCGTTCTGCTCATCTTGTGCATAGAAGGTGAACTTCTCGTAAGGGTCCAAGTTGGGCTGCAGCACGCATGCGGGGATGATACCCTCTGAGGAGTCTTCCTCGAAGGTGGCATAGCGTATGAGTGATGCTGCCGGTGGAACGGTGAACAGAATGGCTGTCGCAGCAATGGCGGCCGCTTTGGCCTTATTGTTGAAAGATGTCCATTTCCCTTCATTCAGCGCAACGGTGAGCCCGAAGATCGCAAGGTTGCATGCCCATACCCATAGTGAACCTCCCAGGAGGCCTGTGATTTCGTACCATTGGATTATTGTAGTGCTGCGCCCGAATGCATTGCCAAGCACCAGCCACGGCCATGAGATCTCGGCATCGAAGTAGAATCGTTCCCATGCTATCCATGCTGCTGCGAGGAATATGTATGGAAGGGCTCCCTTGTATTTTCTCTTGAATCCCCTGAAAAGTGCCCATACCACGCTCATCTGTGCGGCGTTTGCCAGCACAGCGAAAATGCCGCCGCCTACTGTGGCGTTGCATACCCAGAAGGTTGTAAATGCATTCCACAGTACGAATGTAAGATAGTGCCAAGGCCAGAACCGGCGGATGCCTTCTTTGTCTGCAATGTAATCCATCCATAGGAGTGGAACGAAAGCGCACAGCATGAATCCTCCTGCATGTGGAATGATGTAACCCATGCTGAGCAGGATGGCACTTGCCAACGAAAGAAGAATAAATGATGCGGTATGTCCTTTCATGCTTCAAAGATATGAAATTTATTTCGTAACTTTGTAGGCTTATATATTACGGACAGATGTTATTGGACTTCATAAAGGCTTTGATTGTGGGACTGGCAGCGTCAGTGCCTATAGGTCCTATTGCCATCTTGGTGATACAGAAAACGCTTAGCAAGGGCTTCAAGCCCGGGTTTGTCACCAGCATGGGAGCAACTGTAGTCGATACGGTTTTTGCGATAGTGGCCATCTTTGCTCTTGCGTATGTACAAAGTTTCATTGAAGGCAACTCCATTCCTATCATGATAGGCGGAGGGTTGATAGTTATAGCTTTGGGCGTTTCGATGATGCTGTCCGATCCCTTCCGTAAGACAAAAGGCGAAGCCGTGAGCGAGAGGATGACAGCAAATGCCAGTATCAGTACAAAGGACTTTCTTACTGCATGCGCAATGGGATTTTCCAATCCAGGTGCAATCGCGGTGATGTTTGCCCTGATGGCATTTTTCGGCATTGCTGAGAAACCTGATTCTGACTGGACGTGTTTCCCTGTCATCATAGGCATCGCAGCCGGAAGTGCGTTATATTGGCTGCTGGTTACTTTCCTCCTGAACATATCCCGCAAGCAGTTCAACATGAGGACTATCCTGTGGATCAATAGAGGTACGGGTGCTCTTGTAGTTCTGGTTGGATTGATAACACTTGTCAATGGCATAATCAAAATCTTTTTAAGTTAGGTTCTATGAATTGGAGGAGTATA
>JAZRXU010000021.1:0-7126 GCA_045600345.1 Candidatus Cryptobacteroides sp. | reverse complement strand
CGTATATCGTCCACGATATCCATCACAGTATCGCCAGGATTGAATTCCATCCCCTGCTGACGATAATATGCGATATTAAGCGATGTGCCGCGTTCCAACTCGCCCTCTACCCGTGCCCATGAGCCTAGATTTCCTGTAAGCAGGTTGATGAAGGTACTCTTACCCACGCCGTTACGTCCCACAATCCCTACCTTGTCATAACGCTGGAACTTATAATTGAAATGGTCCAGATAACAGGCACTGCCATCATAAACACAAAGGTCCTTGCAATCGATAATCTTGGTGCCCAGCCGGGATGAGCCCTGCACATTGTCAAGGCTTACCTGACGTGTACGATATACCTGTTCCGCCCTATCCTTAAGTTCATAAAATGCATCGATACGATATTGTGCCTTTCCTGTGCGTGCACAAGGAGTAGCATGTATCCACTCGAGCTCACGGCGCAGCAGATTGCGCACCTTGTCGGTCTGGGCATTGTAGTTGGCGATACGTTCATCACGTTTTTCCAGAAAATTCTGGTAGTTGCCCTTATATTCATACAAAGCCCCATGGTCTATCTCCCACACTGTATTGCAGACACGATCGAGAAAATACCTGTCGTGCGTCACCATCAGAAGAGTGCAACGGCTGCGCCTCAGATAGCTTTCCAGATATTCGATGGCATCTATATCCAGGTGGTTGGTAGGCTCGTCCATAATGAAGAAGTCAGCCTCTGTGGCTAGCATTTCTGCCAATGCCACGCGCTTCACTTCCCCGCCGCTGAGCGCATCCATCCTCACATTGTCGAAATCACGGAGCCGGAAATTGCTGAGCTGTTCGCGAACCCTCTGACGAAAATCCGCCATCTCTTCGGCAGTAAAGGTCGAAGTCAATGGCTTCGCATGATCGATAGCTTGCTGAAAGACTGTTTTGGAGGGGTCATAGTCATATTCCTGAGTCAAGAACGCGATGCGTATCTGCTTCAAGAACATTATCTTGCCGCCTGAATCGCTCTTATCCTCCCCCGCGAGAATCCGCATGAGCGACGTCTTACCAGTACCATTAGGCGCAATGAGAGCGATTTTGTCGCCCTCATTGATATTGAACCCTATGCTGTCAAAAAGTATCTTGGGTCCGTAACTTTTACTCAGATTCTCTACCTGTAGATACGATGCCATAATTTTTACAACATAGAACCCATACATATCTTCTCAAGGATTTGCCACTGTCGTGGCTCAACCCTTCCCAACGTTTCCTTCGTCATCACTTCGTGCTAACTTGTCTCCGTCGGGCCCCTCCCCCTTTACCGCAGCGGGGTCGAGAGGGTGTTTACAGCAAGCATTTTTATGCTTGCGACCCGAGCAGAAGGGCTTTAGCCCGTCGGACAGCAGGCCTTATGGATTCTAAAAATATCTTTATGGAATTAATTTATAGATGCTAAATAGCTGGGCTATTTAGCATCCATAGCCTGACAGGCGGTGATTGCGACCATCTTGTAGATATCATCTACAGAACAGCCGCGGCTAAGATCGTTTACAGGACGCGCAATACCCTGGAGGATAGGACCGATAGCATCCGCACCGCCAAGACGCTGAACGAGCTTGTAGCCTATGTTACCCACCTCAAGGTTAGGGAACACGAGGACATTTGCCTGGCCTGCGATGTCGCTGCCCGGAGCCTTGCTCTTGCCTACTGAAGGAACGAGAGCGGCATCTGCCTGGAGCTCGCCATCGATCTTGGGCTCAGGAGCAAGCTCTTTTGCAAGACGTGTAGCCTCAACTACCTTGTCCACAACCTCATGTTTTGCAGAACCCTTTGTCGAGAATGAAAGCATTGCAACCTTAGGGTCAGCAAAACCTGCAACACTCTTTGCAGTCTGAGCCGTGCAGACAGCAATCTGCGCCAGCTGGTTGGCATCAGGCATCGGGGTCACGGCAACGTCGCCTACAACAAGAACGCCTTCCTCACCATACTGCTCTGCCTTTGTAATAAGAAGCATTGCACCACTCACGCAAGATATGCCGGGAGCACATTTGATAATCTGGAGTGCAGGACGGAGAGTGTCGCCCGTAGTGGAGAGAGCACCACTGATCTGACCGTCAGCATCCCCGCTCTTGATGATGAGACAACCGAAATAAAGCGGATTCTGCACGAGTTTGGCAGCCTGCTCCTCGGTCATGCCTTTGGCTTTGCGGAGATTATAGAGAAGCTCGGTATATTCCGGAGTCTTCTCACTTGTGGCAGGGTCGATGATTGTAGCTTTCCCGATATTCTCAAGACCAAGTTTAGCTGCATATGCAAGGATCTCTTCCCTGTTACCGATAAGAATGATCTCTGCGAGATCGTCAGCGATACATCTATCCGCTGCGGTGATTGTACGCTCCTCGAGAGATTCCGGGAGCACGATGCGCTGCCTGTTTGATTTGGCGCGCTCAATAATCTGATCAATAAGTGCCATAATATGGTTTAGTCGTTAAGTGCATTTACAATATTCATAGTATCACGGGCGATCATGAGTTCCTCATTTGTTGGAATGATAGCCACCTTGACCTTGGAGTCCGGAGTTGAGATCATTCTCTCCACGCCGCGGCAGTCGTTTGCCTCCACGTCAAACTTGACGCCGAGGTAACCGAGGTTCTCGCAGACGCGACGGCGCATCCGTCCATTATTCTCACCGATACCGCCTGTGAAGATGATAAGGTCTACGCCATTCATCTCGGCAACATATGCACCGACTGTCTGGATGATATCGTGAGAGAGCTTCTTGAGCGCAAGCTTCGCACGAGGATTACCTGCGTTTGCAGCTTCGCCGCAATCACGGCAGTCGCTGCTCACGCCGCTGATGCCGAGAAGACCTGACTTCTTGTTCATGATATTGTTCATTTCCTGGCTGGTAAGGCCTTCCTTATCCATAAGATAACACATCACCATAGGATCGATGGTACCGCAGCGTGTACCCATGAGAAGGCCCTCGAGAGGAGTAAGACCCATGCTGGTCATAACGCACTTGCCATCCTGAACCGCAGCGATGGAGCTGCCGTTACCGAGGTGACATGTAATGATCTTGCTGTGATTGAGATCCACACCGGCGAACTCTGCACCTCTCTGGCTGACATATTTGTGAGAGGTACCGTGGAAGCCGTAACGACGCACACGATATTTCTCATAATATTCATACGGGATGCCATAGATATAGTTGTAATCAGGCATAGTCTGATGGAATGCAGTATCGAACACTGCAACCTGAGGTACTGTAGGAAGATTCTTTGATACAGCCTCGATACCCATAAGGTTGGCTGGATTGTGAAGAGGACCCAGATCACAGCAGATGGTGATCTGCTCTACAACTTCAGGGGTGATAAGTGTGCTGCGGTAGAGTTTGTCTCCGCCATGGAGCACACGGTGGCCCACTGCCTCGATATCCTCAAGGCTCTTGAGTACGCCATGCTCTGCGTCTACCAGAGCTTCGAGAACAAGCTTGATACCTGCTGTATGATCAGGGATCGGGCATACAAGGTCGAATGATTCGCCTCCTGTCGGAGTATGACGAAGATGGCCCTCATCCATGCCGATACGCTCAACAAGACCTTTGGCAAGAAGGTCGTATACTTTCTCGTCCTTCATATCCATAAGCTGATACTTCAACGAAGAACTGCCACAGTTTACTACAAGTACTATCATGATTTGAAAATTTATTCGTAAAACACACAAATATAATCAAATATTGATATATTTGGAAAAATAATTTTGAGGGGAATGAAAGGTGCGAGAGACATTTACACGGTATCCTTGCCACTGGTAGTCGGCACTATGGCAGCATCGCTGCTCTTCGCACACGTAAACACACCTATCAGTCAACACATTACAGCGTCATCCCTATTCATAGCAGCATGCGCCTGTTATACATACGCAGCGCTGATACCTGGCGACAGAGTCACAGTTCGTTCGCATATATTCTGGTGCGGAGCATTTTTTATCCTGGGAGCGTCATGCTTTGCGACAAGACATCTGCTGAGCTGGGCAGAAGACATATCTTTCACTGTAAACTCTTCATCATGGCAGAAGGCAGGACAGTCCATCAATGAGATCATCGATGCGGTCCCATTCACAGACAGAGAAAACAACGGTCTTCTGAAAGCCCTGATACTAGGCGACCGCAGCGGACTGAACAGGGCCACCACAGCATACTTTCGTGCAGCCGGGGCATCACATCTACTGGCTCTGAGCGGAATGCATCTGGGCATCATCTACATCATGGTAAGCAAGGCTCTCTTCTTTCTCGGCAATTCCATCTTTGCAAGAAAGATACGAAGCGGCGCCATCATTCTCATTACAGGATACTATGCTCTGATGTGTGGAGCAGGTCCGTCGCTTGTCCGCGCCTGGCTCTTTATCATGGTCAGAGAGATTGCCATCATTCTTGAACGTCCGCAGGATCCCAGGGATGTATTCTGCTCGGCCCTGACGCTGCACCTTATATTCCGGCCGCAAAGTATCACAGAGCTGGGATTTCAGCTCAGTTATTCTGCCATGATAGGCATAGTATTTCTGTGGCCGGCCATGAAGACATGGTATGAAGGGAATTCCATCGGAGCAAAAATATGGCAGGGAGCATCGCTCAGCATATGCGCACAGGCATTCACTGCACCGCTTACCCTTTACCACTTCGCTACATTCCCAAAGTACTTTCTGATTACGAACCTGTTCGCAGCGCCGCTGATGACAATAGTCATGATATGCGGCATACTTGCCATTATCCTATCTGCCACCGGTCTGTCGTGTGATTCTTCCGGCTGGATGCTCTACGCTCTCGAACTTCCTTTTACCGCTCTCCGCAGCCTGCTATCCATCATCGCAAAGCTATAAACGGCTTATTACAAGCTACAATTTACGGAAAGCGATGCAGGCATTATGGCCGCCGAAGCCGAGAGAATCGCTCAGAGCGATGGTAAGAGGAGCTTTCACTGCCTTGTTTGGGGTATAGTCCAGATCGCACGCCGGATCCTGCTTGTCCAATCCAATGGTCGGAGGAACAACGCCCTCACGAAGAGCCATCACCGAGGCCACAGCCTCGATAGCACCAGCCGCGCCCAGAAGATGCCCCGTCATTCCTTTGGTACTGCTGATATGGGCGTTGGCAGCATTGCGTCCGAGAGCCAGTTTGAGTGCCAGTGTCTCGCACTTGTCATTGAGCGGAGTACCGGTACCGTGAGCGTTCACATAAAGCACATCGCGGCGGCCGCAGAACCTGGCCTCGCGAGCGGCACCCTTGATCGCCGCGGCCTGAGTGGAGCCATCAGCGCGAGGAGCTGTGGGGTGAGACGCGTCACAAGTGCACGCATAGCCGCAAATCTCTGCGAGAATAGTCGCACCGCGCTTCACAGCATGATCATATGACTCGAGTACGAGAGCGCCAGCACCTTCGCCGAGCACAAAGCCTCCACGCTCGGCATTGAACGGCAACGACGCACGCTTCGGATCCTCAGATTTGCTGAGAGCACGCATATTGCCGAATGCCGCATTACCCATAGGTATGCACACAGCCTCGGAACCGCCTGTTAGAATGACATCGGCATAGCCGTGCTTGATGGCGCGATATGCCTCGCCTATCGTATTGGTAGATGTCGCGCATGCTGTGGCAAGGCTGAAACATGGGCCCTGGGCATTATGACGGATTGCGATAAGGCCGGCTGCCATATTTGGGATCATCTGAGGCACGAACTGTGGCGACACCCATCTAGGGCCTTCAACAGCAAATTTTGATATTTCACCAACCATACTCTCGAACCCTCCGATTCCGCTGCCGAAATATACGCCGAAACGTCCGGGAGTCACATTCTCCCCTGACACTATGCCTGACTGCCATACCGCCTGATTGGCAGCAGCTACGGCATATACGCTGAATTTATCCTGCTTGCGTACAAAAGCGGCATCAATGCCATACTGAGCCGGATCGAAGTCCTTGACCAGACCCCATACCTTAGCCGGGAACTGATCCACATTCTCCAGCGCTATCTTCTCGATACCGCAAACACCTTTCTTTAGATTATTCCAATATGTCTTGACATCATTGCCGACGGGCGACACGACGCCCATACCTGTCACAACAACCCTCATAGTTTACTTTTTCTTTTTTCTAGGACTTCTCAGACGATTGGCGCTATACACTATAGCCTCGTCCAGTAGTATGTTCTTGGCAGCAAGGAAATCCATGACGGCAGCAACCATAGGGAGAAGTGCAGTCCACGAAAGCACCTCCATGCCTCTTGTCTGGAAAAAATAGAAAACAAGCCATCCAAGGAAGCCGAGCTGCACAATGGCGGTGAATATCACCACTCTTATCTGCTTCATCCTCCATTTATAGCCGCCAAGCGCCAGAACCTGCAGAACAGTCAGAATGGTAAGCCAAACCGTAAAGATAGGCTTGTCTGTATACTTTATCATCGTCACCGTGCCATCCGGCTCAATCACGTTCGAAAGTGAACACCAGAACAGCGCCGCCGTAAGAAGCGTCGCAACCGCCAGATAAAGGGTCTGAATTCTCTGCCACATAACTTAAAACTCCCGCATACGCACATGCGTGCGGAAGGACTGCAAAGTTACGATAAATTTGGGAATTCACGAAATCATCACAGGTTCAGCGCCATATTGTGCAGAAGCGCAGCGAATTGCGAAGGCTTGAGACCCCAGCACGGAGCCAGCAGCATATCCGACGGACTTTCGCTCACAAGACGGTCCACCACCACATCATCGCGAAGAAGCGGCAGAATATCCTCAAGCACCTTCGCATACTGCTCTGCGCTCATGAGCGGCACTGAAGACGGATCGCGCATATACTCCCCTGCCAGCGCGGTACCTCTTATAACTTGCAGCTGATGCAGCTTGACAGAAGTCACAGGAAGCCTGGATATCTCTACCATATGACGGCGGAAATCCTCTGCTGTCTCGCCAGGGAGGCCGATTATCAAATGAACGCCTACAGGTATGCCACGACTGGCGAGAGCATTGATGGCATATACGCTGCACTGCCAGCTGTGACCGCGATTGATACGTTGCAAGGTACTGTCCAATGTAGACTCCACGCCCAGCTCCACCATCAGAAAAGGCTTGTCAGATGGGGCTCCGTTGCCGAAACGGCGTTCAAAAT
>JAZRXU010000020.1:0-17863 GCA_045600345.1 Candidatus Cryptobacteroides sp. | reverse complement strand
GCCGAGATGGCGCGTGCGATGAAGGCAGACGGAATGTCGTTGGATGTGATTGCCAGATATTCCGGCCTCTCTGAGGAAGAGATTTCGAAACTCTAATAACCAAATTTAAAATATAAAGGCCTGGACTTCTGATAAAGTTCAGGCCTTTTTTGTGAACAATCCGGTCATTTTATGGTGCTTAAGTATTTTTTATCTATATTGCACATCCTTGAAACCTTTAGACTAACCTAAAACCTATCCAAACCATGGCCCCAATTACAATCAAAGAGGTCAAGACTGATAAAGAGCTCCAGGAGTTCATCGACTTTCCAGAGAAATTATACAAAGACAACCCCTACTACGTGCCGCAGCTGAATTTCGACCAGATAGACACGCTGTCGCCGAGGCGCAACCCGGCATACGAGTTCTGTGATGCTGCGCTGTATATCGCGTATCGCGGCAAAGAGTCCGTGGGACGCGTGGCAGCCATTGTCAATCGCAAGGCAAACGAGCAGTGGAACCATCAGGAAGTAAGGTTCGGCTGGCTGGACTTTGTGGACGACAAGGAAGTGAGCGCAGCACTGATAGCGAAAGTCGAAGATTTCGGCCGTGAAAGGGGCATGGACAAGATAGTAGGTCCTCTGGGATTCACAGATCTCGACCCCGAAGGCATGCTCATAGCAGGCTACGACAGGCTCAGCACCATGGCCACCCTATACAATTTTCCGTATTATGCCGATCACATGGACTCGCTGGGCTTCGAAAAGGACGCCGATTGGCAGGAGTACAAGGTGACCGTACCTGAAAAGGTGCCGGAGAAATACGTGCGCGTGGCAGAAATAGTCCGCAAGAGGGAGAATCTTCACGTGCGCAAGCTCACACGCCGCATCATACGCAAAGAGAACTACGGACGCAAACTGTTCCACCTGATATGCGAGTGCTATAAAGACCTGTACAACTACACTGTCCTGCCCGACGATCTGGCAGATAAATACATAGGATTCTATCTTACAATTCTCGACCTGGATTATCTTACAATGATTGAGAACGAGAAGAACGAGATTGTGGCATTCGGCATCTCCATGCCGTCACTCGCCAGCGCACTTATCAAGTCGCGCGGCAAGATGCTTCCATTCGGATGGTGGCACCTGGCCAAGAGCCTCTTCTTCAAGCATGACGAAGGCATAGAGTTGCTGCTGGTGGGTGTACGCCCAGACTATCGCAACCGCGGCGTCAACGCGCTGATCTTCGAAGAACTCTGCCAGATTTTCATCGACAAGGGAGCCAAATGGGCCGAGACCAATGCAATTCTCGAAGACAACCTTGCCTGCCAGGCCCTGTGGCAGTATTTTGACACCGAATGCGTCAAGCGCCGCCGCGCCTATATCAAGGCATTGTAATACATTCCATTTTTCCTCCACGAAAGCATAACAACAAAAAGCGCTATCGAAAAAAAACCTTTTGGGATGAGGAAGAGACGTGAACCGCAGGTTAAGCAATACTAATTTCGGATACGATTTATTGCATCCGCATAAGAATCCCAATAATCAAATTTCTTGATGTGGATAAGGTCGAACACGAAATAACCATCCGCACCGCCTTTGTTGATGATGGCGTCCATCGTATCATAAAGCAAGGCACCTTTATCTCCATCGATGGACCCCGTGGTATTTCCTATATCCGGTCCGCCGATAACAAGAGGGGCATTAGCTCCTAGGTTCCGCGTTATTCTAGGCTTATCCAGCTTTACAAAGCCCTCCATCGTCCAATCTGTAGAACCGTATATCTGATCCGATGGAGCATAACAACCTATAAAAATAACATCGCAATGATCAGCATAGCCATAGTTCTTGTAATCAGAATTCGCCCACTTTCCAAAACTGCCATCTCCCGACGGATCATAATTCGGACTGGCATAATTAACACCCTCCTTGTAGAAATCGGAATACCACGCGCCCACATATACACCGAACTTGCAGTCCGGATTTGTCGCATGCACCATATTCGACGCAGACTCAATAAAGTCATGAATCATCTTGGCTCTAAACGTGATGAACTTCTTCTGATTCGTAATTGTCGGAGTTCTTGTTGTTGATGTCGACAGCTCCTCAGACCCCGCCGCAAATACACTGCCAGGCCATTGAGTGGTCGTTCCGCCGAATGAAGAGAACTTCTGTCTGGTGACATTCGAGAAATCAGACTTCAGTTCCTCATCACTGTAACGGCACCGATCCAGAATCAATCCGTCAATATCATATGACGCTATTTCATTAATTATATTGAGAAGATACGTCCGAACCTCATCATTCGCAGGGTTAAGAAATTTGGTTCCATAGTACTTCGTATCATCCAACTGGTCTGCAGTATTCACGAGACCATTTGACGTGTTGATCACAGTTCCCCAGGACTTCTTGCCTGAGTCTGACAATAAGAATCCCTGACTACCCAGACCATAAGGACAGAGATACGCACCGGTGAATGTATTCATGGAGGCATAGACATTCAATCCCATGGCATGACCGGCATCAATCCACGTCTGAAGGTAATCAAAATCCCTGCTCCTGTACAGCCAGACATACTCTCCGGGGATCCATGCATCTATCCTGTTGAGATGTGGAGCAACTGAAGAATTGTACAATACATCTCCCGTTGTCGGTCTGACGTCCACAACGACATGGGTAAAGCCCGTCTGCCTGATCTTACGAGCCGCCTGCCATATTGCCTTGGTATCATTGCCGTAGTCATTAAAGTTTGCAGCCGCATCCACCCAGCACACTATGGGCTTGCCTGTCGGACGCGGTGGATTATCTTCAATCGCCGCAGCCTTCGACAAAGCTCCCGCGTTTCGTATCTCACATAAATTAAACTCAACCTCAGACGGGCAGACTACTTTATAAACTCTTTCTGACGTATCAATCATGGTTACATAGTAGCCACGTTTAAAAACAGTTGGTATAAGAGTTGCGTAATACGGCTTCCCTGGAACGAACACGCCATCGTGAGGCTTAATTGCAATCTGTGCTTCGGCACTCTCCGCAGGAGTACAGATAGGGAAACCACCATTGTACTCTATCCCGACAGCACCTGCAATCTTCTCGCCATCAAATCCTGCTATACGAATCTCCTTAATATCGTTATCATTAACAATGAACTTTATAACAGACAAAGCATTATACATTCGTTTGGCTTTTGAAGATCCTATATCAAAACTGCCGACCGTAACATTTGCATCTGAGCAGAAACTTCCATAAGTCACTGTCTGCACAGAAGGCACAGTTGTAGTAAAGGTTTCGGTCGCAGCATCAAACGAAGCTTCCGGATTATATGGGAAAAGGCTATGACACTTAGTGGAGCCCGCAGAAATTTTACCTTGAAAACCTGAACTTGCGGAAGGCGATGTCACGCTCGAGATAAACTTATTATTTCTGCCTGCCGAATCAAAAACAGATATGTTGTCACCAGGAAGCCAAAACACTTTGTTCCCTGCAGACAGGGCAGTTTTAGACAGATCATCCGCCTGAACCGAGAACGTCATATCTACAAGACCTTCTGCAGACAGCGTTTCAGACCCGGAGTCAACAGTATCGATATTCTTGGAGCATGCTGTCGCTATGATGGCGGCACCGATGCATAATATACGGACAGCAGTAGAGTTCATGTTGCGACTGATTTATACCCGAATACGCATTCGACTTTGAGTCAAAGATATAACAAAATTCCGGAAGGTGCAACTCAACAGGTTGACCCTCCGGGAATATCAAATCATTAAAGACCAGACACTATTTCTGAACCGGTCTGATGGTAAGACCACATCCGCGGCTCTTGTAGTTCTTGTCATTATGAATACGAATAGAAGAACTGTCGAAGTCCACACAGCACTGGTAAAGATATTTTGTCTCTGACCAGTCTCTGATATTAGGGAACTTTCCTTTCCAGTAATCTGTACCGATGGTAGGAGTTGAAGCAGGGAAATCTATGGTAGATGTCCAATAATATCCCTTATTAGAGAAGTCTTCGGAGCTATTGGCATCCTTGCATCCTGCAGCAGGTATGAAAATTTCATTTTTATTGGCTCCGATGAACAGCCAACCAGGATTCCCGTTATAGCTTACCCATATCTTCTGGCAATTTGCCACTAGTTCTTTCCAATCATCCTCTGATGCCGATCGCCACGACGGGCCCCAACCAGAGCCGTACTCCGAGAACGCCGGATCATATGCGGAATTCGCTGGGACACTATGAATATACTCTTTATCGTTACCGCCAGAGTTATATTGATTTACTTTCGCTTGGGTATACCATGTTGCAGCACCGCCAGAGCCTTTATTAATATCGAGACGCGCCCCTTTACCATCTCCATTATAGTTATAGTTATTCGTGACATCTGATACACGATAATAAACTTGTATATGCCATATATCATCCGGATAAATACTTTTAATTGTATATGCATTATACGTGCTAACCTCAACAGGTACAAGGAACTGGAAATATCCCTTGAACTCAGAAGCGTGGTTGCAGCCCAGATTCATGCTGGACCACTTGGTCCCTGACGGAAGTCCGAGATCCACCGCTGTTTTCTGTGCTGACGCACCAAACGGTTCCGTAATCAGTGAACCAAGGTTATATATCTTACCCTTCTCAAACTTGATACTATTTGAAGAAGTTCTGGTAATATTATCACCATCATCATAAACAACATTCACAGAAAGTCCGTTTGCAAGGGTTCCAGGTATTATGGAGACATAATAGTCTGCAGGTATATTGTACGACTCCGGTGCCCCCCACCAATGAGTCATCTGTATATTGCTGTTTCCTGACTTAACCGTTGCAACACCAGTAGTTGAGTTCAGCTCTATGGTTCCGCAAATAGCCTCACCATTATTTGAGTAAATATTTACGTGATGAATATTTGTACATCCGGCAGGTATTGTGATTCTCAAAAGCGCCGTTGCCTGTTTGAAAGTGAATTCATCCCCATCTTTTACCGCAGCTACTGCAAGCGCTGCCTCTGGTCCATACGAATTTGGGACAAGATTCTGGTACTGGGGAACAGACGCTGTTATCTTCGTGCCTGAAATAGTGGCTCCTTCCTGATATGGATACAAGGCATAATATGCTGATGCTTCAGCCGCCTCACCATAGAAAGAAACTGACTCTCCATCGCCGCGACTTGTAAACTTGCGATTACCTGTACCGTCAAACACGCTGATCTGATCACCCTTCTGCCAAAGCACGACACGCTTGCCGCCATCGAGACCGCCAAGAGTAGATTTTAGATCTGCATCACCTGTCCCGTAGATGGCAGAGAATTCCATCGGCACAAGATTGGCATCATCTATCGACTGCTCGATATCTGAGTCCAGGACTGGATTCAAATTATCGAGATCTTTCTTTGACGAGCAAGAAACAGCCATCAACGCAGCAGCTGCAAAAAACGCAAAAGCTTTCAAATATTTTTTCATCTCAAAAGTTCTATCAATTAACAACTACCACTTAAAATCTTCACCTTCTCCAGCTTCTGTAAATCCTTCGCTAGTAGAATCCTCAAAAGAATTGCAGAGAAAACCCCTGCTCGGAGAGACTGCGTACCGAACCAGCGGAGCCTCATAAAAATCTGCGTAATTTTTCTTCATCTTTTTTACAATTTTTCGCTTCACACCAGACCTTTTGAAAAATTCTTGAAATTACGCCCTGACAAGGCTGTATTATGCAAATTAGGGCGTTCTACGCGCAAAGCGGATGCAAAGGTACAATCGCAAAACATTATATACAATTGACAATATTACCCCCCCCCATATTGACAAATTTCAATAGTTTATGATTATACTTTAACAAATTTTAGCTATCTTGCATCCTCATTCTTGTAAGCCACATGACACTTCAACAGCTTGAATACGTTATTACCGTTGCAGACTACCACAATTTCTCAAAAGCAGCGGAAGCACTGGAGATAACACAATCCACCCTCAGCACGATGATCCACCGTCTGGAAGAGGAACTTGACGTCATTATTTTCGACCGGGGAAGCAAGCCCATACAAACGACTCTTATAGGACAGCGCATTGTCGATCAGGCCCGCATAACAGTGTTCAATGCAAAGCAGATGATGGGCCTCTCGCGTAACGAGCGCCAGATCGTTGAAGGCACCATAAAGGTAGCGTTCAGCCCAACCATTGCACCGATGCTGGTACCTAAAGTCCTGAAAAGTTTAGGGCAAAAGCCCAACATCACAATAAACGGATATGAACTGTCCCGCGACAATATTATCCATAAAATCAAAAACGCCGAACTTGACATGGGCATCTTCTCGCTCCCACACAGCGAAGAAGGCCTGCTGGAAATCCCGCTGTACACGGAGCGTCTTTTCCTCTATGTGTCCGAACAGGAGCCCCTGTTCAAAATGGACGCCGTCGACATTAACGACGTACCCGACGAGCGCCTATGGGCACTGCACAATGAGTTCGGATTCCGCCAGCAGATCGAGGATACAGAAAACACTGACAGCAAACGCACCAACAGATACTCATCAGGCAGTCTGGCAACACTAATGTATATCGTAAATCACAACGATGGCTTCACGATAATACCTGAAACATTGCTCCCGATGCTTCGAAAAGAAGAAATGAGACATATACGACCCCTGACCAACAGCCACATGCATCGCAAGGTGTCATTATGGGTACGCGAGGATTATCTCAGAGAGGGACTGATAAATATACTGGTGGACGCAGTAAAGAACGTTGTCCCCAAGCACCTGCTCGACCCTCAACGCCTGAAATTCCCCGTCCGTCTGCGATAAGGCGACAAGCGGGGATATAAGCCATCAACTTATATCCCCTCTTCTTTTCTATTCCTCTGTCTCGGACTCGACGTAAGCCTTGAGGAGTTTGTCCTGGACTTCGGCAGGAACCGCCTGATATTGCTTGAACTCCATCGAGAAGGTTGCCGAACCTGAGGTGAGGGAGCTGAGGGTGGTCGAATACTTGTACATCTCTGCGAGAGGCACTGTGGCCTTGATCACCTCGAAGCCTTTCTCGCTGCCCATGCCTTCGATGATGGCGCGGCGGTTCTGAAGGTCGCTCATACATGCGCCCATGTACTCTGACGGCGTCAGCACCTCTACCGTATATACAGGCTCCATGATCTTAGGGCCGGCATTGCGGAACGCCTCTTTGAATGCGTTGCGGGCTGCGAGCACGAATGAGATCTCGTTCGAGTCTACCGGGTGCATCTTACCATCATATACATATACGCGTATGTCGCGTGCGTATGAACCTGTGAGAGGGCCCTCGTTCATCTTGTCCATGATACCCTTGAGGATGGCAGGCATGAAGCGCGCATCGATGGCACCGCCGACGATACAGTTGTAGAACTCGAGCTTGCCGCCCCAATCCATGGTATACTCCTCTTTGCCCTTGATATTGAGCACGAGCTCCTTGCCATTCACTTTGAAACGGTTGCCAGGCTCCATACCCTCCACGTAAGGGACAACGAGAAGATGAACCTCACCGAACTGGCCGGCACCGCCTGACTGTTTCTTGTGACGATAGTCGGCAGCGGCAATCTTGGTGATGGTCTCGCGGTAAGAAATGCGGGGAGCACCCATCTCCACCTCAATCTTGAACTCATTGTTCAGACGCCATTTGAGGATATTGATATGCTGCTCGCCCTGACCCTGAAGAATGGTCTGCTTGAGCTCTTTTGCATACTCTACAACGATGGTCGGATCCTCGGCGCTGATCTTCGCAAGAGCCTCGCTGAGCTTCTCCTCATCCTTGCTGTCGACAGCCTTGATATAGCAGCGGTATTTAGGTTGAGGGAAACGGATGGCATTGTATACGAGGTCTGAGCCCGGAGCTGAAAGTGTGACATTGGTCTTTGCTGCCTTAAGCTTCACGGTACAGCCGAGTTCTCCGGCATTGAGCTCTGTAACGGCCTCTTTCTTCTTGCCTGCCACCACATACAGAGAGCTGAGACGCTCTTTCTCGCCAGTAGCCGCATTCTCGAGGTCCATACCCACTGTCACCTTGCCTGTCATCACCTTGAAGTAAGCCACCTCGCCAAGGTGCTGCTCGACGGCTGTCTTATATATGAACAGGGATGCAGGACCATCGGCATTGCATATGACAGGTTTGTGCTCGACGGCAGTAAAGAGAGTCTTGCCTTCAGGAGAAGGGGTGGCGCGCATGGTAAACTCCATGATACGCTTCACGCCGATATCCTTCTTTGCAGAGAGACAGAATACAGGATAAACCTCACCTAGCTGGATACCATAGTTGAGGCCCTTGCGGATCTCATCTTCCGTAAGCTCGCCCGTATCGAAGAATTTCTCCATGAGAGTATCATCATTCTCGGCAGCCTTCTCGATCAAAGCCTGGCGGAGTTCCATTGCCTGATCCATCTGATCTGCAGGGATCTCAAGATCCTCACGGACACCATCTTCGCCTTTGAAACGATAGTATTTCATCATTAGTACATCCACGAAGCCATCAAAGCCCGGACCCACATTGTCAGGATACTGTACGACAACCGGTTTGCTGCCATAAGCCTCCTTGAGCTGCTCGAGGGTATTGTCCCAGTTGGCCTTTTCAGAGTCGAGCTGGTTGACGCCTAAGATGATAGGACATTTGTAGCTGTCAGCGAAACGCGAATGAATCTCTGTGCCGACCTCAACACCCTGACATGCATTCACTACGAGAATACCCATGTCACATACCTTGAATGCAGACACGGCACCACCGATGAAGTCATCTGCGCCAGGAGCATCTATGATATTGTATTTGGTGTCCATGAACTCTGCATACAGAGGTGTCGCATAGATAGAACGCTGGTTCATCTGCTCGATCTCCGAGTTGTCGGAAACTGTGTTCTTCGCCTCGATCGAGCCGCGGCGGTCAATCACTTTGCCCTCATAGAGCATGGCCTCTGCCAACGTTGTCTTGCCGGACTTTGTGCTGCCCAGAAGTACGACGTTGCGGATGTTTTGGGTCTGATAAGTTTTCATACTTATAATATTATTAATGTTTATCACACGGGTCACGCACTCTTTCGTAGCGGACCGTCTCTTTCAAATTTAAAAATTATTTTGACTTTTTATATAGCTGAGGGCATTATTTGCATGAAAGTATGACAAAATGGCAGAAAATCAGGCATGGAACATACTTTGCCATTTATACACGCAAAGCTGCACAGGCAGCAAGGAGGTATTTATGGAAAATAAATTCGAAACACTTAATAAATTTGCCATCAATCTCTGCGAAAGAGCAGCGGCTGGCAAGCTGGACCCAGTGATCGGACGTGACGAAGAGATACGCCGTGTACTCCAGATACTGAGTCGCAGAACAAAGAACAACCCTATACTTGTGGGCGAACCCGGTGTCGGCAAGACTGCCATCAGCGAGGGCATTGCCCAGAAGATCGTGGACGGTCAGGTGCCCGAAAACCTGAAATCCAAGAAAATATATTCCCTTGACCTTGGCGCG
Source organism: Candidatus Cryptobacteroides sp. (assembly GCA_045600345.1). Lineage (GTDB taxonomy): Bacteria > Bacteroidota > Bacteroidia > Bacteroidales > UBA932 > Cryptobacteroides. Next base: position 8,399 of record JAZRXU010000020.1, on the reverse strand, counting down.
CTGATAGCAGGCGCAAAATATCAGGGCGAGTTCGAAGAGCGTCTGAAAGGAGTCGTGAAAGAGGTTGTGGAAAGCGATGGAGAGGTGATACTCTTTATCGATGAGATACATACCCTTGTGGGTGCCGGACGTACGAGCGGCGCGATGGATGCGTCGAACATCCTGAAGCCGGCTCTGGCGCGTGGCGAGCTGCGCACCATAGGCAGCACCACCCTGGACGAGTATCAGAAATATTTCGAGACCGACAAAGCGCTCGAAAGGCGTTTCCAGATGGTACAGGTGGATGAGCCGACCCCTGCCGAGAGCATAAGCATAATGCGAGGCCTGAAACAGCGCTACGAGAACCACCACAAGGTGCGTATCGAAGACGATGCGCTCATAGCGGCCGTCGAACTCAGCCACCGCTATATCACATCACGTTTTCTGCCGGACAAGGCCATAGACCTTGTGGACGAGGCCGCGTCGAAGCTGCGACTCGAGATGAACAGCGTACCAGAGCCTATCGACGACCTCAACAACAAGATACGCCAGCTCGAGATCGAGAAGCAGGCAGTCAAGAATGAGGACATAGCCCTGAAGAAGGAGAAAATACAGGAAGAACTCGACAGGCTCAATGCCGAGAGGGATGTCCTGATGAAGAAATGGGAACACGAGAAGGGCATACTCCAGAGCATACAGACGGCACGTCAGAACCTTGAGGATCTCAAGCAGCAGGCAGCCATAGCCGAGAGGAGCGGAGACTTCGGAAAAGTGGCGGAGATACGCTACGGACGCATGGCGGCAGAGCAGAAAAAGATAGACGACCTGACAGCAGAGGCTGAATCCATCAAGGACCCTATCATCACCGAGGCCGTTACTCCGGAGGATATTGCCGAAGTCGTGGCCAAATGGACAGGCATACCGGTGAGCAAGATGCTCGAGAGCGAAAAGGACAAGCTTCTGCGCATGGAGGAGGAGCTCCACCGCAGAGTCGTGGGCCAGAATGAGGCCATACGCGCAGTGTCAGACGCCGTGCGCCGCAGCCGCGCCGGGCTTCAGAACGAGAAGAGGCCTATAGGCAGCTTCATGTTCCTGGGTACGACGGGTGTGGGTAAGACCGAGCTCGCCAAAGCTCTCGCAGAGTTCCTGTTCAATGACGAGAACATGATAACGCGTATCGACATGAGTGAGTACCAGGAGAGGCACACCGTGAGCCGACTTGTGGGAGCGCCTCCGGGATACGTAGGATATGATGAGGGAGGTCAGCTCACCGAGGCGGTGCGCAGGAAGCCTTATTCGGTGATACTGCTCGACGAGATAGAGAAGGCGCACCCTGACGTGTTCAATGTGCTGCTGCAGGTGCTCGACGACGGACGTCTGACCGACAACAAAGGCCGAACCGTAGACTTTAAGAACACCATACTCATAATGACGTCAAATGCCACATACGAGCAGCTCAAGGCCGGAGTGCGCCCTGAGTTCCTGAACCGTATCGATGAAATCATCACCTTCCAGCAGCTCACCAAGGAGGATATCAAGGCCATCCTGCGTATCCAGGAAGGCATCCTGCGCCGCAAGCTGGAGGAAAGCGGAGTTGCCATCGAGTTCAGCGAGGAATTCGAGGAGAAGCTCTCGGAGAAGAGTGCCCTCGAGAGCGAATACGGAGCACGACCTATCAAGCGTATCATGCAGCGTGAGCTTGTGAACCAGATGGCCGTAGAGGTCCTTCAGGGCAACATCAAGCGAGGCAGCACTGTCCATGTCGGCTACTCTGACGGGCAAGTGACCATTAACGTCTAACGCCTACAAACATTTATCCCGGTGCAGTTTCTGTAACTTAGGGTGGGAAACCCCTCCTCTTTTTGAATTCCCTTATACTGAAGCAATTCAAAAATTCACCCCCCCATTGTTACAGAAGCCGCATCGGGATAAATGCATTAAGAGGTTATTCCACCACGGTGGCAGGGAAGCCGATTTTTTTCATTGCGGCGAGAAGGGTCTCAAGGCTGGTTTTGGCAGCGTCATAGGTAATGACTACCTGACGCTTCTCCACTGAGATCTCCAGGCCCTCGACGCCTTTCTCGAACGCAATGTTCTCCTGCACTTTCTTTACGCAGTTCTTACAGTGGATATTGGCGCTGAGCGTCACTGTCTTGAGGTCTTTCTTCTTTTTGTCGAAAATGCCGGCCGCAGGGGTTTTGTATGCGGATGCCGGAGCCTTTCCGGCAGCGAGAGCCACGGTTTCGACAGATGCGAATGCCACAAATGCGGCAAGAAGGGTGATGATGATCTTTTTCATATTGAGTAAATTTTAATTCTGATAATTATTCTGTTTTCCAAAGGGTGAAGCGGACACCGGCGTAGACCTTGATACCCATAAGAGGTCCCCATACGCAGCTGGCGTCAAAATCAGGAGCCAGGGTGTTGATGCGGCCTTCCGCATCTCTGGCGCCCAGGATCACATCCTTCTGGCGGAAATTGGTGAGATTCTCGCCTCCGAGATAGATGTCCACGCCCTTGAAGCGGCGTGTGACCTGCGCATAGAGCAGCGGATAGACCGGCGTGTTGCCGTTCCTGTACAGGAGATTTCCGTCTGCATCGGTCCTGTCTTTCATAAAGTCATATACCCGGCATGATCCGTTCAGCGAAGCGGTGAAGTCGAATATCCACTTGTTCAGGTTTGTAGCATACTGAAGGTTGAGCACAGCCTTGTAGCGGCTGTTCATAGGACGCTCCACCAAGCCTTTCAGAGTAGAATAGCGGGCATCGGTATAACGCCCTGTCAAAGTAATGGTGAATCGCTCCAGCGGTTCACATGAGAAATCCAGCTGGAAAGTATTGGTATAGCTCCTGTGGCTGCCTGGAACATCGCTGAGCTTGTAGAAAGCGATGTGTCCGGGATCGGACTCGTAATCCACTATCTGCTGCTCCACGAACTGACTGCGGAAGAAATCCAGGCTGACATATGCCTTCTCACCCTCCTCGCCCAGTGGGAAATAATATGTCGCATTGCCTCCGAAAGTCCATGCATCCTCCAGAGTATGGACATAGTTCCATGCGCCGAGCGGCGAAGTGCCGCCTGCAGGAGTCACAAAAGCCTTCGACGTGGACATGACGCCTATATTGTCAACTATAGGGTTGGCGTAACGCAGGCCGCGACCGGCATTCGCACGGAGAACAACATCCTCGACAGGATTGTACTTCAAGGTCACGCGGGGGCTCACCTTTACGCTGTTCTTCAAAGCCTCACCTCCCGAGGCAGCTGCGTACCAGTCTGCACGCACACCGGCGATGGCAGAGAATTTCTCTTCGAAGTGATATGTGTATTCTCCGAACACACCGGCATTGGCAAGCTTTGTACGAAGATTATCGATATTATTGTCGTACACTCCCCCGATAAATGCAGGGCGGGACATATTCTCGCGATAGAAATCCATCATGGAACTGGCGCCGACGGTGAACTTGTGATTCTCATTCACCTCGTTCTGATAGAGCAGGTTCACGAATCCCGAATGCTGGCCGCCATCATATGCGGAAGGGCCGAAGTTCGAGGCCATGTCATAGTAGTTGTAATCCAGCACCATGGCAATATTCTGGGAATTGTCTTCATTCAAAGGCACACCCACCTTGAGATATGAATTGAACGACTGGTTCAGGATATTGCTCTGCCAGAGTCCAGGCTCGCCTGGGGCTACGGATGTACTGCCCATCTCGCCGCCGGTGCGCCTGTCGCGGAGAGCTCGGAAGCCGAAACGCACCTGCGTGCCGCCCGGAGCATAGTAAAGCCAGCGGTTGGCAAGATTGAACTGCAGCGAGCGGGGATCGTCCATGAAGCCATCCTTATTATGGTCCATCTCCATGTAATTTGCGCTGTAATGGCCCAGGATGACTGTGCTCCATGAGTCATTAAGCTGCAGGGAAGAGGCCAGATTGAGATCATGCTTCGTGTCGCTCATCAGGGCGGCATTCACATACAGAGGCTTCTCCTCGGTAGGTTTGCGGTGCTCCATGTTTATCTGGCCGGTGAGGCTCTCCATGCCGTTTATCACGGAAGTGACGCCCTTCGCTATCTGTATGCTCTCCAGCCACTGTCCCGGAACATAGCTGAGGCCGAAGGGAGATGCCAGGCCTCGCATTACGGGGCGGTTCTCATCGAGCATCTGGGTATATATGCCGCTCAGGCCCAGAAGGCGTATCTGGCGTGCGCCGGTCACAGCATCTGAATATCCGACGGTCACGCTGGCGGAATTCTCGAAGCTCTCGGCAAGGTTGCAGCAGGCCATCTTGCACAGGCCTGCGGCGGTGATGGTCTCAACGCGGTTCTGCGAGAAGCGGCTGAGGGTGGTGCCTGCCTGACGCGCTGTCATCACGGATGCGGAGAGCGAGTCGGCACGGTCACCGTATATGCCGGTGGTGTCCATGTCTGACACGTTTCCCTGCGCCTGTGCGCACAAGGCAGAACCAAAGCACATGAGTGCTGTAAGTAATATGTATCTTTTCATGAAATAATGTATTGTTAAGGTGAATAATCAATGACGGGACATCCCTGTGCGGGACGTCTCGCGATTATACCCTGGCAATACAGATGCTACGCAGAATGTCTGTATCCCTGTGCGGAGGGGCATGCAGACGGAAAGCGATCCTGGCAGTGCGGAAAAGGGGCTCTCCGAGGTATGGGGTATCATATACCGCCACATCGGACTCCGGACTCGATGCTACGTATACGCTGTCATCCTCTCCACCGCCGGAAAGAGTGATTCTATATACATTCTCCTGGCAGCAGCCATGGTCGCCGGCAGATGGACAGGCGTCGCAATGGCGGGCGCCGTCGCAATGGTGGGCGCCATGGGAATGATGGCAGCAATGCTCATCATGATTATGCATGGCAAGAGCCACACATACATGACCCGTGCAGCGGCACGAGTGGACGCTCACCCCTATGAAAGAGAGAACGTACAGCATCAGCACCGCGGCAGACGAGAGCTTTATGAGCAATGATTTCATCATTTACACGGCAAAGATACAAACTTTCCCCGATTTTTCGTAACTTGGCTTTCAATTGATACGGCCTATGGAAGTAAGAGCAAAGAAAGCGCTGGGACAGCATTTCCTCACAGACGAGGGGATTGCACGCCGCATTGTGGACTCGCTGGATCCCCAGCTGTGCAATGGAACAGCGGGAGCGGATAGCAGCATGCCGACCCTGGAGATAGGCCCCGGCATGGGCGTGATATCCAAATACCTTCTGGAGCGCGAAGACCTGGACTTCAGGATGATAGAAATAGACACCGAAAGTGTGGATTATCTGCTCACTCACTATCCCAAGGCCTATGGACGCGTGCTGGAGGGGGATTTTCTGAAGCTGAAGCTCGAGACCTTCTACGCCGACAAGCCATTCTGCGTCATCGGCAATTTCCCATACAACATATCATCACAGATATTTTTCAGGATACTCGACTACCGTTCGCAGGTGCCCCAGGTGGTGTGCATGATACAGAAGGAAGTGGCCGAACGCATAGCGGAGAAGCCGGGAAGCAAGACTTATGGCATACTCAGCGTGCTGCTGCAGGCCTGGTACGACATCGAATATCTCTTCACCGTGGGTAGCGGAGCGTTCGCCCCTCCCCCTAAGGTCCAGAGCGCAGTGATACGTCTGCGCCGCAACAGCCGCGAGAGTCTCGGATGCGACGAGGTGCTCTTCAAGAATGTGGTGAAAACATCCTTCGGTCAGAGAAGAAAGACCCTTCGCAACAGCCTCAAGCCTCTTATCCAGGCGAAGGCGGCGCGTGAAGGATGGAGTGCGGAACAGATTGCGGAGTTCATCACAGATCCGGTCTGGGAGCTGCGCCCTGAAAGACTGTCGGTGGAAGATTTCGTGGCACTGACACTCAAACTATCATAGAATCAGAATTTACATAATTGATATGACACTCGAAGAACAACTTCAGAATGACCTCAAGGAGGCCATGAAAGCAAAGGATGCAGTAGCACTCGCTGCCGTACGCGGCATCAAATCAGCCATCCTCCTCGCCAAGACAGCAGAGGGAGCGGCAGAGAAGGCTATCGAAGACAGCGACATCGTCAAGATTATCCAGAAACTCGTGAAGCAGCGCAAGGAGAGCGCCGAGCAGTATATTGCTGCCGGACGCCCTGAGCTCGCCGACAACGAGCTTGCCGAGGTGGCCAAGATGGACAAATACCTCCCCAAGCAGCTTACTCCGGAGGAGATCGAAGCCGAGGTAAAGGCCGTCATCGCCGCTGTAGGAGCAAAGACGAAAGCCGAGATGGGCAAGGTGATGGGTGTTGTCACCAACAAGCTCGCCGGCCTTGCGGACGGACGTGCCATCAGCGAGGCAGTGAAGCGCAATCTGGAATAGCAAGCGGCGCCATACGTGCCATGACAAGCGACGCAGGGATATCACAGCGGTAACATTCTGCGACCACCCTGCCGCTTACTCCTAGCACGCTCACGGATGCAGCATCCACGCGCGAAGGCCGCAGGCCGACAGCACAGCAGATCTGCTCATAGGACATTGTCTTTGCACTCCCCTTCTCCAGTTCGGAGGCGAATCTTTCAAGAATTTTCAAATTTTTCATAAAATATCGTTTTGGTCGAATATACATCATGTATAATATTTTTATACATAGAAAATGCGGCCCAGGTGCAGATTTTGTGATTTTTTATGATTTTTTGTTAATTTTTAATTTTTTCGGCGCCGATGTATAGTATTTTTATACGCAAAACTGTTTTTATATAGTATATTTTTGCCGTCATGACTAATGTATTTATACATCATGACTAAGAAAACAAAGCTATATGGGCTATCACCGCAGACGCTGGATGAGATAAGACAGGCACGTATCCGCAAAGGACTGACACAAGAGGATGTCGCAGACAATCTGGGCAAGACACGTGTGACATACAACCGCCTGGAGACCGGACAGATGAATGTGCTGTGCGATACGCTGCAGGGAGCATGCAGGGAACTGGACCTCGAGCCGCATGTATATCTGGCGCCTAAAGGAGAAACGACGATCAGCATGCACGAACTGCTCGATGAGCTGAAGGCGGCCCGGACGGAGATAGAGCGCATGAAGGCAGAGATATGCAGAATGGAGAAGGAAAACGCTTCGCTGGCATTCCAGGTGGAGCTTCTGAAAGAAAACAGAAACTTGCGAAAAGACGCAGAAAATTAATATAAGGTGGGCACCACGCTTAGACCATATCTGGAAGCCGGCAGGTTGGAGGCCGGATGCGACGAAGCCGGACGAGGCCCGCTGGCCGGATCGGTATTTGCCGCTGCCGTCATCCTGCCCGAGGACTTCCATCATCCCCTGCTCAACGACAGCAAGCAGATGAGCGAGAAGAACCGCGACCTGCTGCGCCCCATCATAGAGAAAGAGGCGGTTGCATGGGCCGTGGAGGAAGTTACGGCAGAAGAGATAGACCAGATCAATATCCTGTGGGCCAGCGTCACAGGCATGCAGAGAGCGGTGCGCAAGCTGGCAGTGAAGCCGGACTTCCTGCTTATAGACGGCAATAAGTTCCGCCCGTTCGACGGGTTCAGCTATAAGACCGTAGTCAAGGGCGATGCCACCTTCGCATCCATTGCCGCAGCATCGGTACTGGCAAAAACCTACAGAGACGAGTATATGAGACGACTCTCTCTCGAATACCCGCAATACGGATGGGACCGCAACATGGGCTACCCGACCCGCGAACACGTGGAAGCGATCAGAAAATACGGATTCACCCCGCACCACAGGAAAAGCTTCCACCTTAAAGAACTGGAACCAACATTGTTTTAAGATATGAACAAAGAACAGATACTCAAAAACCTCGCAGAGGTCATACACCCTGCGAAAGACAAGAATATCGTAGAGCTCGGAATGGTGGAGAGCGTGGAAATCGGAGACGGACGCGCCACCGTGACCCTCGCATTCAGCAAACACCGTGATCCCCTGGCCGAATACCTTATCGACGCCAGCAAGGCCGCTATCGTACGCGCCATGGGTCCGGGCGTCGTTCTCGATGTGAAGACAATCATCAAGGAAGCGGCTCCGGCAAAGAAAAAGGGCCTGGAACTGGGCAACGAAGAGCTTGAGGACGTCAAACGCATAATAGGCGTGTCATCAGGCAAGGGCGGTGTAGGTAAAAGCACCGTTGCGGTGAACCTTGCGATAGCGCTGGCCCGCCTGGGCTACAAAGTGGGCCTGGCAGATGCTGACGTATATGGTCCGTCCGTACCGAAGATGACAGGCACCGAGGACGCCGTTCCTGAAGCGTTGCGCGAAGGCGAGAAAGACATCATCCTGCCTATAGAGAAATACGGCGTGAAATGGATGAGCATAGGATACTTCACTTCGCCTGAGCAGGCTCTGATCTGGCGTGGCCCTATGGCCTGCAATGCGCTCAAGCA
>JAZRXU010000019.1:0-7906 GCA_045600345.1 Candidatus Cryptobacteroides sp. | reverse complement strand
CGAACGCTTAAGGATAGTCAGAACTTATCGTATCAAGAATAATAACGGAAAGAGCGTCAATCGAAAAGAAGTTATCAAATCAATTGGACCTCTCTCTAAATTTGACGACGGACAGCCAGATTATTTACAACGCCTTAGACACAATCATTTGACTTTTTGCACATATGAAACTGCTTGCTAATGGACATTTTTCGTTGGAGGATGGAATATCTGGTGGACGATTTCGCTTGTGGCCAAAGAAATAGTACGTTTTAGGCACTTTTTTCATCGAAAATGGTTGATTTTTTCATTCGTTTCCTGTATAATATGTACATATGAATCGTGCTATATGCACATATGTCATGGAGGCGAGCAGATGAGTAGGAAATCAACTATTCCGGAAGAAATTCTTCAGTACAGGCCGTGCAAGTGTACTCGTCTTCGTAACGATGGAAATGGAGTTTATCGAGTCTACAAGTACACGGCAACCAAGCTTGCCAATGGCGAATGGAGCAATGATTGGGGGTATCTGATCGGAAAGATTGTGGCTGACAAGGGATTCTTTCCCAACAAGAGATATCAGAAAGAACTGGAAGAGCAGAGAAAAGACCGATTCAGCGATGCAACGACGGATGTGGCTTATGGGCAGTATGCCTTGTTGCAGCTGCTCTCAAAGGATGTCCTTGCGATGCTGAATGATTGTTTTCTTCCAGAACGCGCTGCACAGATCTATATATACGGATTGATTCTCTGTGCCAACGGATTTGTTCATCTGGATCAGGTCGATGAGTTCTATCAGGAAAGCATTATGTCGCTTCAGTACAAAAACTATTCCTTCCGGATGGGATACAACGCGCTCTCCTCTCTCCTTCATGATCTGGGAATGAAGGGGAATCCCGTACGGAAATTTGAACAGCAATTGATAGATGGCAGTTCAAAGAACATAGCAATCGATGGACATGCCATTCGCTCCTGCTCCTGGAATAATGATCTTGCTGAACCGGGATATAAACTCAGGGAACTCAAATCCGATCAGATCAATGTTCTCATCGCCTATGATACAGTAAAGAAAGCGCCTCTGATGTATCGAACCTATCGTGGATCAAGTGTGGATAAGCAGAGCGTAATCGAATTCCTGGAGAGCAGATCCTTTACCAACACCAAATTTATGGTGGACCGTGGATTCTACTCGGACAAAGTGCTCGCATTGATGTCGCAAAATGGAAACAGCTACATTATTCCATTGCAATCAAACAATGCGAACTGGAAGCGAATTAAAAAGACGCTTAATTATTCATCGGGTGAATTCGTTTACAAAGCCGGGGCAAAGGAAACGGCGCGTATCATATACTACGAGGAACAAGTTAATGAGAAGACTCGTATATGCGTCTTCAAGGACGTAGATGAGAACAACTCCAAACGTAAGTGTTACCAGCAAATAATTGACCTTGGAGAAGCAGGATATAAGAAGGAAAACTACGATGAATATTGTGAATGGTGGGGTGTGTATGTGCTTCAGGATACAACAAAGCAGCCAGCTTCAGCAGTATATTCCGATTACAAAAGCAGATGGTCGATTGAAACCTACAACAATTACGTGAAGAACGATGCGGATTTCAATGACCTGAAGAATCAGGATTACTATTGCGCCCACGGCTTCGATTTCATTATGCTTGTGACCGGTTTGATTCATTCACGGCTTAACGATGCGGTCAAAGTGCTTGGGAAGAACAGCATTTCAACGATTGATATGTTGATCAAAGCTGGACATATGCGAATGGTTAAGCATGATGACGGATGGCGGCTACATAACACAAGAACGAAGGATGTGGCGTTGTTTGAAGCGGTCGGCTTTACCCCTGATTTAATATACCAAGAACCCAAGTAAGCACCGCTTTCAGCACTCATATGTGCAGAAACCTAAATGATTGTGTCTAACGTTTGAAAGGCTCAAATGGTTTTAGAAATCTGCATATTTTTTCTGCAATATCGTTTTCTTTGTCAATGCTGACAAGATAAATAATCAGGTGTACAATCATTTTTGAAGATTTTTCTGAATTATCGACATGAGAGCTATCTTGTCTCGTCTACATAATCGAAGGAGGTGAGCAACGAATGGAAGTTGTCAAGGATCCGGGCAACGACCGTGACCAGGTGCTGGTTCAGATGGTGAACCAATATCAGGGATTGCTGCTCCGCATGTGTTACATTTACCTACGGGATATGGAACAGGCGAAAGATGCCACACAGGATACTTTCCTCAAAGCATACAAGTCGCTCGATTCTTTCCGTGGGGAATGCAGCGAGAAGACCTGGTTGATCCAGATTGCTATGAACACTTGCCGGGACATGCAGCGTTCCGCCTGGTTTCGTCACCATGATCGGCGTGTTACGCCGGAAGATTTGCCGCAGGCAATGCTACCGCCAGATGACGATGATGATCTCGATGTGATGTGCGATGTTATGCAGCTGCCATCAAAGCTCAAAGAGGTCGTTATGCTGTACTACTGGCAAAACATGAATGTGAATGAGATTGCTCACGCACTGGGCGTCACTCATTCTACTGTATCAACTCGACTAAAGCGCGCCAGAGAGAAACTCCATGACGTGCTGGAGAGGAGGTTAGGTTATGGAAGACTTCAAAGATAAGCAGATCGTCCAGCGTGTAATCGATAACTCCCTGTCCGGCATTCAGGATGATCCTTGGATGGCGCAGCGTGTGCTGAATATGGCGCACGAAACGCAAGGAACAGGAGGAATTGTTGTGAAGAAAAAGCTGTCGATTGGTTTCATTTTGATGATGGCAGTAATGCTTCTGGGGGTCATCGCTCTGGCTGCTACATTGCTTTGGCAGGATGCGGGCGAAAAGGTTGCTCCCATGGAAAGTGAGAATGGTTACTACGACACTTGGAACACAGAAGCAAAGATTAAGCTGATCAAGGCGCTTTATGATCTCGGCGAGTTGAAGGACAATCCTGATGCAGAAAGAGTGCTGAACAGCACAGATATGCCTGATGCTGAGAAAAACGCTCTTTGTGACAAGATTATGTGCGCCTACGTGAACGGCTCGCCTGATACGGTTACCCTGCTGTCCATTCTGGAGAAGCTTCATGGCGATATGAACACCTGGTCTATGGAGGACAAGGTTTGGTACAACAACCTGCTGAATGCCAACAATATGCTGTCTGCAGAGGATACCAACTATGTGCTTCCCGAAACCGGCGAATTTACGCAGGAACAGGCTGTAGACGCCGCAAAGTCTTTTCTGATCAGTAAAGGAGCCGAGAACCTGGATAAAGCACAGATCGAGGCAACCATGTATGAAGAATCTGATGACCAGTTCTATGGCGAAACTCAGGTCAGCAAAAAGGGACGTCGTGTGTGGAGCGTTGTCTTCCATCTGGAAGAAGAAGGCCTGCCTTATGGCGGCACCTGTCATGTGGACATTGCAACAGATGGCAGCGTGATTGCTTACAGCCTTCCCGCACTTGTTCCGATGTACATGACGGGTACTCTCCCTGATGCCACTGCGATTTCCGAAGAACAGGCTGTGGAAATTGGTACGAACGCTATGAGCGGACAACTGGATGTTCCTAAGGAAAAGCTGGCTGATGCTAAGGCTTTCTACGGGTATATCAATCTGGCCGATGAAGAAGCTGCACATGCACAGTTTGGCGCACATGTATGGCTGATCAATACGGATCAGTATTATGTGCTGGTGAGCCCTTCTGGCGATGTGATCTTTGCTGGCAACCATGATGTGATTAAGTGATCAAATGATTGGAGCGCTTGCCTTTCGGGGCAGGCGCTCTTTTCATTTTCAGCTTTTCCTGATATTATTCTCTAAAAAGGTAGACAAAACGGAAAACAATGCGTCTAACTTAGTGAAAGGAGGTGAGCAGCAATGGAGTTGGTGAAGGGCCCGACTTACTCCCATGAAGAAATGCTGGCACACATGGTGGCAGAATATGAAGTGATATTGCTGCGCACATGTTACATGTACCTCCACGACAAGGCGCTTGCAGAGGATGCAACCCAGGAAACCTTCCTGAAGGCATATAAAGCACTTGATTCCTTCCGTGGAGAGAGCAGCGAGAAGACCTGGCTCATGCGGATTGCCATGAACACATGCCGGGATATGAAACGCAGCGCCTGGTTCCGGTATATGGATCGCAGCGTGGAGATTGAACGCTTACCGCTACCGGCAAAGGTGTTTGAGTTCATGGAAGCGGATGATCTGACACAGGCAATTCTGAAGCTGCCGACCAAATACAAGGAAGTCATCCTGCTGCACTTCTATCAGGACATGACCATGCGCGAGATCGCCAGTGTGCTGGACATATCCGCTTCCACCGTTCAAAAACGAGTAAAAGCTGCTTGCAGCAAACTGAAAAAGATGCTTGGGAAGGAGGATTTCTATGAATCATGAGAAAATGCGAGAGCATGTACATAAAGGGATAGATCGTCAGTGCGAATCGCTTACCTCTGACCCGTATCGTGTGCAGCGTGTGCTTAACATGGCACACGGGGAAGGAGTAAGAATGAATAAGAAATCTACCGCTACTTTCCGTCCAACTCGCAGAATTGCTATTCTGCTGGCGGTTATGATGGCGATGACCTGTGTTGCTTTTGCTGCGTTCTACCCTCAGATCGCTGGGATCTTTGGCCTCCGTTACGGTGAGGATACGCAGACATGGCTGGAACAGGGTGACATTGCTCTGCCTGCTGATTCCGTTCAGGTGGACGGCGTTACCTTTACGCTGGAAGAAGTAGCATATCGTAACCACGGTCTGTATGGCTTGGTTACCATTACTCCCGGCGACGGCATTGTGCTGCTTGGTGAAGATTTCGAACTCAGCGATGCTTACGGTTATGCCGTGCATTACGGCGATAAAGCGCCGGAGGGAACCATCTCTATTCAGGAGAAAGCTGCCCAGAATGGCAGTACCATTAAGCATGTGGGGTTCAATCTTGACAAGATCGGCGTGAATAATGGCGCTCTGCTGGAACCCGATGGTTGGGGACTCGGTGAGTATCCTCAGCGCGATGGCAGCATTCAGCTTCTGTTTGAAGTTGAGGATGGTATTGCGATCTCCGAAGGTGACACCTATACCATTCAGATGACGGCCACTGTGTGTGCTGTTTCGCCTGATGGTGTCGTAGATTACGAGAATCCCATCAATCAGGTGTGGACGGTAAAAATCAAGCCTGAACCTTTTGCCGAGGTCGTTGGCACGCCTGCTGATGCTGCAGAAGCGCCTGCAACTGTTGCACCGTCCGTGGGCAATACCACAGCAGAAATGCAGATCATTGTTCCTGACGAGTATACTGCTAACGGTACTTTGCCGATCTACAAGGCTACCGAACGTGACTTCAGCCAGGGTATAGATAACAACTGGTTCAACCAGAGCGGTGTGGCAAAGGAAGTGCTTGACACTCGCCACATTGGCGGTATGGTCGATTTCAATGATGGCGGTCATCTGGACTGGGGCAGCTATTATCTCTACTATAACACTTACGATGGCACCTGTGAAGCTGTCGGTGAGTTGGAGGACGGCACCCTTTTCACTGAAACTCTGCCGAAGCAGGCGCTGGTTTCGGATGTCAGCAGTATTGCCGGTTGGATGGTTATGGGCTTCCCCGGAACGGATGAGGTGTACAACCTGGAAAGCACCCAGTTGAGTACCATCAGCCTGGACGAAGCCAAGGCGCAGGCCGAAGCCCTGATGGCCAAGCTGGGCATGACCGGTTACACCTGCACCACGGCGCTGGACATGAGCGTGGATCGTATTCACCATATGGGCGCACTGTATAATGCGGCTATTGACAGCGGGGCAATGTATACCAACGCCTTCCGCTATGACTATTCCACTGCCACATCCGCTGATGAAGGTTACTACCTCTGTTACCACAAGTTTGGCACCGATGGCGATATCGCTGGGCAGTTTGAAGCTGTGTTCTATGTGACCGCAGACGGTATCAAAACCATTAACCTGCGTGACGCCTACGAGCAAGGTGAAGTGATCCATACGCCTGCGAAACTGGTGGATGCACAGACCGTGGCGGCTGCTCTGCCCGGTGAAATGGCTGACTCCCGTTTCCCTGAAGAGGTGAAGCAGATCACCCGTGCCACCCTCACCTGGATGCCTGTTCGCGCCGATAAGGGCGACGGCATGGTGATGACTCCGGTTTGGGTGCTTAGCTACCTGACCGATGAAGGCGAGCAGCAGGGCTACGAGTGCTGGGCAGTGTTCGATGCAATTGATGGAAAGCTGATCGATGCTGTCTTCAACTGATCCCATTCTCGCTGGATAACAGCAACCCCGCCCCGTCGTTCATCGGCGGGGCTTTACCAATTATGCGCTGGTAAGTCCTTCTGGAGATGTGATCGTTACTGGCGGCTATGATGTGATTAAGAGATCAAATGATTAGAGCGCTTGCCTTTCGGGGCAGGCGCTCTTTTCATATCTCCAAATATCTGATAAAATTTTCTTAAATTCCGAAAATCGCCTATTGAGCATCGTCAGTATTAGTGTAAGGAGGTGAGCAGCAGATGGAAACTGTCAAGGGCCCGGACAGCTCCCAGGAATACTTGTTGACCAAATTGATTGATCAATACCAGGCTGTCCTGCTGCAGATGTGCTTCATGTATTTGCATGACAGAACGATGGCAGAGGACGCCGTGCAGGAAACCTTTTTGAAGGCATACCGATTCAACTCACCGGCCCGGCTCTGGGACGTCCCCAAAAGAACCTGGAGATGACGAAAGCCGCACGTCGGCAGGAGTATCAGGACATCTGTGACCGCAACATGGTAGAAGGAGAATTCGGCACTGGCAAGCGTGCTTACGGATTGAACCGTATCATGGCCCATCTTCCAGAGACGTCCTTCTGTGTGATCGCCGTCTCTCTTCTTTGCATGAATTTGACGAAGAGGCTCAGGTCTCTTTGTCTTGACTTTTTTGCCAGTCTGTTGCAGTTCCTCTGTTCAATTTATTGGTTACCTGTTGCTGATTGATTTTTATGGGTGGTTGCAGAGTGAACTCTAATTAGGGAATGAGGAGGCTCCCCTCAACGGAGGAGCATCTTCGCTGCATAACAATGGTTACTCTCGTTCCTCTACGCGAATAGCAGCGTGATCCTTGACAACTGCACGTTTCATTTCCTTATGAATAATATCACCAGTAATTCTGATGGCATGATCCATCGTTGCTTGATCAAATAGATTGCCGTAAGTGTCATACATCTTTTGCCGCATAACATCGCGTTGCGCCTGTCGGATCGCATCGCGTTCCACGTCAATATCAGAAGTATTGGCCGGCGTAATCCTGTTCAGCAGTTTTATATGCCGCGCCATCTGTTCATCGTGCTGGCCGTCCAACACATTTGCCCGATGCTCTGCCTGCGAAATGCTGCTACGAATACTTTCCATCTTCTTTTCCAATTCGCCAACGGCTTTATCATCTTTGCAGTCAAGTGATTTTAGCAGATCGGTACGCCTGGTGACATATGGTGCCATCGCTGTACTCAATTCATCAATCTGTTTTTGCAACTGTGCCTTGCGAATCAGTTGCACCGGAGAACAATTATCAAGTTCCTTTTTCAATGAAGCCCGTTGTTTCTGCATCGGCTTCAGTTCCTTCATCACATCATGGTAATTGTGAATGATCGGCATTGCCTTCTCGCGTTCAGATTTCATTTTGGTAATCTGAGCATAATTGAAAATGATCTGATACCGAATCATGATGATTGCGTTCTGGCTCTGCTCCAATGCAACGGCCAAAGCCTTATCATCACCACGTGCCTGTTTCTCCAATCGCTTGATCTCTGCTTTCAGTTCACGGATCAGATTGTTGTCGGCCTTGATCTGTCTGTTCAGTTCGCACCGGTCAGACACGATACCTTTGCGTTCCAGCGCACGAGCAATA
>JAZRXU010000018.1:0-15960 GCA_045600345.1 Candidatus Cryptobacteroides sp. | reverse complement strand
GACCGAAGTACTTTGACTTTTCATAATAGCTTGAAAAAGATTTATAAGTTAATACTCTTAGAGGCAATCTCGCGAAACAAATCTCGTGCGACTGCTCTACTGCAATTCAAGCTGCAATACTATAATCAAAGTTCCGGATATCCCAGCAAATTAAATTTCAAAATGCAGATTTTGTGATTTTTGAAAATATTTTGTGAATTTTTAATTTTTTCGAGAAAAGGTACGATGTTGAGAACGAGAAACAGAACTTGGGCTAAGCTACATCCAAAACGTATATATAATCGGTCATGTAGAAGCCATTGCCTATAGGAAAGTCCCCTTCCCTGTCGCGTGTCATGCCGATAGCCTCGTAGAATCCGACGGCCTTATTGCCACGGTTCACATTCAGTTCGATCCTGGCACCACCGGCAGATGCATTCCGTATGTACCCGACAGCAAGATTGAAAAGTTCACGACCATATCCCCTGCCCTGATATTCCGGCAGCAGATACAGTTTCTGGAGGTGATACAACGCTCTACCGTCCTCAGTAGCGCCCTGACGCTCGATTGAGACGTACCCTGCCGGAACAGAGTCGACTGTAGCAATGAAAAATGTCTTTCCGGGCGATGTCATCTGGTCGATGAGGCTCTGCTCAGAGTACATCCATTCCAGCATATATTCCATCTGATCGGGAGATATCAGCTCAGCGTATGTCTTGCGGAATACAATCTGAGCCATGCTTTGAACAAGCGGAATATCAGAAACTGTGGCAATATTGATTTTCATGCCGGGCATTTGTCACAGGCTTATGGTTCTGCCGCAGCGGGCGCTCTTCTTGGCTGCCTCAAGAATTCTGACAACAGTGATATTATTGTCAAGAGCTTGCTGATCCGAAGGAGCAACGCTGATCTGACCACGCACCACAGCCTTCAGCCAATAGAAAGAATCGTTATACGGAGCAATCAGCTCTGGTGCTTCAAAGTCTGAGCTGCCATGATTGTTCCGCTCCGTGAGATGCCTTTCATCGGCTTGATATACGCTGCCATCCAGACCATATACCCACATGTCCTTGCGTCCGAAAGGCCAGCTCCATGAGGCTTCTATCTGTACAACGGCATCATCATATTCGAGAGTAACGGTGGCATCGTCATCGACATCAGGATATACCTCAGGCTTGTTCTGGCGCAGCACTGCCGAAACCCTCAGAGGCTCCTTGCCATCGAAAATCCATGTCGCCAGGTTAGCTCCATAACAGCCGAAATCGTACAGAGCGCCAGCACCATTCTGAACAGGATCCGTGAGCCAGTCGGTGAACCGGGGTCTGCACCCTATCTCTACAGGTCCGACGTGGCCATCCCACACCTCTATGCGGCAGACCTTACCATACTTACCTTCATCAATGCTGTTTTTTACGTAGGTATTAGCAGCATACCATGTCGTCTCATAGTTTGTCAGAACAAGTATGCCATATCTCAAGGCAAGTGCCTTCATTTCCTCGGCATCCTTTACCGTAGTGGCAAGAGGTTTCTCCACCATCACATGTATGCCACGCGGTGCACACGCTCTCACAACATCAAGATGCTCCTTTGGAGATCCATATGCCACAACGACTTCAGGCCTGGTCTCGTCCAGCATAGCCTCCAGGTCTTTATAAAAGACATCACCCGGAACGAGACCCGTGAGTTCATTATGGCTGCGATACTCATCATCAGGCTCAGAAACGCCCACCACTTCGAAGTCTCCACGCCCCACGCGAATACGCACCTGTGCCAGATGTCCATGCGTTACGCCTGCCACAGCAAGCCTCAGAGGGCTCTCCATCTCTTTGGGAGCGATAGTTACAACAGCCTCTTGCCGACGGCTACAGTTCACGAGAACCATAGCTACCATCGTCAGCAGCAAAATAAATCTTTTCATAGTATAAGGGGTTCAAGTTTTAGAAATTACAGCAGTCAGGATTGTAGCAACGGCCGCCGCAGCCCGACAGAACCGAGATCGCTGCAACCTCTTCGGGAGCAAGCACGATAGACTCAGCTGCCAGATTCTCTGCAATACGAGATGGGGTCTGGGATTTGCACAGAGGCAGTACACCGCAGGCAAGCACCCATGCGAGCACTACCTGCGCAGGCGAACAGGAATGACGCGCCGCAATCTCTGCCAGAAAGCCGTTAGCCAGCACCTCGCCTTTGATAAGCGGAGCCCAGGCCTCAACCACAATACCCTTCTCGGCGCAGTACGAAGTGCAATCCTTCTGCATCCATCCAGGGTGAAACTCGATCTGATCGACCATAGGCATGATCTCAGCTGTCCTGGCAAGTTCTTCCAGATGACGAGGCATGAAATTGCTCACTCCGATGGCCTTGATACGTCCTTCACGATAGAGGCGCTCCATCGCACGCCACGAATCGGCATTCTGCCGCTTCCAGTCGTCATGATAGAACGGTGATGCCGGCCAATGGATAAGATACAGGTCCACATAATCCATCCCAAGCCATTCCAGCGAGCGGTCAAAGGCTCTGAGCGCAGAATCATAGCCACGGTCGCGACCCTGAAGCTTGGTAGTGACAAAAAGGTCCTCTCGAGCAACGCCGCTCTCACGGATAGCCTGTCCCACTTCGACTTCGTTTCCATAGATGGTGGCTGTATCGATATGCTTCCAGCCCGTCTCGATGGCACATTTCACGCCAGCCTTTGTATCCTCAGGAGCCAATCTGTATGTTCCGTATCCTATAGATGGGATTTCCACCCCATTATATAACTTAAAGGTTCCCATATTCTTATTTATTTATTCGCTTTGCATGTCCTATGGCATCTGCAGGACATACCAGTCTGCACAGATGACAACCCACACATTTCTTACCATCCAGATGAGGGATACGATCCTCCCCAAAACCGATCGCCTGATGGCCTCCGTCACGGCAGCTGATATAGCAGCGGCCGCAGCCCAGACATTTATCGCGGTTGAACAGAGGGAAAACCTTTGTCTGTCTGTCCATGTCACCAGGCCGTACAAAAGTGCCAAGCTCCGACCCCACCAGCTCCTTGACGCTACTGATATGCCTTTCTGCCATATAGCGGCTCAGGCCATCTTTCAGATCGTCAATTATACGATAGCCATACTGCATCACAGCTGTGCACACCTGCACGTTCTGGCATCCAAGCTGGATAAACTCCAAGGCATCACGCCATGTCTCAATACCGCCAATACCACTGAGTTGTATGCGATCGTATTGATCGTTGCCCGGAGCAGCGTGCATGATCATAGGATTCGTGGCCATCTCCAGGATATAACGGAGAGCGATAGGTTTCACCGCACGACCCGAATAACCGCTGATCGTACGTTTGCCTGAAACCTCTGCACCCTCAGACATAGTGACCGACTTGATGGTATTGATAGCTGAAATACCATCCGCACCTGCCATATGCACCGCCATCGCAGGTTCTGAGATATGGGTGATATTAGGTGTCATTTTAGGAATGACAGGTATCTTGACGCTACGCTTTACATATCCGGTATAGAACATGCAGAGCTCAGGATTCTGTCCGACATCGCTTCCCATACCGGCAATCTTCATCTGCGGACATGAGAAGTTGAGCTCGATAGCATCCACGCCGGCCTCCTCGACAAGTTTGGCGAGGGTGATCCATTCTTCTTCGCTATTGCCCATTATGCTGGCGATCACCACCTTGTCCGGATAGTTCTTCTTCAAGCGGCGGAACACCTCCAAGTCATGCTCGAGAGGATTCTCGCTCAGCTGCTCCATATTGCGGAAGCCTGAGAAGCTGCGGTTCTCATTATGAACCGCATCAAATCGAGGTGACACTTCCTCGATATCGCCCATGCATATTGTTTTATAAAACACACCCGCCCATCCGGCATCGAACGCCGCAGCTACCATATCATAATCCGTACAGATGGCCGATGAGGCCAGAAAGAAAGGATTCTGACAGTGAATGCCGCAGAAATCAACCGACAAATCGACAGGTGGAACATATTCCCCGCCAAGCATAGATGCAACCTCGCGAACCTTCACAGGTCCATCAGGATGGATGCAGGCCTTCTCGCACGGAGCCTCGCAACCGGCACACTCCTGATCACTCAGATATCCACCGGCTCCCTGGACGTTATCGAATCTTATCGCGCGCAGGGCGCGAGCCGGGTTCTGAGACTTGTCACACGCAGCAGAGCACGGTGCGTTTTCACATAACAAGCATCGTGCAGCCTCTTCCTGAAGTTTCATAATAATCTTTTTAATTTTATTTTACCTGCCTTTCAGCCTGTCCACGATAGCCTCGTATTCAGACTTGAAAGTGCCCGCAACAGATGAAGGATCCGGCATCTCGGAATCACCGGCACCGCTTTCGATCTTCAAATATGCAACACCTTTGGTCACCACGTCATTAAATTCTTTCTTGGTGATAAGATAAAGGCCTTTTGACTTATGAATTCTGCGGGTATAGACCTCAGGCACCCAGCGGGTCACAGACACCGGCGTTACATAGAATGCATTCATGTATGGACTGTAAGCATACCCAAATCCATACTCCTGGTGCAGAGATTCTGTGGTCATGACCTCTGTAGAGCTCTCAAACTCCCTGTCATACATATTCTTTATAGAGAACTCTGTACTGTCATTGAGTCTGAAATATATACGGTCATCCTTATCGAACACTCCGCTCTTGGTATCACCGTCATATGTCACAAGAACAGCAAGAAGCGTATCCTTGGCGGACGCTTTCATGCCGAGAGCCACATCAAACTCTCCCCCGTCGAAGCCATACAGATCGGTATCGGAGGTGAGAATGACATGACTACCCTTATATGTCTTGTCAAGAACGATGGTAGGAGCGCAAGAAGCCAGAACTGTGGCAAGGATCAAAATTACAGCGCAACGGGTTTTCATAGATCACTGAAGTTTGAGCCCGGACTAATTAAACATGAAACCGACCTCTGAAGCATTGGATTCCGCCTCTTCGCCAAGCTCTTCTCCAGGCTCTTTGAATGGGCCGGTGAAAGCACCGTCCTTATACTGGAAATAGACAGCCTTCTCCTTCCCGTTATATCCCATATACTTGATCTGGAACTTGAACTCCTTGTCCGTGTCCGTAGGAAGATTCTGGTCATGGAGATCAAAGGCAATCACGCCCTGGCCATAGTGAGTATAGAGGTCATCTCCATTATCATCATGTTTGAGAGTATATACATAAGGAACATCGGTCTTCTCCAGATTGATAAGGTGAGGAACATCGCTATTGCCCCACTTGGCTTCGAATACCAGTGTCAGATAACCGTCCTCGATGGTATTCATCCAGGTACGCACGATCTCTATTCCTGAATTTGACAGAGCTCCGGAAGGCACGACCGCCTTGGTGCGTATGGAATCGACAGCTGCCACCTGCACGCTGTGCCACTGGCACTTGTTGCCCAGAGGGGCCTGAATCTCGCCCTTGTCATAATATACCGTCATCGCACGAACCTCTCTGTCATACAATTTACCCGAAATATTCTCAGGTTTGAGAATAGTCTTGTCATCAAGCTGGAACACGCAATCTGTCGAAGGCTCGAGAGTCTTGACTGTCACGACAGCCTGATACATTGGATACTGCTGTTTCTTACATGAGACGGCAGCAATTGCTGCCACTGCCAGCGCTACTGCAATGATTTTACTAGTTTTCATATCATAAATGTTTTTAAATTTCTCGTGGCACAAAGTTAACAATAATCGGTTGCTTTGCTATGCAAACATACAAAAAATCTTTCGGGTAGCCATCCACAAATCAGGTATTACAATTTGCAATCCGGTAATTATTTCAGTGAAAATTTCATATCTTAGCGGAAACAAAAACTCATACTATGATACTCCCAGCATACAAGGCGTCAGAAGAACAATACAATACCGCCATGAAATACCGCAAGGCTGGCAACTCAGGGCTTTACCTGCCAGTAATCTCATTAGGCATGTGGCACAATTTCGGTGACACCGCTCCTCTGGGACGCAGTCGCGACATACTGACGGCGGCGTTCGACAACGGAATCACACATTTTGATCTTGCCAACAACTACGGCCCGTCATACGGCAGTGCCGAGAAGACTTTCGGCCAGATCATGAATTCCGATCTCAGACCACACCGCGATGAAATGATAATATCAACAAAGGCAGGCTACGACATGTGGCCGGGACCTTATGGCATAGGCGGATCTCGCAAGTACCTCTTCGCAAGCCTCGACCAAAGCCTGAAGCGCATGAATCTCGACTATGTAGACATATTCTATTCTCACAGATATGACCCGGATACGCCTCTCGAGGAAACGATGCAGGCTCTCGTGGACATAGTCCGCAGCGGCAAGGCACTCTATGCAGGCATATCCAATTACCCTCACGACAAGGCCATAGAAGCATACAGATATCTCGAGGAGCATGATGTGCACTGCATTCTGCATCAAGGTAAATACAATATGCTCGTACGCAACATGGAAACTGACGGCATTCTGGAATGCACAGCAGCGGCAGGCTCCGGATTCATAGCATTCTCTCCCCTGGCTGAAGGCATACTCACCAACCGCTATTTCAACGGCATTCCTTCAGACAGCCGCGCAGCAAGAGGCGCGCATCTCAATGCAGAAACCATCACCCCCGAACTCATAGACAAAGTCAAGAAACTCGACATCATAGCCCAGCAGCGTGGCCAGAGTCTCGCGCAGATGGCTCTGTCATGGCTTCTCAAGGATGAGCGCGTGACATCGGTAATCATAGGTGCCAGCAGCGTGGCACAGCTCCAGGACAATATAAAAGCTGCAGCCCATCTCGATTTTACCAATGATGAACTGCGAGCAATAGATGATATTTTGAGATAATTCTAAGCGACTTTCTTTTCGCTAGGGATAAGGAGAGCGCAGAGAAGGACACCAACTACCGAAGCTATGACAAAGATCAGGTTCGCTGTGCTCCATGCTGCGGCTGTACCGGATTTGGTCACGAAACCGATGAAGATCTTGGAGAGCACCGAGTCACCAAGGAGATAACCGAAGAGGCCCACGAAACCGGCTGCAGTACCTGCGGCATTCTTGGGAACGGTATTCAGAGCCTGCACACCGATGAGGGCAACAGGGCCATAGATGAAGAAACCGATAAGAATGAGGGCGACATAAACGAGAGTCTTTGTCATCTCAGGGGTACCGCCTATCTCTGGAGCAAGCCAATAGAGCAGGGCACCCACAGCCACCATCGCCATACAGATAACGTTAGGCATGGCGCAGCGGCCTTTGAAGAACTTGGCAGACACCCAACCCATGAAGATGGTGCCGATGGCGCCTACATAGTTGTGCACAGAGAATGCAACCTTGCACTCTGCCTTGTCCATGATGCCTGCAGTCTGAAGATAGCTTGGAGACCAGTCGCTGACACCGTAACGTACCATATACACGAGCACATTGGAGATAGCTACAACCCAGAGAAGCCTATTCTTGAGGACATAGTCCACGAGAAGGGTCTTGAAAGGCAGTTTCTCGCCTGTTGCGCCTTTTGACTTGACGCCGCTGTGGTCGTTGCGCCAATCGGCAACTGAAGGGAGGCCGCAGCTCTCAGGTGTATCGCGAAGAGCCCACCAGCAGAAGAGCGCAATGAGAAGGGCTACGACAGAAGGTACAACGAAGTCTGCTCTCCATGTCTGTGCTATACCCATAGATGCATAGATGGAAACTCCGGCGATGGCAAGAAGTCCGAGAGAGCCGCTGCCTATCGTATGAGAAGTGTTCCAGAGGCTCATCTTGAAGCTGCGCTCGTTCTGGGAGAACCAGTGGGCCATGATACGTCCGCATGGAGGCCATCCCATTCCGCTGAGCCATCCGACAATCAGCATCAGAATGAATATGATGACCGTATTGACCATAGGGTTGGCCGCATACGGAAATACACCCACAGCTATCATGGTGAGAGCAGAAAGCACGAGACCTACGCAAAGGAACTTGCGAGCATCGGAGCGGTCTGACACCGTACCCATGATGAATTTGCTGAATGCATATGCAATGGAAATCGCAGACATCGCGATACCGGCGAGAGCATTGTCGATAATGCCGTCAGCCACCATATCGGGAGCTGCAAGCGAAAGATTCTTGCGAACCAGGTAATAGCCGGCATATCCGAGGAATGCTCCGAGGAACACTTTGATACGCATGGCTTTGTAAGTTTTGTCTACTTTCTCAGCAGGCATCTGCGGCTTGGGAGCCGGTGGATCTAGAAATCTTGACATAATATTAAATAATTTACTCTTCAGGTGATTACAAAAGACTAATTTACAAAAAAAATCTTACCTCTACATTCGTTCATATCTCAGAAATTTACCACTCAAGTCACAACTTACTGATTATTAATAAATGAAACAATTTACTTTTTATTAGGAAACATTTTTGTTAACCACGATGAAGCACGTTAATCTGCTGTTCCAGGACGCTGAAGCGCACCGGCGCACGTCCCACGACCTCACCATCGACCTCCACCAGCTGACCCTGATCCGATGGTATGATCTCTATCACCTTTGCGTTGAAAAAATGCAGAAATGGTATCTCTTCGGTTCTCTCCCTGAAGAGTTTTCCGATATAGAAAGACAGCTTCCACAAAGGGAATACCGGAGCTACCATTATATTCAGCATCCCGTCATCTATCACGGCCGACGGAGTCTGACAAAGTCCGCCTCCACTGAACCTTCCATTGCCTATGGATATGGTATAGAGCCTGTCATCGAAAACCTCGACGCCATCACACATCACCCTGGTCCTATGAGCTTTCTGCACTCCGGCCAGGGCAAACAGCACGCGAACGTATATCAGTTTTCCTTCCTTGCCCTGAGCCTTCAGGACATTCACCTTGTCGCAGACATTCGCATCGAAATTATAGCCTCCGATATTCGCAAGATAGGAGCATCTCGACTCCCCGCATGCAGAAGTACCGTCTTCCCCGCCCTGCAAGAGCTCAACTCGCACTACATCCTGGAGTGCGAACGAACCGGCTGCCATCATATCCGTGATCATTTCATGATCCTTGGGAACATTATGACTGCGCAGGAAATCATTGCCGGAGCCTATAGGGAGCATCACCAGTGTGAAATCCTCCAGCCTGGCACGCACGGCATCTGCTTCGGCGCGGCATGCGTCGCCCTGCCCCGCTTCGCAAAATTCGGCCAGGGCCCCCAGAACAAGGTGCACCGTACCGCCGCCGCCGACAGCCATAAACCTGCGATAGCCAGCCTCAGCAGCCTACTTAACGCGTTCGACCGCATCATCAGGACCCGTCGCCTGCACTTCCTTATATCTGATTCCCTTACGATACATCATCTGCTCCGCCTTGCGCCACAGAGGCATAGTCTTGCCGCTGCCTGCATAAGGGTTGACCAATGCGAACCAGACGTCTCCGATATCACTCATATCCATATGTATATTTTAGTCAAATTTAGCAAAATTCTCGCATGCACGCCTGCACACACGCACATTTTTCCGTATATTAGGGCTTTCAAATCCATCAATGGAGATTTAATTTCACTTTTATGTACTCTTTTCTTACAGCGCTCACCGCTCTGATACTAGGCTACCTGATATACGGCAGAACAGTCGACAGGACCTTCGGCCCCAAGCGAAGCCTTCAAACTCCATGCTATACCAAACGCGACAACGTGGATTTTCTACCGATGAAGCCATGGCGCGTATTTCTGATCCAGTTCCTGAACATAGCGGGCACGGGCCCTATATTCGGAGCCATCATGGGCATCATGTTCGGTCCGGCAGCTTATCTGTGGATAGTCATGGGATGCATATTCGGGGGCGCCGTCCACGATTATATGACAGGAATGATTTGCGTACGCAAGGGAGGCGTATCACTGCCCGAGATCGTAGGAGACGAGCTCGGCACCGTAATGCGTCAGTTCATGCGCATACTCTCGCTCGTACTGCTCGTGCTCGTGGGCACGGTATTCGTCACGACTCCAGCAGACATACTTGACACAATGATGCCGGATGAGGGATTCTTGTGGTCAAAGGCGTTCTTCGTAACAACGATTTTCTCGTATTTCGTACTGGCGACCCTGCTTCCTATCGACAAGATCATAGGAAGGGCATATCCTATCTTCGGCATTGCCCTGCTGGTAATGGCAGGAGGTCTTTTCATAGGTCTCTTCACGCAGCCAGGCACAATTCCGGAGATTACCGGAGCGTTCACAAGCCATCACCCCACCAGCTCCATGCCTCTGTTCCCAGGCATATGCATAACCATCGCCTGCGGTGCAGTAAGCGGCTTCCATGCCACACAGAGCCCGCTCATGGCACGATGCATGACAAATGAGAAATACGGACGCCCCATATTCTACGGAGCCATGATCACCGAAGGCATAGTCGCTCTCATATGGGCAGCGGCATCCATCAAATTTGCAGATTCTCTCGACGTATCTGGCGACACGCCATACGCAAAGCTGGCTGCAGCCATGATAAACCCGGAGACAGGCAAAGGCTCCCCAAGCGTGCTTGTCAACGCCATATGCTCGAACTGGATGGGCACCCTGGGCGCGATACTCGCCGTTCTGGGCGTAGTAGCCGCCCCTATCACCAGCGGCGACACCGCCTTCCGCAGTGCCAGACTGATACTGGCAGACTTCATAAAGATGCCGCAGAAACGTTTCGGACAGCGCATGCTGCTATGCTCCCCTCTTTTTGCAATAAGCATAGCCCTGCTTTTCATCGATTTCAATATTCTATGGCGCTATTTCGCATGGACCAACCAGACTCTCGCGACTTTCGCACTCTGGGCCATTGCCGTATGGCTCGTGAAGAACAGACCAGAAAAGAAGCTGGGATATCTCGTGGCAATGATTCCTGCCCTGTTCATGACCATGGTCTGCGTCAGCTACATACTGATAGCTCCGGAAGGGTTCTCTATGGACCAAACCCTCTCCTATTGCATGGGAGGCATTGCCACCATTGCAGCTGCATCTGGTTTCTATGCATGGAAAATATTAAGAGACAAATAGCTTATACTTAAACACATATGAATACTTACCTAACGCTATGCTTGATACTCACATCGAGCATCTACCACAACGGATGGATAGACTTCAACAAGAACGGACGCATGGACACCTACGAGAATCCCAAGGCGCCCGTGGAAGAACGCATTGCAGACCTGTTGTCTCAGATGACTCTCACAGAGAAGGCATGCCAGATGACCACCTTGTACGGCAGCGGCCGCGTGCTGAAGGATGACAGACCTACGCCGGAATGGAAAAATGAAATATGGGTCAACGGCATTGCGAATATAGATGAGCAGTATAACGGCTATTACAAGTTGGGACATGAATACAGCTTCCCGTATGACAAGCATGTGAAAGGTATCGAAGACATTCAGCGCTGGTTCGTGGAGCAGACCCGCCTCGGCATCCCCGTAGACTTCACGGGCGAGGGCATGGCCGGCCTCTGCCAGACCAAGGCCACATTCTTCCCTTCCCAGAGTTCCCAGGGCATGAGTTGGGACAGAGACCTGATAAACAAGATAGGACACGCTCAGGGCAGCGAGGCCGCATCGCTCGGATACACGAACATATACTCCCCTGTCCTTGATGTAGCCCAGGATCCACGCTGGGGCCGTGTTGTGGAATGCTACGGCGAAGACACATACCACGTCAGCGAGCTCGGTCGCCAGATGATACGCGGCATGCAGGAGGAAGGCGTAGTGAGCACAGTGAAGCATTTCGCAGTATACAGCGTCCCAGTGGGAGGTCGTGACGGCGAGACCCGCGTCGACCCCAAGGTTCCTTATCGAGAGCTCCGGACTCTGTATCTCGAGCCTTTCCGCGTTGCATTCGAAGAGGAGGGCGCAATGGGTACCATGGCATCGTACAATGATTACGACGGCGACCCGATAGGCGCCAGCAGATATTTTCTCACTGACATTCTGCGCGGTGAATACGGATTCAAGGGTTATGTCGTGAGCGACAGCCGCATCATACAGTTCATGAGTCAGAAACATATGGTATCGGAGAATTACGCTGACGGCGCGGCTCTCTGTGCAAACGCCGGTCTGGATGTCTGCACCCAGTTTTTCCCACCTGAGAAATATGTATCGGCGCTGCTCGAGAGCGTAGAGAAAGGCACACTCACGGAGCAGACCATGAATGAGCGCGTGGCAGCAGTGCTCCGCGTCAAGTTCTGGCTGGGATTATTTGACAATCCGTATACAGGCGATGCCAGAAAAGCTGTCCAGACAGTACATTGTAAGCAGCACAGGGAGCTTGCGCACCGTGCCGCTCTGGAATCCATCGTGATGCTGAAAAACGACGGTACACTCCCCCTGTGTCCGGCAGTCACCTCATCCCCAGACGGCAAGAAAGCAGCACGCATAGCAGTGATAGGCCCCAATGCCGACGAGAAGACCCAGCTCCTGCAGGAGCGCTACGGTCCGTCAGAGCCTGATTTCGTGACACTCTACGAAGGCATCAGGGCAGCTGCTCCCGCAGCCGATGTCCGTTATGCCAAAGGATGTGAGGTAGTGGACCCCAACTTCCCCAAGAGCGAGCTGTACCGATTCCCTTACAGCAGCGACGAACAGAAGATGATGGATGAGGCGCTAGCCCTTGCCAAAGACTCGGATGTCATAATACTTGGACTGGGAGGCAACAACAAGACCATAGGCGAAGCCAAGTCACGCACCTCGCTCGATCTTCCAGGACGTCAGAATGACCTGCTCGCAGCATGTGTGGCTACCGGAAAGCCTGTGATCGTAGTGCTCATCGCGGGACGTGCCGTATCCATCAACTACGCACAGGATCATGCCAACGCCATCATCACCACAGGCTATGCAGGCGAATTCAGCGGCACAGCACTCGCAGAGGTACTCTTCGGCACATACAACCCGGGAGGCAAGATGGCCGTAACCGTACCTAAGACTGCAGGCCAGATCCCATACACTATCAACATGAAACCAGGCGCAGACGCAGCATGCAAGGGAAAGACAGGCGTGGACGGGGCCCTCTACCCATTCGGTCACGGTCTCAGCTACACCACCTTCGAATACAGTAATCTGCAGACGGCCGTTACGCCACAGGGCGACGTGGACGTCAGCTTCACCCTGAAGAACACAGGCAAGGTGAAAGGCGACGAGGTGGTACAGCTGTACATACGCGACGTCATCAGCTCTGTCACCACCTATCAGAAGAATCTGCGCGGATTCGAGCGTATCACCCTTGCCCCTGGCGAAAGCAAGGAAGTAAAAATAAGAGTCCAAAACCGCGGTTTCGGACTCTGGAACAAAGAAAACAAGTTTGTAGTAGAGCCTGGCGAATTCCAGATAATGGTAGGCTCTTCTTCAGAAGATATACGTCTGAGGGGCTCCGTGACCCTGTAATCTCCCGACTTATCTTTTCTCCCTATAGTATTTTCTATCCAGCTTGCCGTTGAAGGTGCGCTGGATGGAAGATACAGCCTCATAGTATGTAGGCACCTTGAATGGCTCCACCTTGCTCTTGATATGTACTGCGATAGAACGCTTGTCGAGTTCGTAACCATCGGCAAGCACTACAAGAAGCTTGAGCACTGTGCCTATCACAGGATGGGTGGCAGCTATGCATATGCAGTCCTTCACAGCCGGATGCGACATGGCCGCGCTCTCCACGTCTGTCGGGTTTATCTTGAAACCACCCACATTTATGACATCTCCGGCGCGGCCTGTGACATGCACCATGCCTTCGCCGTCGACATAGCCCAGATCGGCAAAGTGTATGCCGTCAGGCTGCAGCACGCGTGCAGTGCTCTCCGCATCGTCCACATAGCCGCTCATGATGGTCTTTCCGGATATGACAAGATTGCCTTCCGGACCTATCACAACGCTTGAATTCTTCAGAGGATGGCCTATGCATCCCTCCATATATTTCCCATCGTTGAAATCATACATGCACACGCAGCCTATCTCCGTACCACCGAAACCGTTGAAAAGATGAGACTTCGGAAGGGCCTGGGCGAGAGTCTGCATATCCGTCCGGGTAATCGGGGCCGCACCCGTCTCAATGAAAGACACCCTGTCTGCCAGAGCGGCCACCCTGTCGTATGAGAACTGTAACAGCAGACGTATGCTCGCAGGCACCAGGAAGGTCGCAAACTTCTTGAACGGCAGATCGAAGCAGGCGAAGAAGGCATTCATATCCTTGAGGCCGTCGAGCACACACACCGTAGCACCGCTCATGAAGGTAGGGATCATCTTGAACAGCGATGCGATATGATTGAGCGGGCCGCTGATAATGAAACAGAGCTCAGAATCGAAAGGCATGACATTTATAAAGTTGTCACCGCAATATGTGCACGCATCATCCGACAGCATGACACCCTTGGACTTGCCTGTAGTACCTGTGGTATACAGAATCACCACAATATCATCTGCATATGTATTCGCCTCGGCCTCGGCCTTTACCGCAGCGAAATTCTCCTCCGTGCACTGATTTTCCAGAGGAACCGCAATGGCTCCGGCATTGAGCACGCCGAAGTATGTGACGAAAAAGTCTATATCCTGCGTTGCACGGAACACATAAGGGCGGTTAGGCTCGAGTCCCCCTGCACAGAGTTCCGCAGAGCGCTTCTCTATCGCACACCACAGTTCGCCATATGAAACGCTGTCCCTGCCGCACACAACGGCAGGATGGGAAGGAGTCTGCTCTGCGTACCGTCTGACGCTGTCCAAAAGATTGAGCATAGCGTGATTTATTTTTCTGCCAGTTTATTCTCCACCATTGCGACGATGGAGTCCAATGTCTTGAAATTGCGGGGAGTCACGTCCTCCGCGCCGAGCGGAATGTCATACTCGCGCGAGAGCAGGACAAGAATAGTGGCCACTCCCAGAGAATCCATCTCGCTGAAAAGAAAATCCGAGTCGAAGTCCACTGCAGGCAGGGCCTCCGAAAGAAGTTCATAAATGTGCTGTTTCATAGTTATTCAGTAAACTCTATATTTTCAACAAAATCCATGGCACACACCCGACCCACGGTGCGGCGCTCCTCGTCAGGGATATGAGCCACAATCCGCAGTTGAGGATGCGCCAGCGCAAGCAGCAATGCGCACTCGCCATACCCGTCATCATGGTATTCATACTCCCCTTCTGCCGGCAGATCCATACTGAGAATAGAAGCCGCATCACGCTTGAGAGACCGGCTCACATGCCTGTACATCTGCTTGCCTTTATAGATATAGCGTCCCTTGACCAGAGAGACGGGATCCTCCGGGGCACCGAAGATCATAGAACGGAAAGTAAGCGGATAGGCGCGCACCTTACCGCCCCTGACTGTGAGCCATCTGAAGCACAGAGGAGGTATAAGATACGACATGAACACAACAGAAGCCATGCCGACTATGGTCACGGTGGCGAGCGAGTGCATGGCAGGATGTCGCGCCACGATAAGCGTTCCCATGCCGACAAACATTATCAGGGCCGACTGCAATATGCTGCTCTTGTACGATACCATGATAGGACGTCGCAGTCTATACTCATACTGGCAACCCTCTGTCATAAATATTGTATAGTCATCGCCCTGACCGAAAATGAAGGTGGCAAGAATGATGTTCACTATATTGAACTGCATTCCGAAGATATTCATCAGGCCAAGTATCCATATCCAGCTCACTGCCATAGGCAGGAATGAAATGATGGCAAGCTCCAGACGTCCGAACGAGAACCACAGGAAGAGGAATACAATCAGCGAACATGCCAGGCCGATGTAATTGAAATCGTCAGACAGCGTGTTGCACATGGCGCTGTTCATGCTCACGACATCAAAGGCAGCATCGAAATGGCTCTTTACCTCATCCACCTTGTCATTGTCCACATCCAGGACATTGACTATATACGACATGCCCGTTTCATCCAGCCTTGTCACGTTCTGGGCGAGGACCATGGCGGTGAGAGGAGCAAAATAATCAAGTTCCAGAGGCTGCAGATCCGGCTGTTCCGTCAAGTCGG
>JAZRXU010000017.1:0-17689 GCA_045600345.1 Candidatus Cryptobacteroides sp. | reverse complement strand
GCGTCCTACAATTGCTACTAGACTCATTTCTTATCGTAAAAGCTACAACTTGCGCAGCTGTTGCAACCTTCGCTGTCGCCCTCGCAAGTCGGTTTATCCTTCCCGGAACCTTTCTTTCTGTGCAGAGCCATTTCTTCCTGCTTCACGCACCTGATTCCGAGTTTTTTCATTTCCCTGTTGCTCTCAATCTCAGTTTCCGGAAACTGGCCATCTTTGCGGAAGATTATATTGAAACATAATCCCACGACGCACAGGGCGACCAAGACGAGAGCAATCAGGAATACTTTCATATACTTTTAGTCGTACTTCTTGAAGATGTCTCCGATACTTCCGTAGTTGTATACGCTATCGATTACGGCCGCAAAGAGTTTGGTGATGCTTACTACTGTAAGTTTCTCGCTCTGCTTTGCCTTCTCGATCACAGCAGGAATAGTGTCGCTTATGATAACCTCTTTCAGCGGGCTTGCATCAATACGTGCTACAGCCTCACCGGAGAGAATGCCGTGGGTTGCACATGCGCGGACACTGTTTGCTCCCATATCCATGAGTACCTGAGCTGCCTTGCAGAGTGTGCCTGCCGTATCGATCATATCGTCCACGATAACAATATCACGACCCTTGACCTCACCGATAGCTGTGATACTGTCCACAACATTTGCCTTGGCGCGTGTCTTGTGGCAGATGATCATAGGACAGTGGAGCTCGTTTGCGTATTTGTTTGCACGTTTTGCGCCACCCATGTCAGGAGCTGCGATAGAAAGATTGGGAAGCTTGAGCCTCTTCACATATGGGATGAAGACATTGGCGCCGAATACGTGATCGAGCGGAATGTCGAAAAATCCCTGTATCTGGTCTGCGTGGAGGTCACATGTCATCACGCGGTCACATCCTGCAGCGGTAAGAAGGTTAGCAACAAGCTTGGCTCCTATCGGTACTCTTGGACGGTCCTTGCGGTCCTGACGGGCAAAGCCGAAATAAGGCATCACAGCGATTACCTTGTGGGCAGATGCTCTCTTTGCGGCATCGATCATGAGAAGGAGCTCGAAGAGATTCTCGACAGGCGGATTCGTAGACTGTACGATATATACGGATGCGCCGCGAACGCTCTCGTCGTATGATGGCTGAAACTCACCATCGCTGAAGGTGAGGAGGCTGGATTTACCCAGCTCAATACCAAGGTGCTCTGCTATTTTCTGAGCCAGGGGCTCGGAGTTTTTGCAGGCGAAAATCTCCATTCTGTGCTGATCGTGCATGAGGTCTATAGTTTTAAAAGGTTTTCGATGTGATTCAGGATGTCGTCTCGGCCGATTCCCGTTTCAGATGAGCTTGCAAAGCATTTGGGCTGATATTCCAGCAATGCTGCGATGTCTCTTTCGGTCTTGCCCATCTGCCTGGCTCCAGCTACCGGGCCCATCTTGTCGGCTTTTGTAAAAATAATGGAGAAGGGAATATCAGAGGTCCCCATCTCCTTTATAAAGTCTGCATCTGCTTTAGTGAGGTCGTGACGGGAGTCTACGAGTACGAAGAGATGCTTGAGCTCTTGTGAGAAATTAAGATAGTTTCGGATCACTTCTTCTATCTTCTGCCTCTCATTTTGAGAACATTTTGCATAGCCGTAGCCGGGAAGGTCCACCAGATACCACTCTTTATTGATGCGGAAGTGATTGACCAAGCGCGTCTTACCGGGCTTGGAGGAAGTCATGGCGAGACGCCCATTGGCGCAGAGGGTGTTGATGAGCGAGGATTTTCCTACGTTCGAACGGCCGATGAAAGCGAATTCGGGCAGTGCCTCTTTAGGCTTCTGTTCTACTTTTGTACTGCTTCCCGCAAATATCGCTTCCTGAATTTTCATTGTAGGGAGTATCTTCTTGAAAAACTGTTGCAAATATACTACAAAATTTATAATTTTGAAGAGGGTTCAAGGATTTATAGGTATCTTTGCACACTTTAATTAAGCTTAAAATCAACGTTATATAATGGATAAGCAGACAGACCAGAAGATATACGAAACAGACGAGCTTCTTCAGCCGTTCAAGAACGTTATCGACAGCCGTACGAGGAATATTAAATTCCGTATGCGCTCTCTTTCAGATGTCTATGGCAGCCTAAGCAATAAGATTAACAATCATTTGTTCTACGGACTTCATGTGACGGCAGAGGGTGATTGGGTTATACGGGAGTATGCTCCTAATGCCAGCAAGGTTTTCATGATTGGCGACTTCAACAGCTGGAAGCGCAATTCTGCCTGGGAACTTCATCCCCTCGGAAATGGTGATTGGGAATTGAAGATATCCAAGCATTTCTTGGCTCATGGCCAGTTGTATAAATTTTATATCGAGTGGCCTGGCGGAGGTGGAGAACGTATACCTTCATACGTCCGCAGATGTGTTCAGGATCCGGATACAAAGGTTTTCTCGGCTCAGGTATGGAACCCCAAGCCATACAAGTGGAAGAATCCTTCCATGAAGAAGAAGGATAATCCGCTTATCTACGAATGTCATATAGGTATGAGTGGCGAGGCTGAACGCGTGGCCACATTCGAGGAGTTCCGCACTAATGTCCTCCCGAGAGTACACGCTTTGGGGTATGATACTCTTCAGATCATGGCTCTTCAGGAGCATCCGTACTATGGGTCGTTCGGATATCAGGTTTCCAATTTCTTTGCGCTTTCATCACGCTTCGGCACTCCGGAGGAATTCAAGCATCTCGTGGATGATGCGCATGGCATGGGTATTTCCGTAGTGATGGATATCGTACACTCTCACAGTGTGGATAATGAGGCAGAGGGTTTGAGTATGTTTGACGGTCGCGAGGACCTGTATTTCCATTATGGTCCTGCCGGACGTCATCCTGCGTGGGGAAGCCGCTGCTTCGACTATGGCAAGAATGAGACGGTCTGCTTCCTTCTGAGTAACCTGAAGTTCTGGATGGAGGAGTACCATCTCGATGGATTCCGTTTCGACGGCGTCACCTCGATGATATACTGGGATCATGGACTTGGTACAGATTTCGGCAACTATGAGCTGTATTTCAATTCCAATGTCAATGAGAGCGCGCTCAGCTATCTGGCCCTCGCAAACCAGCTGATTCATGAGATCAATCCTGAGGCTATGACCCTTGCCGAAGATGTGTCTGGTATGGCAGGTCTTGCCGCTCCGTTCAAGAGTGGCGGTATCGGTTTCGACTTCAGAATGAGCATGGGTGTTGCAGACCACTGGATCAAGTGGATCAAGGAGAAAGACGACTGGCAGTGGAGTGTCGGAGAGATGTGGTTCGAGCTTACACGCAAGCGTGATGATGAAAAGACCATCAGCTATGCGGAGTGCCATGATCAGGCCATGGTCGGCGACAAGACTATCATCTTCCGTCTGCTTGATGCTCTCATGTATACAGATATGAATACCGAGAGCCAGAATATGGTTGTGGATCGCGGTATCGCTCTGCATAAGCTTATCCGTCTGGTAACCATTGCAACGGCAGGTAATGGATATCTGAACTTTATGGGTAATGAGTTCGGCCATCCTGAATGGATCGATTTCCCTCGTCAGGGTAATGGATGGAGCTGCAAGTATGCGCGCCGTCAATGGAGCCTGGTAGATAATCCATTCCTTCGTTATGCACACCTTAACAACTGGGACAAGGCAATGATCCATCTGTTTGAGCAGAATGACATTCTTGCCGACGAGCCTGTGAAGATATGGGACAAGGAAGACGATCACGTTCTCGTTATCAAACGCAAGGATTATATCTTTGCATTCAACTTCCATCCTACAGAGTCTTTTGTCGGCTATGGTTTCCCTGTCGAAGAAGGCACTTACATGAATGTTCTGGATTCCGATGATAAGGAGTTCGGCGGATTCGATCGTGTGGACGATACGGTGGCGCATATCACGGTAGACGGCCAGCTTAAGCTTTACATGCCTAGCCGTACGGTAACAGTATTGAAAAAAATTGCATAATAATCATATGGCATTTCTAAAATTCAACAAACAGGAGCTTGTGAACCTGGATTATTCCCTCAAAAGGGAGATTCTGGGAGCAAACCACCATGGTGCATATGTGAATACAAGTATCGTTGCTTGTAATACGCGTAAGTATCATGGTCTGCTCGTTGTCCCTGTCGAGAAGTTCGGGGATGAGAAATTCGTCCTGCTGTCTTCTTTGGACGAGAGCATTATTCTCAATGGAAAGCAGTTTAACCTCGGCATTCATTGTTATGGTGATACCTATGAGCCTAAGGGACATAAGTATATCATAGATTTCGATGCAGACTGCCTGCCTACCGTGACATACAAGGTGGGCCCTATAGTGCTGTCAAAGACCTACTGTCTCGACAAGGAAAGCAACCAGCTGCTTATCTCTTATCGCCTTCAATCGGCTCCGGGCAAGGTTACGCTTCTGCTCAAGCCGTTCCTGGCTTTCCGCAACATACATAGTCTCACTCACGAGAATGATAGTGCGTCTACGGATTTCTCTCCGGTTGAGAATGGTGCACGCTTCAGAATGTATGACGGATTCCCTGATCTGTATCTTCAGACTAATGTGAAGAATGAGTATCATCATCAGCCATATTGGTACAAAGGGCTTACTTATACTGATGAACAGCGTCGTGGATTTGATTGCACAGAGGATCTGCTTGTGCCGGGTACTTTTGCTGTGGAGATGAAGCCTGATACTGAAGTTGTATTCTCCGCCTCAGACAAGGAGGAGAAGTCTTCCGGTCTCAAGACGCGATTCAATACGTTCGTAAGGAATGCCAGCGTCATCACTTCATACCGTGGTTTCCTCCTGGAGAATGTGGAACGCATGAAGGTAATCAAAAATGGCAGGAAGACGGTCTGCGCCGGCTATTCATGGCTGGGTACCGGCCTTCTGCGTGAGACTCTGGAAGCTTTGCCGGGACTTACGCTCTATTCATGTGCAAGTCCAAAGGAGTTCGAGGAGATCCTGGATAATGTCATCGAGACAGAGGAAGCACGTCTCTATCATCGCACAACGCAGATAGAGGCTCCTCTTACGATGACAGATGCCATACAGCAGTATATCGCCTATACCGGCAATGAAAAGGCAATATGGAACAAATACGGTACAGTCCTGAAAAACATTGTCGAAAGCTATGCACACCGTGATTATGTAACGCTCTGCCCTAATGGCCTGCTATGGGCTCAGAAAGAAGGTACGGCGCTCACGTGGATGAATGCCTATGTGAATGGTTATCCTGTCACAGAGCGTGCCGGTTTCCAGGTGGAGACAAATGCTCTCTGGTATAATGCGCTGTGTTTCGCGATAGAGATGGAGAGCAAATACTCACGCACAGGCGAGTTTGTGGAAAAATGGTCTGCTGTACGTGATTCCGTCAAAGCGAATTATCTTCCGACATTCCTTATGACCAGCCGTCGCGGCTTCCATTATCTTGCCGATTATGTCGATGGTAACGGCCAGCATGGCGAGTGCCGTCCAAATCAGCTTTGGGCAGCATATCTGCCGTATCGCCTTGTTGATGACCATGTGCAGGCCGATATCATCGGCGCCATAGAGAAGGAACTTGTAACCCGTCGTGGTATCCGTACCCTGTCTCCTCGTCTGGACTATTACAAGAGCGTTTACGAAGGCTCTCAGACTGCCCGAGACCTGGCTTATCATAACGGCTGTACGCGTACCAGCCTTCTGGGCATGTACGAGGATGTATGTTTCCGCATGGTGGGCTCAAGTTTCTGCGGCAAGGCCAAATGGCTCACTGAGGGTATCTATGAGGATATCAACCGTCATGGCGTGGGCTCATTCAGCGAGCTCTATGATGCAGATCCTCCTCACGAGCCACATGGAGCGATTGCCAGTGCAACGGCAGTAGCGGCTCTGTGCCGTTGTCAATATCTGTTGGACGAATATACTAAGGAGGAGGTTCAATAATGAGAGTTTTGATGTTTGGATGGGAGTTCCCTCCACATATTGCAGGCGGTCTCGGCACTGCTTGCTATGGCATGACCAAGGGTCTTGCAGAACATGGCGTAGAGGTCCTTTTTGTGATGCC
Source organism: Candidatus Cryptobacteroides sp. (assembly GCA_045600345.1). Taxonomy (GTDB): domain Bacteria; phylum Bacteroidota; class Bacteroidia; order Bacteroidales; family UBA932; genus Cryptobacteroides. The sequence continues at coordinate 11,658 of JAZRXU010000017.1, read as the reverse complement.
TTCCGCATCCGGCGATGAGGACCAGAGCGCAGTACGCATACTCAATGCCAGTGATGTCCCTATCGCAGAGGGCATGGCCGTCGATGTAGACGAATATTTCCAGAAGGTCCAGTTTTATCAGATAGGTTCCAATATCATACCTTATGCTGACCCTGAAGAGTTTACGACCATCATAGAGAACGAGAAGAAGATGCTGGACAAGAGCTATCGCGTGCAGTATGGCAAGAAATTCAAGTTCTCCGGCAAGTACGGCGCCAACCTCATGGAGGAGGTGGCACGCTATGCCATGGCGGGTGCAACTCTTGCCCTAGAGCACAAGGATGAGTTTGATGTCATCCATGCTCATGACTGGCTTACATACATGGCCGGTGTGGCTGCAAAGCAGGTGACAGGCAAGCCTCTGGTAGTGCATATGCATGCTACTTCGTTCGATCGCGGAAGCGAGAAAAATATTGATACCCGTGTATATGGCCTGGAGAAGCGTGGAATGGAAGCTGCCGATATGGTGATGGCTGTGTCGGAGCTTACCCGCAATATCTGTATCAATAAGTATGGTATACCTCCGGAGAAGGTGGTTGCCATGCATAATGCCGTTGATTTCTCTACCAAGGAAGCGCTCCACGTAGAGAGGGGTGTGAACGATAAGATCGTCACTTTCCTCGGACGTATAACATATCAGAAAGGTCCTGAATATTTCATCGAGGCTGCGGCAAAGGTGCTCAAACGTACTCCTAATGTGCGTTTCGTGATGGCGGGCAGTGGCGATCTGATGGATAAATGTGTCTCTCATGTCGCCCGTCTCGGAATATCTGACCGTTTCCATTTTACCGGCTTCCTCCGCGGAGCAGCGGTGTCACAGATGTTTGCCCTCTCGGATGTGTATGTCATGCCATCCATTTCTGAGCCTTTCGGTATCTCGCCATTGGAGGCGATGGTTACAAACTGCCCTTCAATTGTGTCAAAACAGAGTGGATGCGCAGAGATCCTGAACTACTGTCTCAAGGTCGATTTCTGGGATGTGGATGCCATGGCCGATGCAATCTATGGCCTGATCCAGTATCCGGCAGTACACAAACTGGCCCAGGAGCGTGGCTGCGAAGAGGTGAACAACATCAAATGGAGCGATGTTGCGGTAAAGATCAAAGCTGTATATGAACAAGTTGTAAATAATAAGTAAAATATCCAATATGAAACCAAGTATCTGTCTTACTTTCAAAGTGCACCAGCCAACTCACTTGAGGCTGTATCGTTTCTTTGATATCGGCAAAGATTCACATTATTATGATGATTTCGCAAACCGCTCGTTTGTGAAGAAGTCTGCTGAGGACTGCTATCTTCCTATGAATAGCCTTATTCTTAAGCTCATAGAGGAAACCAAGGGTAAATTGAAAGTTGCGTTCTGTATATCAGGCAATACGCTGGAACAGTTTGACCGTTATTGCCCGGAAGTTCTTGACAGCTTCCGTGCACTTGCCGAGACAGGCTGCGCAGAGTTCCTTTGCGAACCATACTACCATTCATTCGCCTCAGTGGCTTCTGACAGCGAATTCGCGCATCAGGTCGAGAAGCACCGCAATGCTATCAAGGAGTATCTCGGTGTCGAGACTTCAGCTTTCGCCAATACCGATATGATCTATACGGATGAGATAGGTCAGAAGATTGCGGATCTGGGATTTAAAACAGTGATCACAGAGGGTGCAAGCCATGTTCTTGGATGGAAGAGTCCGAACTTTGTATATAGTAATGTATTCAATCCGAAGCTGAAGGTCCTGCTTCGCAATACAGGTATGAGTGATGATGTTTCTCTTCGCTTCTCGGAGCGTGGATGGGACAATTGGCCGCTGACGGCAGAGAAATATTACAACTGGTTGGAGCAGGCAGCAAACGATCAGGTAGTTAATATTGCAATGAATTACAAGGCCTTTGGTGAATACAATACCAGGGAAAGCGGCATTTTTGACTTCTTTGAGAGCCTCGTGCGTATGGTAATTTCAAAAGATTGTTTTACCTTTGCAACCCCATCGGAGGTTTCGAAGAAGTACGTTGCGGTGGATACGATAGACGTTCAGGATCCTGTATCTTGTGAAAATGACGAGAGAGACATGTCAAAATGGCTCGGTAATGAGCTCCAGAAAGATGCTTTCAACAAGTTATATTCACTGCAGGAGAAACTTTCTATTGTGAATCTGCCTCAGTTGTGGGAAGATTACGGCCATCTTCAGGAGAGCGACCATTTCTACAATATGAACAACCGCTTCTTCACCGACAAGGGAACGCATCGTTATGTAAACCCATACGATACGCCTTTTGAAGCATTTATTAACTATATGAACGTATTGGCAGACTTTTCAATACGTGTCGATGAAGAACTTAACTAGAAAATGGAATTGAATCAACCATCGTGGTCGAGCGTTGTAGTGTCTCGCCACATTCCGGAGAAACTCAAAGACCTTGAAACTCTCAGCCGCAACCTGTGGTGGTGCTGGAATGAGAGCGCCAAAGAGCTTTTCAAGGCTGCAAGCCCCGAACTGTGGGAGCAGACAAACCAGAACCCAATCGAGATGCTGGGCCGCATCAGCAGCAGGCATTACAGAGTGCTGGAGAAGGACACCAGGTTCCTTGAGCAGCTGGGTGCTGTGAAAGCAGAGTTCGATACATACATGGATCTGAAGAAAGAACGTAAGGATCCTTCTGTTGCATACTTCTGCATGGAGTATGGTCTTGATACATCATTGAAGATATATTCTGGTGGCCTTGGTATTCTTGCAGGTGACTACCTCAAGGAGACATCAGACATGAACGTAAATCTCGTGGCTGTCGGTCTTCTCTACCGTTACGGCTATTTCACCCAGATGCTTTCGGCACAGGGTGCGCAGATTTCGAAATATGATGCGCAGGATTTCATGAAGATCCCTGCATCTCCGGTTCTCGATGCCGAGGGTAACTGGCAGACAGTCTCTGTAAACCTCCCGGGTCGTGCTCTGCATGCAAGAATCTGGAGAGTGGACGTTGGCCGTACAGAACTTTATCTTCTGGATACGGATTATGATGCCAACCGTCCTGAGGACCGTCAGGTGACCCATCACCTTTATGGCGGTGACTGGGAGAACCGTCTGAAGCAGGAAATGCTCCTCGGTATCGGTGGTATCCGTGCCCTCCGCAAGCTCGGCATCCATATGAGTGTATATCACTGCAATGAGGGCCATGCTGCTTTTGTCGGCATCGAGCGTATCAAGGAATATATAAAGGATTATGGTCTTTCATATCAGGAGGCTCTCGAAGTGGTGCGTGCCTCTTCGCTCTTTACCACCCACACTCCTGTACCTGCAGGTCACGATTCATTTGACGAGGGACTTCTCCGCAACTATATAGGTCACTACCCACACCGTCTTGGCATAGACTGGGATACTCTCATGGGCCTTGGCCGCATGAATCCTCATGATCACAATGAGAGATTCAATATGACAGCTCTCGCTGCCAATATCAGTCAGGAGATCAATGGCGTGTCTTGGCTGCACGGTAAAGTGAGCCAGGAGATTCTTGCACCTATGTGGAAGGGTTATCTTCCTGAGGAGAATCACGTAACCTCTGTGACCAATGGTGTTCATTATCCGACATGGACAGCTCCTGAATGGAAGGCGATCCATGCTGAGGTATTCGGTCCTGAGTTCGCAACTCATCATTACGACAAGTCTTGCTTCGAGGGTATCTATAACGTATCTGATGATAAGGTGTGGGCTACACGCAGCGCGCTTCGTCACAAACTTGTGGAGGAGATACGCAATCGTCTCAACGATCCTCAGATGAGTGTCCATTACTCTCCTCGCCAGATCGTTACCATCAAGGAGACTCTTCGTGATGACGTTCTTACAATAGGATTTGCACGTCGTTTTGCCACATATAAACGTGCTCACCTCCTTTTCAAGGATCTTGACCGTCTTTCACGCATTGTCAACAACCCTAAGCATCCGGTCCAGTTTATCTTTGCAGGTAAGGCCCATCCGGCTGATCAGCCAGGTCAGGACCTGATCAAGATGATAGTTGAGGTGTCAAAGCGTCCGGAGTTTATCGGTAAGATCATATTCGTACCTAACTATGATATCACTCTTGCCAAATTCCTTGTGCAGGGTGTAGATATCTGGATGAACAATCCTACACGTCCTCTCGAGGCATCCGGAACATCAGGAGAGAAGGCTGCCATGAACGGCGTCATGCATTTCTCTGTGCTCGACGGCTGGTGGGTGGAAGGCTATAAGAAAGATGCCGGTTGGGCTCTTCCTATGGAGCGCACATATGAGGATCAGGGCTATCAGGATGAGCTTGATGCAGCAACGATATATGCACTCATCGAGAATGAGATTGCCCCTGACTTCTACGAGGTCGATCCTAAACTGGGATATTCTCCGGTGTGGATCAAATATGTCAAGAATACTGTTGCACAGGTTGCTTGCAACTTTACAACCAACCGTATGCTCGGTGACTATGTCGCTCAATATTATACTCCTCTCGTGGCTCGCAAACGTGCGCTTCGTGCAGACGACTTCAAGGGCGCTCGTGAGCTGGCTGCATGGAAGACACTCGTCAAGGCAGAGTGGCCATATCTCGAGCCTATCTCTGTGATCCGTCCAGACGGCACCACAGCTCTCCAGAATGAGTATAAGAGCGAGGTGGTGTTCCGTATGAACCGTCTCAAACCTGAAGATGTCGGAGTGGAATTCCTCTTCGCCACTACTGATAATAAAGGTAAGCTCCATATCGCACAGAGCGTGCAGTACGACTGCGTAGAGTACAAGGATGGTGTGGCGAAATATGCTGCCACTATCGTTCCTGACCATTCTGGTACATACCAGATTGCCATAAGGATGTATCCTAAGAACGATCTTCTTAACAGCCGTATGGATTGTGATCTTGTAAGATGGCTGTAAAAGCTGTAACCATAGGATTTTTCGACGGTGTCCATATAGGGCACCGTCGTGTATTGATGGAACTCCTGTCCAGGGATGCGGAGGCTACGGTGGTTACATTCTGGCCGCATCCGCGCGCTGTCCTCCAACAGGATGCGCGTGGGCTGTGTATGCTGAACTCATATGACGAGAAGGTGGAGGCGATGAGGGCCATAGGTGTAGAAAATGTAGAGTGTATAGACTTCACCCGTGACTTCGCCCTTATGAAGGCAGAGACATTTATGAAGGAATATCTCATCGGGGAACTGGGCTGTACTTGCCTGGTGCTTGGATATGACAACCGTCTCGGGTCTGATGGCCTGAGTACGGAGCAGGTAGCTGCCTTGGGAGAAAAGATGGGACTGGACGTGCAGATAGTTCCACCATGCATGATGGATGGAGTTACTGTCAGCAGTACAAGAATACGAGAGGCTCTCAGTCATGGCGACGTTGAGCTGTCCGGCAGAATGCTGGGCGCGAATTACTCGTTGAAGGGCATGGTGGTGCCAGGCAATCAGAAAGGAAGATCCATAGGCTTTCCTACGGCAAACATCCTCCCGTCTTTCCCTCTTAAAGCCATTCCTGCAGACGGGGTCTATGCGACAAGGGTGATTGTGGAGGGGGTCCGTTATGACGGCATGACGAACATAGGCGTGAGACCTACACTTTCGTGCGGAAACAGCAGGACTATAGAGACAAATATTTTTGAGTTTGACAAGGATATCTATGGTCTGGAAGTAGAGCTTGAATTCGTGTCCAGAATACGTCAGGAGCGGAAATTCGAATCTCTGGACCAGTTGCGCGGACAGCTTGAGAAGGATAAGATGACGGCACTCAAATTGTTTTGACTTTATAAGAATAATTTTTATATTTGCGTATAAGCATAAACGGTTAGGGTTCCTGAAGACTGAGATGTCTCAAAGGGACTCCTAAATTTTTTAACTGACTAATATAATTGACATGGCAATACATTATTTGACCCAGGAAGGGTTTGACAAACTTAAGAAAGATCTGGCTGACGCCATTGCTCAGCGTCCGGTGATCTCGGCAGCTATCGCTGAGGCCCGCGAGAAAGGTGATCTGTCAGAGAATGCGGAGTATGAAGCCGCACGTGAGGCTCAGGGCATGCTTGAGCTTAATATCGCAAAACTACAGCAGCTTGTAGCTGATGCGCGTGTGATAGATAAGAATATGCTGTCTGCCGATACTGTCGGCATGCTCAGCAAGGTGAAAGTGAAGAATCTTTCGCTGGGACGCGAGATGCAGTTTATGATTGTCGGTGAGCAGGAAGCTAACTTTGCTGCCGGCAAGCTTGCAGCCACTACTCCTATCGGCAAGGCTCTTATGGGTCATAAAAAAGGCGAGGTCGTTGAGGCTCAGGTGCCTAGCGGAATAATGAAGTTCGAGATCCTGGATATATCTCTATAGTTATGGCTACCATCTTCACCAAGATTGCCAATGGCGAGATCCCTTCGTACAAGGTTGCGGAGACAGATGACTACTATGCATTCCTGGATATCGCTCCTATGGCTGAGGGCCACACGCTGGTGATCCCAAAGAAAGTAGAGAAAGACTACATTTTCGATCTTGATGCGCCTACGTATGCAGGCTTATGGGAATTTGCGGCCAAGGTGGCCAAGGCTCAGAAGGCTGCCATTCCGTGTGCGCGTGTAGGAGTGGCTGTTCTGGGTATGGAAGTTCCGCATACGCATGTCCATCTTGTACCATTACGTAGCGAGGCTGATATGGATTTTCGTAAACCAAAGCTTCAGCTGTCTGCCGAGCGTTTCGCGCAGATTGCAGAATCAATTGCTTCCGAGTATGAAAAATTATAAGTTTATCGTTGTTGTAGCGGCATTTGCCGCTATTTTATGTTCATGCAGCACAGCTGTCGTCAAAGGACATTTTACAGCTGTCCCATCTTCAAATGAGCTTGTTGTCAAGAGTGTCGAAGGTAGCACCATGGCTGTGCTTGACACTGTGAGGATAGCATCGGATGGCTCCTTCAAGTATTCAGCCAAAGTTGCAAAAGGTCAGCCTGATTTCGTTTACTTCTATTATGGCGATACAAAGGTTGCCTCTCTTGTTCTATCTTCAGGCGATAAAGTCAGTGTGGAGTGTGATACACTCGGTTACTGGACAGTGTCGGGCTCTGAAGAGTGTGAGGCTTTGCTGGAGAGAGAGCGTGCTCTCACTGCGATGGCAGCCAAGAAGGTTGTCACAGCCAAAGAGTTCATAGACTTCTATCGTGAAAGTATGAAATATGTGATGAATAACTCCAAATCCATCACATGTGTGCCGGTATTGCTTTCCAAGATAGGTGACGCTCCGGTGTTCTTCCAGCTTTCGGATGGCATGGTGTTCAATAATGTGGCCGATTCGCTCGAGACAGTCTTCCCTGATTCAAAATATATCAAGGTTCTCCGTGCCGAGGGTGCGGCGCGCTGTCGTCAGCTGGAGTTTGATACAATGATCAGAACAGCAGGTGAAGCTTCGTATATAGATTTGAACTTTGATGGTATCGAAGGCAAGCCGGTAGTGCTGTCAGAAGTGGCTGAAGAAGGGAAAGCTACAATGCTTGTTTTCTGGAGCGCAGCTGACGCCGCAAATAAGATGTATAATCAGGAAGTTCTCCTTCCGTTATATAAGAAATACGCATCCAGGGGCCTTAATATCTATGCTGTCTGCGTCGGGTGCGACAAGGCCTCTTGGGCAGTAGTGGTGCGTGAGCAGAACCTCCCTTGGACCAATGTCTGTGACCAGGCTGGACGCAGCATCCGAGTATATGGCGTGCAGCAGGTTCCTACCGCTTACATACTCAATGATAACCTGATGACAAGGGCTGAGTCGGTGGATTACGCCTCCCTTGATAGAGAACTTTCAAAGATTTTGAAGTAAATCACATATTTATGGCAAATATTGTTGGTCATATTTCGCAGATTATCGGTCCTGTGGTAGATGTCCATTTCGACTTCTCTGCAGTGTCAGATAAGGAAGCAGCGCTTCCGTCCATTAATGATGCGCTTGTGATACGCCGCGGGAACGGCAGAGAACTTGTCGTGGAGGTGCAGCAGCATATTGGACACGACAGCGTACGCACCATCGCCATGGATTCGACAGATGGACTGTCACGTGGCATGGAGGCGGTCAGCACCGGCGCTCCTATCTGCATGCCTTCTGGTGAGGCTATAAGGGGCCGCGTGATGAATGTCGTCGGAGACACCATTGACGGACTGGGCCAGATAGCAAAGGATACTGATTTCCCTATACATCGCGAAGCTCCGAAGTTTGAAGACCTCACCACTTCACAGGAAGTGCTGTTTACAGGTATCAAGGTCATAGATCTTCTCGAACCGTATCTGAAGGGAGGTAAGATCGGTCTCTTCGGCGGTGCCGGTGTGGGCAAGACAGTGCTTATCAAGGAGCTTATCAACAACATTGCCAAGAAACATAACGGCTTCTCTGTATTTGCCGGAGTAGGTGAACGTACCCGTGAAGGTAATGATCTGCTTCGCGAGATGATAGAGTCGGGCGTTATCAAGTATGGAAAAGAATTTGAGCAGAGCATGGCTGAGGGTAACTGGGACCTTGGCAAGGTCGATAGAGCGGAGATGGCCAAAAGCCAGGTGAGCATGGTATTCGGTCAGATGAACGAGCCGCCGGGAGCACGTAGCAGCGTGGCTCTGAGTGGACTTACTCTTGCAGAGAGCTTCCGTGACAGCAACGATCCGGATGCGCCAAAGGATATTCTTTTCTTCATCGATAATATATTCCGTTTCACTCAGGCCGGTTCAGAGGTTTCCGCGCTTATGGGCCGCATGCCTTCTGCGGTGGGCTATCAGCCTACGCTGGCTTCGGAAATGGGTAAGATGCAGGAACGAATCACAAGTACCAAGAACGGCTCTATCACGTCTGTGCAGGCCGTATATGTACCTGCTGATGACCTTACCGACCCGGCTCCGGCTACCACTTTCTCGCATCTTGATGCGACTACGGTGCTGAGCCGTAAGATTGCAGAGCTTGGTATCTATCCGGCAGTGGATCCTCTTGACAGTACGTCACGCATCATGGACCCGAATGTCATAGGCGAGGAGCATTACAATACTGCTCAGAGGGTGAAACAGATTCTCCAGCGCCAGAAAGAGCTTCAGGATATCATATCTATCCTTGGTATGGACGAGCTCAGCGACGAGGATAAGATGACAGTGAACCGCGCCCGTAAGGTGCAGCGTTTCCTTTCTCAGCCTTTCGCCGTTGCAGAGCAGTTTACCGGAGTTCCGGGCGTCATGGTCAGCATAGAGGATACCATCAAGGGCTTCAATATGATCATGGACGGCCATGTGGACGATATTCCGGAGCAGGCCTTCCTGAATGTCGGTACTATTGAGGAAGCCATTGCCAAGGGCAAGAAACTTCTTGAGGCATAAGTTTACCGGTTATGAAGCTTCAGATCATATCGGCAAAGCACGCAGCAATAGAAGCGGATACCACCCGTGTATCCCTTCCTGCAGTCCAGGGCCCTTTTGTGGTCCTGAACAACCACGCTCCCATCATTGCCGCCCTGGGTCAGGGTGAGATTGAGTGGGATGGAGGCTCGTGCCGTATCCAGTCCGGTTTTGTGAAGGTGCTTGATAATAATATAACGGCAGTTGTAGAGGATTGACGCATGAAGAGGTTCGTTGTCATATTCGTCGCGCTTTTCCTTCCGCTTGCCTGTGCGTTTGCCCGGCAGGAGGAAGATAAGCTGGACGTTACGGGCATGATCTTCGAGCATGTCGGCGATGCCTACGACTGGCATATCACCACGGTCAACGGTCATCATGTGAGCATACCTCTGCCTTGTATAGTATACAGCAGAGAAAGCGGCTGGCATGTGTTCTCTTCCAGCCATATCGCTCACGGCCATTGCCATGATGGCTTCTTCATAGCCGGAGAAGGCGAGAAATATGAAGGCAAAATCGTAGAACTTCGGGGAGATGGCAGCATAGTCCGTCCGTTGGACCTTTCCATGACCAAGAATGTGTGTGGGCTCATCTTCAACAGTGCAATTCTTGTACTGCTCATACTTCTTTGTGCAAGGTGGTATCGCAGACACGATTCGCTGAAGGAGGCCCCCAAGGGCTTTGCCGGCATCATGGAGATGCTGATCACCATGGTTGAGGATGATATTATCAAAGACTGCGTAGGTAAGGATTACAAGCGTTACAGCCCTTACCTTCTAACGGCATTCTTCTTCATATTCATCAACAACCTCATGGGTATAGTCCCATTTTTCCCGGGTGGACTGAACATTACAGGAAATATTGCCGTAACCCTTGTGCTTGCCCTTTTCACATTTTTCATGGTGAATCTGTTCGGCAACAAGCATTACTGGAAGGAAATTCTATGGCCGGATGTGCCTATGTTTCTGAAGGTGATTCCGCTGATGCCTTTGATCGAGATTATCGGTATGTTCACGAAGCCATTCTCGCTGATGGTCCGACTCTTTGCAAATATTCTTGCAGGACACTGCATGATTCTGGGAGTGGTGTCGGTAATCTTCCTTACAGCCAAGATGGGTGTAGGCATGAATGCCGGACTTTCTGTGGTCTCCATATGCATAGGCGTATTCATGGATATACTGGAGCTCCTGGTTGCATTCCTCCAGGCATATGTATTTACGATGCTCTCCAGCGTGTTCATAGGATTGAGCCGACAGGAAAGTGAACACTGAAATGATAGAAAACAATAAACAATAAATTATAAGATTATGTTACTTTCAATGATTCTTCAGGCAGCTGCAGGTGCAGCACTTGGTAAAGTTGGTGCAGCGCTTGGCGCAGCAATCGCAGCAATCGCAGCAGGTATCGGTATCGGCACAATCGGTAAGGCTTCTCTGGAGGCCGGCGCCCGTCAGCCTGAGATGGCAGGTCACTACCGTATGACAGCCATCATCATCGGCGCTCTTGTGGAGGGTGCTTGTCTTTTCGCAATTGTTGTCTGTCTTATCGCGTAGTAAACGATGTCTCTTATAACACCTGACTTCGGTTTGCTGGTCTGGATGACCCTCATCTTCGGCATTGTGTTCTTCATATTGGCGAAGTTCGGTTTTCCTGCCATCACATCCATGGTCAGCAAGAGAGCTGAGCATATAGAGCAGGCATTGCGTGATGCTCAGAAGACTAAGGAGGAGCTCGACAGCATGCAGCAGACCTGCAGCAAGATGCTCGCCGATGCCCGTGCACAGCAGGAAGAAATGTTGGAGCAGGCGCGCAAGTCCTCTGCCCAGATGGTGGAGAATGCCAAGGAAGAGGCGTCGAAGCAGGCTGCCCAGATTATCGCTGTCGCCAGAGAACAGATAGAGGTGGAGAAACGTGAAGCCATCAATGATGTGCGCAATGTCGTGGTAGATATGGCCATTGCCGTGTCAGAGAAGGTGCTCCGTGAGAAATTGGAGCATGATGGCGGTCAATTCGCCCTTACATCCAGGATACTGGATGAACTGCAGGAGAATAAGAAAAACTGATAAGGTATGAATTCAGGACTCATAGCCAAGAGATATGCCAGGGCTTTCCTTGAGTATGTGAATGCCCATGGGAGTGCGGATGCTGTGTATGAACAGGTCCGCGTCATACTTAGTGCTATGGGAAGGCTGCCTAAGTTTCGTGTCACCGTGTCTGATGCGCATGGAGTGGCATTCGAGTCCAGAATGAAACTGGTGGAGGCGAGTGTGGCT
>JAZRXU010000016.1:0-12597 GCA_045600345.1 Candidatus Cryptobacteroides sp. | reverse complement strand
CCCAGCAAATTAAATTTCAAAATGCAGATTTTGTGATTTTTGAAAATATTTTGTGAATTTTTAATTTTTTCGAACAATATCTTGTGTGTTGCCGTTGTCGCTTGGCATGAGCAACGGCAACTTAGGGTGGGAAACCCCTCCTCTTGACTGTCGCGGCTGAAGCCGCTCCAGTCAATTCACCCCCATTGTTGCCTTATGCTCATGCCAGAGCGACTCATCATCATTCGCATTGTTTCCCCATGACGCTGCGGAGAGGCGAATTGAGATAATGCCTCACCGTGTCAAAATATCATAAACAAAAGTGGCAGCAAACTTTTTGAGTTCGCTGCCACACTTGGGTTATAGTATTGTGAAATGTTATAGTTTAGCAACCTCCGATTCAGAGAGACCGGAATATCTGGCAATCACATCCAACGACATGCCGTCAGCCTTCATCGCACGCGCCATCTCAACTTTACCCTCAGCTCTACCTCGAGCTTCACCTTCAGCAATGCCCTCGGCTCTGGCGTCAGACACCTGCTCTTCCCAATATTCCTGTATGTCGTTTTCCAATGTCATGCTCTTTTTATACTCCTTTTGTTTTTCCAGTGGCATCGAGCCGAAATATGCGGCCTTGAGCAAAGGGCGAAGCCGCTCATCATTGTAGACGCTTTCGGCATTTCCTCCTTTCCCAATATCGCGCATAGCACTCAAGAAAAGTGTAGAGAAATCGCCTCCCGGATTTTTGGGCAATTTACGTAATTCCACATAGATTTGCAAATAATTGTCATCTGCCAGAACATAGTCTCCTTCTGTATACAATCTTACCTTTGTTATTGCCTGATCTCGGCCCTGGAACTGGTTATAATTGAGCAGGCCAACAAAGTACACCTTACTATAGTTAAAATTCAGCCTCGGCTTCAACTGGTCTATGATTGCCATTGACGAATACGCCAACGCTCTTCTTGCAAAGTTTTCTCTCTTTGACCAATTCTGACACTCTACTATTATCCTTGTGCCATCTGAACACTTGCAATACAGGTCAAAACGAAACATCGTGTCTGCATTCACGCAGTGCTCGGTCTCTAATCTCTCAAACGACACGATTTCTTTCTCCTGAATGCAAGCATTCAAAAGTTGAAGAACCACCTCTTCATTACCTTCCTTACAGAAAATCCAATGAAAGCCAATATCAGATGTCGGCTTGATATACTTGGGATCAATCTCTTTCTTCATAAGCTTTTTTGCCACAATATTAGCTACGAAGAGATATCATGTCAAGCATTTTCAAAAAGTTTTGTGAATTCTTGTGTTTTTTGTGATATTTTAATTTTTTCGAACGACAGCCCTCATTTTATAGATGACCATTCAATATTACCAGCGATTGAGATAGAAGTCTTTCATGGAGACCGGACCGGAGTATTGGCCGGTCATGTCGATTGATTACGAATGCAAAGTTAAAGATTTGCACAAAAAAAATTACTATCTTTGACGGTGAATCTTCCATTTAACAGAAATGACCCTATATCTTCTCATATTCTCCCTCATTGTCATTACGTGCGTATACCTGAACAGGTTCTCAGGAAAAATAGGTATTCCCGTATTGCTGTTCTTCCTGCTTCTCGGTCTGATATGCGGCAGCCAATACGATGATTTTGCGATCCGAAGAGGATGGATTGTCGGTGATAACAGCACCATTGCCCTCATATTCATCATGTTCTATGGCGGATTCGGAACGAGATGGAAATCAGCAAGGCCTGTTGCCATCGAGGCAGGACTTCTTTCTACTCTTGGAGTTGCTCTCACGGCCCTGACTGTAGGAGTTTTCTGCCATTATGCCCTCGCATGGAATTGGCTCGAGAGTTTGTTGATGGGTTCAGTCATAAGCTCCACGGATGCTGCAACCGTATTCTCCATTCTTCGTACCAGGAAAATGGGTCTGAAGAACAACACAGCGCCTCTGCTGGAGATAGAGAGCGGATCGAATGACCCTATGTCATTCATGCTTACCGCAGTGATGATGTCACTGTTCAACGGCAGCATTTCAGCGGGAAACATCGTATGGGAGATAATCTCACAGGTAGTGTTCGGCGCAGCTGGAGGCATATTGATCGCATCCGTGGCTGTCATGATGCTGAGATGGACAAATATCAGGAACAACGGCTTTGACATACTCATATTCATATCCATTGCACTGGCATCATATGCCCTGCCGGACATGGTGGGAGGAAACGGATATCTGAGCGCATATATTGTGGGTATCATACTTGGAAATTCGCATCTTCCCGGCCGCAAGCCTATGGTAACATTCTTCGATGCGATAACCAGCCTGATGCAGATCGCAATCTTCTTCCTTCTCGGCATGCTGGCCATCCCATCAGCACTGGTGAAAGCCTTTATCCCGGCGTTCATAATATTCACTGCATTGACGTTCATGGCAAGGCCACTTGCAGTGTATGGAATTCTGCTTCCTTTCAGGAAATATCCATTCAAACAGATGGGGCTTATATCATTCGTGGGACTGCGAGGAGCCGCATCTATCGTATTTGCCATCACAATACTGACTTCCGGGATCGCATTGGAGAATGACATCTTCAGCATAGTGTTCTGCATCGTCATCATTTCCATCGCCGTGCAAGGATCCCTGATTCCTGCGATAGCAAAACTCACCAGCATGACTGACGAGGATTCCGACGTCATGACGACATTCAGCGACTTCAAGGAGAGTTCGGAGATGACCTTCGGAACGATCCACGTTGCTCCCGACAGCACATGGAACAACACGCCTGTAAGTAACATCCATCTTCCGGGTGACTGCCTTATCGTGCTGGTAATACGCGGCAAGGAGCGAATCATCCCGCAAGGCGACACGGTTCTTCAGGCAGAAGACAAGATTGTGATATGTGCACATTCATACCATGAGAAGTCCGAGGACAACCTCGTGCAGCACCCTATTCTGGAAAAAAGCCGGTGGGTAGGCCGTCGTGTAAGCGAATTCCCCAAGGGTAACGGCAACCTTATAATAATGATACAGCGAGGAGAGGAAAAAATCATCCCTCACGGCAACACCCTGATTCAGAAAGGCGACATCATCGTCATCATGAAAAAATAATCTTAGAATATCTTCGCAACGATAGTCCAGAGCAGTATCACGCAGTAGATGGCTTTGGCTCCAGTTGTGAGAATGAAAGATGCAAAGGTGCCCATGGCGGCTTTCAGCGCACTGCCAAGGTCCTGCTTCTCAAAGACGATTTCTGCAAGCAGCGCACCCAGGAAACTTCCCAGCACCATACCTACCGGAGTGAAAACAATTCCGAGAATCATTCCGGCAACGGCTCCCCTGCTGCCTGCCTTATGTCCGCCGGCCACCTTGGTCAATGCGGATGGCAGGACATAGTCCATCAAGGTGACGACAACGGCAAAGAAGCCGGCAACAGCCAGAGCTGCCACAGTCACAGGATCCTCGGCGGTGGATGAGAAATATACCAGCAGCAAGCCCAGCCAGGCAAGAGGCGGACCGGGCAAGACAGGAAGAAAACTGCCTGCCAGTCCAATGACGCCCAAAATAATCGCTATGATACTGTATGCATCCATAATCTGTCTGTTTATTCCTTGCTGAGGAGTTAGAGAGGACGCTTGAAATCGACAGCGACAACCACGTCTGGAGATTTCATCAGAAGATCGGCAGGCACAGAGACGGTCACGCTGTCCTTGCTGCATTTCATGGTCGGTTTGCACTCACATGGCTTGCCGGCATCAAGAAGCCGTACAGCCACAGCCTTATTCGACTTGCCGGCGCAGCTACCTTGCGGCACGGGAAATGTGATTACTTGTTCTGCATCATTTCCAAACAAATGTAAATACAAGGTATTGTCTTTCTGGGTGGTGACGCCCCATTGCTGCTCCGGCACATATCCTGCCTTGGTGCCGTATATGCTTTCACCATTCACTTGCAGCCACTCGCCTATCGCTTTAAGTCGTGCAACAGCTTCTTCAGGGATGGTACCATCCGGACGCGGCCCTATGTTCAGCAGCAGGTTGGCGCCCTTGGAAGCCGTCTGTGCCAGATATCGGATCAGAAATCCGGTATCTTTGTAATTCGTGTCGGTAATACGATATCCCCAGCTGTCATTCATAGTCTGACACGTTTCCAACGGAAGACGGGAAATCTCCTGTTCGCTATAGCCATAAAGGTTCTGGCCAGGGATATCGCGCTCAAACATCTGTATATCTTCGCCGGGGAATGGGAATAGATGATGGTTGTTACCCACAAGACAAGCAGGCTGCAGACTATGAATCAGAGCATACTGATGCTCCAGATGCCATATACCAGGCTGCTCATCATACGGATAGGCATCCATATCCCATACGCCATCGAACCAGATACCTCCTATCGGGCCGTATTTTGTCAGGAGTTCGGTGAGCTGTGCCTCCATAAAGTCGATATAATGCTGCCAACTGTTCCCGTTTCCTTCAGGTCTGCCACTATCCAACCCTGTACGTCCTCGCGGCCAGTAATCATCGCGCCCCCAGTCCAGATGCGAGTAATAAAGATGGAGGCTGATTCCCTCATCTCCCAGTGACTTGGCAAGCTCCCCCACTATATCCCTCTTGAATGGCGAGGCGTCCATGATATTATAAGAACTCTGATCCGTATCCCACATCGAGAAGCCGTCATGATGACGCGACGTGAATGTGACATAGCGAGCTCCGGACTGCTTGATGATGGAAGCCCACTGCGACGCATCGAAGCGACTAGGATAGAAGCCTGCCGCCAGATTCCGGTATTCAGAGTGTTTGAGCTGACGCGAATTGAGCACCCACTCCCCTTGTCCGAGCATGGAATATATACCCCAATGGATGAAAATGCCGAAGCGCTGGCTCTCAAACTCCTTTCGTGCTGCCAGATTTTCCTCAGACGGCACATATTGAGCATTCATGACGGGCTCTGCAGCGTGACAGAGTATGCCGACAGTAGCTGCAAGACTGATGAACAGAGTGTATTTTTTCATATCCTTATGATAAAGTTACGCAAATATAGTTAAAAAGCGTACCTTTACCCCGATATCACGCGACAATGAACAATAACAATACATTAAGATTGCTGGAAGCGTGCTGCTGCAGCGTGGAAGAAGTACGAAGAGCCTGTGAACATGGAGCAGGACGGATTGAGCTGTGCGAAAACATCGCCATAGGAGGAATCACCCCTTCAGAGGAACTGATGGAGTCAGCCATATGCTGCGCAGCGGCATATAATGTACCGGTGAATATTCTGGTAAGACCTCGAGGTGGAGACTTTATATATAGCAGCGATGAGGTGCAGTACATGCTGGAATGCATAGACAAGTGCCGCGAGAAAGGAGCTGCAGGCGTAGTGATAGGCGCTTTGACCCCGGAAAACGGAATAGACCTTGGCACCATGCGAGAGCTCATCGGCCGCGCTCACGGCAAGCGCCCCCTTTCTGTGACGTTTCACCGCGCTTTCGACGAGACTGCTGCCGATCCCCTCGCGCTCCTCGACCAGATTATCGCTCTGGGCTGTGACCGTCTTTTGACCTCCGGACGTCAGGATAAGGCCCCCATGGGTGCCGATCTTATCGCCGCACTGGTGGAACACGCTGCGGGTCGCATCATCGTGATGCCCGGCAGCGGAGTAAACGCCGGCAATGTGGACGACATGGAACGTCTGACCGGAGCAAAAGAATTCCATGGAACAAAAATATGTTAGCTTATTACAACATCTCATGAAATATTATTTGATAACCGCGGCAACATTGATACTTGCTGCTGCATCTTGCCGAAACGAGACTGAGAAGTATATTGATTTCCTGTACGATAGCATGCCCCTTGGTGATTCCCTCGTGTGCGATCGCGCTTACTGGGAAGCAAATGTCGAGAAAACACTGCAGGTACGCAATCGCATGGGGTGGAATGTTCCCGAGAGGGAATTCCGACACTTTGTACTGCCGCTTCGCGTAAACAATGAAAATCTGGACGACTTCAGAACTTTCTACGCCGACAGCCTGTGCGACAGAGTGCAGGGGTTGAGCATGGCCGACGCTGCTCTCGAAATAAACCACTGGTGCCATGAGAGGGCCACTTACATTCCGTCCGACGGGCGCACGTTGAGTCCTATGGCCCTCATAAATGCTGGTCTGGGGCGCTGCGGAGAGGAATCCGTCCTCGCAGTATCAGCGCTTCGTGCCGCAGGCATTCCGGCTCGCCAGGTGTACACGCCACGATGGGCTCACACTGACGACAATCATGCATGGGTGGAGGTATATGTAGATGGAGCGTGGCATTTTATGGGTGCATGCGAACCTGAACCCGTACTCGACATGGCATGGTTCAACAGCTCTGTTTCACGGGCCATGTTGCTGCACACCAAAGCTTTCGGCAATTATCAAGGCCCAGAAGATGTTATCAGCCGCACATCTGCATATACCGAGATCAACTGCATACGCAGCTATATCCCGACCCGCCGCACCGAAGCACCGATCACGGAAGGACTGACGGCCCTAACATAGCATGGCACGAAAAGAGCTACTTTTGGATGGATTGCTTCCATACTTACCTGACGCTCGACGTTTTCAAAGGAAAATTGAAGTATGTATCCGGATAAGGCTCGTCGGCAAGAGTAAAATGCCACCACTCGCATTCATATGGTTTGAACCCATGCGAAAGCATTGCCTCACGGAGTATCATGCGGTTCCTGTACTGCTGTTCGTTGATAGGAGGATACGCTCCTATCGCCTGTCCCGGGAGCACATCGGGATGTGACGCCACCCCGAAATAGTCGAAGACGCATCCCATGTCCACTTCCCTTCCGGATTTTATATCCACAAGCGTCAGGTCTACCGTCGATCCTCGGGTATGGCTGCTGTGTCTGGCCACATATTCCTCCGGCACAAGCACGCTCTTGTCCAGCTCCGGATAGAAGTTTTCCTTCATGCGGACATCATCCACATCTTCTGCCCATGTCATGAAATAATCCACGGCACACTGCGGACGATATGCATCATATACCTTGATACAGTAGCCCAGGGCCTTGAGATCATCGCTCGCAGCTTTCAGCGAATCGGCAGCCTGACAGGTAATGATGGCTACAGGTTCCTCATAGCCCGGGATACGATCTCCGATGAAATTATATGTACTGTAATAGCGTATTTCGAGAATTGCATCCGGAACGACATCGGTCAGCAGCACAAACTGCGATCCATCCGTCTCCGAAGCCGGATTGTGATTGGCCTGGCCGCACGATGAAACGGCTGTTGCGAGAAACAACACAGATATGATAGAGGCAAAAAGATTGTGTTTCATAATATCATATCTACTTCACAAACCGGAAGGTATTGCCGTTGAACAGGCCTTTATCGGTAAGTTTAAGCTGCGGAATTACAGGCAGGGCCATGAAACCAAGAGTGATGAATGGAGAGTTGAAACTGCAGCCGGTGCCACGCACCACGGCTTCGAGCTGAAGATTGGCTTCCGACAGTTTCTCCCCAGACTCGTTGGAAAGAATGCCGCCGACAGGCAGAGGAAGCGTTACAATCTGAGCTCCATCGGTGACAGCGATGCCGCCACGCATATCCACAACCTTATTGATCATCTGCACGAGCATTTCGTCATCCGAGCCGACAGCGATGATATTGTGACAGTCATGGGCTATGCTCTGTGCAATGGCGCCGTTTTTAATCTCGAAGCCACGGATATAAGCGACTGCTGGTTTTGCACCTGGAGTGTATCGATTGTATGTAACTATCTTCTGTGAATGTTCATCAACAGAGCCGACATAACAGCCTGTGAGCAGCGAACCGTCGGTGGCAACAATCTGCGCAGCATCGTCAGAATCTGCATCCGCGCATTGTATATCCGCCACCGTGATATGCCCTGCTGCGAAATTGTTATGACATGGCTGCACCTTGAATTCATGGCTTTTCACATCTTTCTGTGGCTTGCCATGAAGATAGGTAGCGAGAACCTCGAAGTCCTCAGAGAGGCTCGAAACCGCGATAAAGTCTGCACTGTCCCCTACTCTGAGCAGGCCCGAAGGCAGGCCGTAATGAAGGACAGGATTGAGACATGCGATGCGGAGGACATCCATCACGGGATATCCGTCAGCAATTGCACGACGTACTATGACATCTATATGCCCTTTCATCAGATCTGTAGGATGCGAGTCATCGGTACAGAACATCAGCATATCCGGGCACTCGGCAATGAGCGGAGCGAGAGCCTCATAATTCTTGGCAGCCGAGCCTTCACGGATAAGGACCTTCATGCCACATGCAACAACGTCACGAGCCTCATCAGGCTGCGAACATTCGTGATCGGTAGAGATGCCGGCAGCTGCATACGCAGCACGGTCGGCACCACGCAGTCCGGGAGCATGTCCGTCCACAGGCTTGCCCGCAGCCTTAGCTGCAGCGATCTTGGCCATGACTTCAGGGTCACCGCCCAGCACGCCGGGATAATTCATCATCTCCGACAATACATATATATCATCGCGCTCCAGCAGGGCAGCTACCGTCTTGCTGTCGAGCACAGCACCGCTGCGCTCTATGTCAGAGCCGCAGCTCGGCACACAGCTAGGCACACCGAAGCCGAAATAGAAATCAGCGAGCTTCGAATTGTCGAGCATGAGCTCCACGCCCGGAACGCCCAGGACATTGGCAATCTCGTGAGGGTCGCATATCGCGCCTACCGTGCCATGAGACTTCGCGATGCGGGCAAATTCTTCCGGAAGCATCATAGAGCTCTCGATATGGACATGAGAATCGATGAAGCCTGGAATGAGATAAGGGGCGTCGGCAGGCACTTCGCACGGATTGATCTCTGAGATAACACCGTCCCTGACAACAATTTCTGCATCTGTCACCGTACCGGCCACAAGATCAACGACATGTCCTGCGACAGGCTTTTCCTTACAAGATGAGAGGAATGAACACTTATTTGACCTATTCATAACAATGGACTATTATTTTTTAACGGCTGTGGAACCTCATCCAACTCCTGGGCGCCATTCAACAAAGATAACCAAATTTCCAGATCATTGTTACTCTCATCGATCTTTTTCTTAAATTTTGTTAAGTCAAAATAGAAGATTTCAGGGCTTCCAGGATGCTTTACTTCTGGAGTAGTAATACAACATTCGCTGTATAAAATACGGCTGCTTTGCCAATATTCTTGCGATAATTGACGGAATTCTTTTTACCGACGTTATTACATTTTATTTAAATTTGCTTTGTAACATTACTCATATGAATCGTTTCAGATTATATATCGTCCTCTTATTCCTGCTGCTGACATTTCAAGGATATGCCTATCAATACCGTTTTATAAGGATAGACACGAATAACTTCACAGGCAAAAGAAATTAGTCGAAAATCAAAAATTTTCGGTCAAGGCACTACCTGCTATTTTTCCAGATGTTCTGAGAGATATTTATAAGATAATCGCCCATCTTCTCGAGCTGATCGAGGATATTGAGGTAGAATACCGTTTCGAAATAGTCTTCGCCCTTGGATTCTATGACGGACAGTTCGTGTTCCCGGCACTCATTCCTGAACTGGTTGACAGCCTCTTCGTCGGCCTCGCTGTTACGTATGTCCGATATGCGGCCGGCATTTTCCAGGTTCCAGATCATGTCCTCATATGCCTGAGACAGCAGGCTTGTCATCTTTCCGAGCTTGGCGACATGTTCGAGTGAGAGTCTGCGCCCGTAGGCATTCATATGCATAAGGGAGCGCGTGATGGATTCTCCACTGTCTCCCAGAGATTCGAGCTCGCCGCATATTCTGATCTGCGAGCGGACCATATCCTTGGATTCATTGCTGAGATGATCTTTGCCCAGATCGTTCAGGAACTTGACTATCTCGTACTCGATACGGTCTGAAACCTCTTCATACTTGACGAGTTTCTCGCGATAAGACATGAACCTATCCTCGTCATATGCAGCATCTATGGCCTCTGCAAGATATTCCAAGCCGTTTTTCATAACCTTGCCGAAGTGTACAATCTCCTTGCTGGACTCCACCAGAGCAAGCTCCGGAGTGGATATGAGTCCGTAATCTATATATTTCAGACCTCCCTCATCGTTTTCGTCTTTTTCAGCTTTATCCTTGATGACAGCTGTAACAAGTTTTTCTATCTGTTTTGTGAACCAGATCATAATGAATGTATTTATTATATTGAACACTGTATGAAGCATTGATATGCCATAGACCGCAGAGGTTGCCTGATCGGCATCGAAAAGCGCCACTATCCATTGTATCATATCTATGAAAGGATAGAATATCGCCAGCACCCAGCACACTCCGAAAACATTGAATACCGTATGCGCCAGGGCAGCACGTCTGGCATTGACACTGCCCACGGCTGCCGCGATATTGGCGGTGATGGTCGTTCCTATATTCTCGCCCAGCACCATTGCGGCAGCCATATCGAAATGTATCCATCCCATATCGAGCATTATGAGGGTGAGAGCCACGGTGGCGCTGGAAGACTGCAGAATGAGGGTCATGATGGTACCGAACAGGATAAAGAGAAGCACAGATGCAAAACCATGCCCGGACCAGTCAGTGATAAATTCGAGGGCATGCGGATTCTCTGACAGATTCGGGATTGAGCTCTTCATCAGCGAGAGCCCTAGAAACAGAAGGCTGAAGCCAATCACCAGCTCGCTGACATTCCTGAGACTTCCCTTCTTCGATACGCTGAGTATGAATCCCAACCCCATAAGAGGCACAGCAAGAGCAGATATGTCTGCCTTGAAGCCGAATACGGCTATGATCCATGCCGTCATTGTGGTGCCGATGTTGGCGCCCATGATAACGCCTATCGCCTGTCCCAACGTGAGAAGACCGGCACTCACAAAACCGACAACCATCACGGTAGTAGCGCTCGAAGACTGGATGGCAGCCGTCACACCCATACCCGTAAGGACCCCTTTGAAGGGATTGGACGTCATCGTACCCAGCAGATTTCTGAGCTTGTTGCCCGCTGTCTTCTGAAGTCCGGTACTCATCATATTCATTCCATACAGGAACATTCCAAGAGCGCCGACAAGAGTAAAGATACTCATCAACATTTCCATAACATCAATTGATAACTACAGCAAATATGACGAAGGGAAATGCACAGTCAACATTTTTCATAACATGATTACGCCTATTTGATGCATTCTTAACAATGCACATCAGAAGCGTTAACAGCATAGCCCGGATTTGTAACAGAATCTTAACATGCCGGCAGTGGTTATTAGCGATAAATCAGCTACCTTTGCTATAGATAATATTACACATATGAAAGTAATGATTGTAGATGATGAGGCGGATATACGCGAGATCCTGGCCTTCAATCTCTCTGCCGCAGGATACGACACGATAGAGTGCGGCACTGCCGAGTCTGCCCTGGCACAGATACGCAAAGGAGCAGTCCCTGACATCATACTGCTGGACATAATGCTTCCTGGCATGAGCGGATTCAAGCTGGCAGACACTTTACGGAGGGCTGACGGATGCAATGTCCCCATCATATTCCTGACGGCACGGAGCACGGAGAATGACATGCTCACGGGATTCTCTGCCGGAGGTGATGATTACATCAGCAAACCATTCTCCATAAATGAGGTGCTTGCCAGGGTGAAGGCAGTACTCAAAAGGGCCAGGCCAGCGGGTCAACCCGTGTCTACAATCATCATGGGCAGTCTGGCAGTCGACACGCTCAGCAAGACCGTCACCGTGGATGGAACGCCTGTACCCCTCTCCAGAAAAGAGTACGACATCCTGCTACTGCTATGCTCGAACCCGGGGAGATACTTCTCACGGGCTGATTTCAAGAATGAACTGTGGCAGGACGCTCCGTATGTCCTCGACAGGACAGTGGACGTCCATATAGCGAGGATACGCTCGAAGCTGGGCATATGCAAGGACATGATCACAAACAGGGCCGGATTCGGCTACAGCATAGATTGTAATGAATAAGCGCCTCTGGATACTTGTCACAGCGGTATTCGCCGTATTTACAGCCGCCATCGTCATGGTGGAACTGAGCAGCGAACATGGTTACAAGAAGGCGGTACTGTCATCCCGCCTTGAAGGGTATGCCGATATTGTGGCCCATACCGATGACTATTCCAGGACAACATCCCTGCTCCCTGAAGAGATACGCGTTTCTGTCATACGACCCGACGGAACGGTACTTTATGACTCTTACGAGAATTCAGGGGTCATGGGCAATCATCTTTCCAGACCGGAGATACAGTCGAGCCTCGAGGGCAAAGATGGCTGCTCCATACGAATCTCCGAGACATCAGGCATGGAATACATATATTTTGCCAGAAGATACGGCAACGTGATAGTGCGCACAGCCCTGCCTTTCGAGATGGCTCAGCGCCGGTTCATGCATCCGGACTGGATGCTGCTTATCACCATAGCATTGCTGTTCATTGTAGCTGTATTCATAATCCGGCATATATCGCTGCGCGCCGGAGCAGAAGCCGAGAAAGAGGCCAACGAGAAGCTCCAGAGCCAGAAAAAAAGGATTACCGGCAATCTGGCGCACGAGTTGCGAACCCCGGTGACAAGCATTCGCGGCTACCTTGAGACTCTCGTCGAC
>JAZRXU010000015.1:0-3138 GCA_045600345.1 Candidatus Cryptobacteroides sp. | reverse complement strand
CGCTCACAGGCAAGGCTCTTGCATGGGGCGGCAGCCGTCTCCGTCCTGAGGCTACAGGCTACGGTCTTTGCTATTTCGCACAGAGTATGCTCGGTACACGCGGCGACAGCTTCCAGGGCAAGACTGTCGTGATATCAGGCTCAGGCAATGTGGCTCAGTATGCATGTCAGAAGGCAACCCAGCTCGGTGGCAAGGTCGTTACGCTTTCTGATTCCAATGGCTTCATATATGATCCGGAAGGTATTGATGAGGAGAAGTTTGCATTTGTTATGGAACTTAAGAATGTACGCCGTGGCCGTATCAAGGAGTATGCTGAGAAATATCCTTCAGCACAGTATTTCGAGGGTCAGAAACCTTGGGGCATCAAATGTGATATCGCTCTCCCATGTGCAACCCAGAACGAGCTCGACGGAGAGGGTGCCAAGGCACTTCTTGCCAATGGGTGCTTCTGCGTGGCAGAGGGAGCCAACATGCCTCCTACCCCTGAACCTATCCATGCATTCCAGACTGCGAAGATCCTTTACGCTCCGGGCAAGGCATCGAATGCCGGCGGTGTGGCAACATCCGGTCTTGAGATGACACAGAACTCGATGCGCCGCAAATGGCACTCTGAGAAAGTGGATGACAATCTCCACCTCATCATGGATGACATCCATAATGCATGCCTCCAGTATGGTACATGTGAGGATGGCTATATCGACTATGTGAAAGGAGCAACTCTCGCCGGCTTCATCAAGGTGGCAGGCGCCATGGTCGACCAGGGTCTTATCTAACAGTTTTTGGATATTATCACATAAAGTGTTATATTTGTGCCGCTCACTGAAACAGTGGGCGGCACTTTAAATAATCCTGACCAAATATCAGCAGGCGTGAAAGCCTGCCCTATTGAGGTGACAAGAAATGGTAATATAGATTACGATTATCAGGACTGTTTGTGCTGTATGATATGAAAATTCAGTAAATTTATCTGATGTTTGATTTGAATCAAAGAATGACTCCGGATGAGGCTGCCTCATTCATAGAGAATGGAGATATGCTCGGTATCGGAGGTTTCGGTCCTGCCGGTACCCCCAAGAGCATAGTTCCTGCAATTGCCAGAAAGGCGCGTGCCATGCATGCTGAAGGGAAACCTTTCAGAGTGGATGTGGTGACAGGCGCTTCTGTAGGTGCATCGTGTGACGGAGAGCTTGCCTCGGCCGATGCAATGGACCGCCGCATGCCTTTCTCGGTAAACAAGGATGTGCGTGAGGCATGTAACGCCGGCAGGATCCGTTATGCAGACCTCAATCTGTCTGACAATGCAAAGCAGCTTCGCCTGGGCTATAACGGAGAGGTGACATACGGCATTGTGGAGGCCTGCGAGATTCAGGAGATATTCGGACGCATACGTATTTACCTTACAGCCGGAATAGGCATCGCTCCGACTATCTTTCATCTTGCCAAGAAGGGCGTCTTTATCGAGTTGAATACATGGCACAGCCCCCGTCTTGTGGGTATGCATGATATATACGAGATCGAGGACCCATGGTTCCGTACCCCTATACATATCACTCATCCATCGGAACGTATAGGACTGCCATATATCGAAGTGGAACCTGACAGGATAGCAGGCATTGTGGAATGCTGCATTCCTGACGAGAACCGTCCTATGGCTCCAGGTACTCCGACTCACGACGCCATAGGCCAGAACGTGGCTGACTTCCTTCTCTGGAATATGGACAAGGGGTATATCAACAAAAGGCGTCTGATACTCCAGAGCGGAGTGGGCAGCGGTGCTAATGCAGTGCTTGGTGCGATGGGAAGCTGCGATCAGATACCTCCGTTCAGTATCTATACCGAAGTGCTTCAGGAAGAACCTCTGCGCCTTATCAAGGAGGGCAAGATAGAGACGGCGTCTACAGGTGCCCTTACTTTCAGCAATGAAAGCCTTCAGGAGATGTACCGCAATATAGGACCGTATCGCGGACGCATATTGCTCCGCCCTTCAGAAATCTCGAACTGTCCGGAGATCATACTCCGACTGGGAATATGTTCGCTGAATACGGCAGTGGAAGTAGATATATACGGTCACGTGAACAGTACGAAACTTTTCGGCAGCAGGATGATGAACGGCGTGGGAGGCTCATGCGACTTCACGACATCTGCAATGCTTAGCACATTTACATGCGCATCCACCACCAAGGATGGCAAGATATCGAGCATAGTGCCGTTCTGTACGCATGTGGACCATACGGAGCATTATGTGGGAGCCATAGTCACAGAGTATGGCATAGCTGACCTCAGGGGCAAATGTCCTACGGAGAGGGCGGAGTCCCTTATCTCGATAGCGCATCCTGATTACAGACCTATACTTAGAGAATATCAGAAGCTGGCATCGCGAGGCGGCGGACATTCGCCGCATTGCCTGAATGCAGCCTTCGCACTTCATGATACATATATCCGCAAAGGCGATATGCGTCTTGTGGATTGGGGAGAATATTTAAAATAAAATGATATGGAGATCATTGTAAGAATTGCAGACGAGAGCGATGCAAAATACGCTCAGGAGATTTGCGACGAGGTCTATATCTCATCCCAGGAGAGAGGTACAGGTATCGCCAAGAGAACGCCGGAGTACGTTACCGAGAAGATGAAAGCCGGCAAGGCTGTCATTGCGGTGTCGGATAAAGGCGAATTCGCCGGTTTCTCTTATATAGAGACGTGGGGAAATAAACAGTATGTGGCAAACAGCGGCCTTATCGTAAGCCACGGGTTCCGCGGCATGGGCGTAGCGAAGAAGATAAAGCTGCGCATATTCCAGCTTTCGCGTGAGAAATATCCACAGGCAAAGATTTTCAGCATCACCACCGGCCCTGCCGTGATGAAGATGAACTACGAGCTTGGCTTCCGTCCTGTGCCTTTCAGCGAACTGACCGATGATGCGGAGTTCTGGAAGGGCTGTGAGGGATGTACCAACTTCGACATCCTGAAGGCTAAGAACTACAAGATGTGCATATGCACTGGTCTGCTCTATGACCCTAACGAGCACTCAGCTATCAAGCAGCTGATCGAGAAGAATGTTTTATCTGAAAATAAATAAGGGATATGGCAAAGAAAGTGGTGGTCGCATATAGCGGCGGCTTGGATACCAGCTATACT
>JAZRXU010000014.1:0-13063 GCA_045600345.1 Candidatus Cryptobacteroides sp. | reverse complement strand
CGGCCTTGCAGACCTGTATGATACGGATTATGAGAAAAGTGGCGGTACGGCAGCCGGCGTCTGGTGGACCACATCTCTGATGTCATCTGGCAATTACAATGATGATGGCAACACTCCATCCAATCTCAATGCATCGGATCGTATGATTCTCGGCGTAATGTCCCCAGAGGTGATGACTCCGGGAGATTATGAGATGTACCCTCTGGGCAGCGATAAGGCCAGGACATATATGATCTCCAATCCTGCCAACGCAGATGAGTATTATCTTTTCGAGGTCAGATGCAGGCTTGGATGGGATGAATATGCAGGACTCGGGGAGGAACAGAAACTGGGCATGCTTGTCTATCATGTGGATAGAAGTGCAGAATACACCTCGGATTCGGAAGCTTTCGGCAAGGTGACTTCGTCCGACAGGTGGTCTAAATATAATCAGGTGAATGCCAATCCCAAGCATCAGTGCATGGATCTCGTTGAGGCTGATGGACGTACGGATATCAATGCGACTGATGCGAGCAGAAAGGATATAAGTGGTGTTTTCTTTCCATGCTATGGCACTACGGCCATAGGAGGGGACGCCAAGATAAAACTTAAATTCTGGGATGAGACGGAGTCGCAGTTTGCCCTTAGAAATATCAGAGTCGAGGGCGATGCGGTTCGCTTTACCTGTGTGAATATGTACAGTCCTATCCCTGTGGATCCGACAGATCCGCCAAAAGATGAGGATATGATCTACATCATCGTGCTTGTCAATCCGGACATGTCTTTGACTCTCCGGGCAAGCAATAGTGTGGGAGCGACGGTTGCATGGTTCTATGATGATGCTCCTGTTGCAGACCCTTCTGCTTTCACCCCTTCTGCTGACGGTATTATCAGGGCGGAGATTACGTGGCCGGACGGGTCAACTGACCATCTCTTTAAAAAACATACCTGCAAGAAATGAAAAGATTCGCATATATAGCTGTTCTGATGTTGTCGGTGTGCTCTTGCAAGGCGCCTGTGGTGCCTTCTGATCAGGAGGTGTTCGCCGATCGTACAGATGTATGTATCATGGTCGGATATAAGAATATGATAGATTTCTCCTCTGGAGACATGCAATATAGTTTCAATGAATCCAAGCATATCTATAGGGCTGGAGTGACCCTCTCTCAGGATGAAGCTTCTACAGGTCAGGTGGTTCAGACTGTGCAGCAGTACTATGTGCTGCATGCGAATGGCCCGATAGGCGAGGTGGGAAGCTCCGTGACGGGCAATCTGGTACTGTGCAGCCCGTCTATCTCCTCAGGCCAGCGTACTTATGCCATCAAGGAAGGTACAGTCCTTAAAGCCGATGCATCTCAGGTATGGGTGTGGGATCCTGCGCTGCATCTTGGCGTCATTATCCGTATTGAATAGGGCAGACGACGAAAATACAAAATAAGTTCCCCTCTCCTAAGGCTCGCCTAAACCTTATAGGCAGCGATGCCGTGGAGAGGGGAACTTATTTGACTGTGATTACGGCTGATTAGAATGATTCGCCGATGGCGATGAAGTCAGCTGCCTTGAGGGCTGCGCCACCGATGAGCCCGCCGTCGATGTCTTTCTGGGCGAAAAGCTCCTTGGCGTTGGATGGCTTGCAAGAACCGCCGTAGAGGATGGTGATCTCCTCTGCGAGCTCTGCGCCGAATTTCTCTGCGATACATGCACGGCAGCAAGCGTGGATCTCCTGTGCCTGCTCTGCTGTGGCAGTCTTGCCTGTGCCGATAGCCCATACAGGCTCGTAAGCGACTACGACATTCTTCATTTCCTCTGCGCTGAGAGTGTAAAGGACGTTCTTGATCTGGCTCTCAACAACTTCGAAGTGTTTGCCAGCCTCGCGCTCCTCAAGGTTCTCGCCGATGCAGAAGATAGGTTTCATACCTTTGTCAAGAACGAGTTTGATCTTGGTGCAGAGAGTCTGGTCAGTCTCACCATAGTACTGACGGCGCTCGCTGTGGCCGAGAATGCAGTACTCGACACCTACGCTCTCGAGCATGTCGACAGCAACCTCACCGGTGTATGCACCGCTGACATGGTCTGCGCAGTTCTGTGCGCTGAGACCTACTTTTGTACCTTTTACTACCTCAGCAACAGCGTAAAGGTGGGTGAAAGGAGGTGCAACAACGAGTTTGCAATCAGTAAGTTTCTCGCCAAGGGCAACGACCTCTTTTGCGAGTTCCACGCCCTGAGGGACTGTGGTGTTCATTTTCCAGTTTCCTGCAACGATTTTCTGTCTCATATCTTTAAATTTTAAGTGTTTCCGATTTTTGCAACGCAAAGATAATAAAATTAACTATCTTTGTAACCCAATATAATGAAAATGAAGAATTTTGTAGAAGAACTCAAGTGGAGGGGGATGATCCACGATATCATGCCAGGCACAGAGGAGGCCATGGCAAAGGGGGTGACCTCCGCATATGTAGGCATCGATCCTACTGGTGACTCGCTGCATATCGGTCACCTCGTAAGTATCATGATATTGAAGCACTTCCAGAGCTGCGGCCATAAGCCATATGCTCTTGTGGGCGGTGCTACGGGCATGATAGGCGATCCATCTATGAAGAGCGCGGAGCGTAATCTTCTCGATGAGGCTACGCTCAATCATAATGTCGAGTGCATCAAGGCTCAGCTCGGACGCTTCCTGGATTTCGATTCGGACGCTCCCAACAAGGCGGAACTTGTGAACAACTATGATTGGATGAAGGATTATACATTCATCAACTTCACCCGCGATATCGGAAAGCTTATCACTGTGAACTACATGATGAGCAAGGATTCTGTGAAGAAACGTCTCAGCCGTGACTCTTCCGAGGGTATGAGTTTCACGGAGTTCACATACCAGCTCCTTCAGGGCTATGACTTCCTGTATCTGTACCAGAACAAGGGCGTTACCCTTCAGCTCGGCGGTGCGGACCAGTGGGGAAATATCACTACCGGCACCGAGCTTATCCGTCGTACCTGCGGCGGAGAGGCTTATGCTCTCACATGCCCTCTCATTACAAAGGCTGACGGCGGCAAGTTCGGCAAGACGGAGAAAGGTAACATCTGGCTCGATCCGGAGCGTACAAGCCCATACCAGTTCTATCAGTTCTGGCTCAATGTGAGTGATGAGGATGCTCTCAAGTATATAAAAATCTTCACTATGCTGTCGAAGGAGGAAGTCGAGGCCATTGCAGCTGAACATGCTGCTGCTCCCCATCTTCGCGCCCTCCAGAAAAAACTCGCCGAGCAGGTTACCATACTGGTTCATGGCGAAGCAGAGCTGCAGAAGGCTGTCAGCGCCTCGCAGATGCTCTTCGGCAATGCGACCTCAGAGGCTCTGAAGTCTCTGGATGAGCAGACATTTCTTGCTGTTTTCGACGGTGTGCCTACTTATGAGCTCTCTGCGGATGAGCTTCCTTGCGGCATTCTTGATGTTCTTGCTGTGAAGACAGACATATTCCCGAGCAAGGGTGAGGCCCGCAAGATGATACAGGGTAATGGCTTCAGCATCAATAAGGACAAAATGGCTGATCCAAACTATGAACTCAGCAATGCTGATATCATAGATGGCAAATATATCCTTCTTCAGAAGGGCAAGAAAAACTATTACATTATCAAGGTTAAATAATGGAACAGCCAGAGTCAACACGCCAGCTCAAGGTGGCCAGCCAGCTTCAGCGTGACATGGCCGAGATCATCCGCCAGAAAGGTATGAGTTACTTCAATGGTGCTCTTGTGAGTGTCAGCGGAGTAAAGATAAGCCCAGATCTGTCTGTAGCCAAGGTCTACGTCAGCGTATTCCCTTCCGAGAAATCTGCTGCTGTCATGCAGACCCTTGAGGATGATGCCAGAGCTCTTCGTGGTGAACTTGGGCACAAAGTGGCCAAGCAGCTTCGCATTGTGCCGGAGCTCGCTTTCTTCCTTGATTCTTCCCTGGATTATGTAGAGCATATAGAAGAGCTGCTTAAGAAGTAGCCCTCCACAATGATGAAACTGCCGTTTTTCATTGCACGCCGCTATCTGTTTGCAAAGAAGTCACACAATGTGATCAACATCGTTTCTGCAATCAGTGCTGTCGGCATGGCTGTGGGAACGGCAGCTTTGATTATCATTCTTTCTGTTTATAACGGCTTTGATTCAATAGTCAAGGGCATGTTCTCGACTGTCGAGCCGGATTTTATGATTGTGCCCTCGCAGGGCAAGCATTTTATACCAGAAGGCGATGCTTTCGACTGGGCCTATGAATGCAAAGACATAAAATCCATGAGCACGGTGCTTCAGGAGAATGTTTTCGTTTCATATGAGGACCATCAGGGCACAGCACTGGTAAAAGGTGTGGATCCTGTATATATGGAGGAGAGTTCTCTGGCGGACTATGTGCGTGACGGCGAGTTTGTGTTATCCAGAGATGGCGACGGGCGTGATTTTGCGGCGGTAGGCACAGGACTCGCACGTCAGATGGGTATCAATATACACTTTTTGAGTCCGATCAATATCTATTTCCCGGACTCCAGGGCCAGGGTGTCAGTCATCAATCCCATGTCGTCAGTCTCATCGCGCCGTTTATGGCCTTCTTGCGAGTTCTCGGTAAATGCAGAGATCGACAGCAAGCTGATGATAGTTAGCCGGGATGTCATGGCATCCTTGCTGGGAGTGGGGGATGAGGCTTCCGCTGTGGAGGTCAGGCTGGCCGAGGGCCTTGGTGAGCGTCGTAAGGCAACGCTCAAGAAGCAGTTGCAGAGTGCTCTCGGACCTGATTCCAAGGTGCTTGACCGTGCTCAGCAGAATCCTTCGCTATATAAGATGCTCCGTTATGAGAAACTGGCTGTTTACATGATCATGCTGTTTGTAGTCCTGATTCTGGGATTTTGCATTTTCGGCAGCCTCAGCATGCTTATCATTGACAAGAGTGATGACATCGCCACCCTTGATGCCATGGGTATGGACAGATCGTCAATACGGAATATATTCACACTGGAGGGATGGTTCATCACCCTCGGAGGTATGACGGCAGGGCTTGTAATTGCTGTTCTGTGCTGCGTACTTCAGCAACAGCTGGGCATTGTCAGGATGCCTTCCAATTTTCTCATTGAGGCTTATCCTGTGATATTGAAATGGCAGGATATGGCAATAGCCGCAGCAAGCATTGCTTTTTGCGGCTATATTGTAGCCTGGATTCCTTCCCGCAAGGTTATCTGATGATTCGTCTGATCTTGTTGCTCTCTTCGATGAGGTCGCGGACCTGCTGCTTGTCTTCGTTCG
Organism: Candidatus Cryptobacteroides sp.; assembly: GCA_045600345.1. Taxonomy (GTDB): domain Bacteria; phylum Bacteroidota; class Bacteroidia; order Bacteroidales; family UBA932; genus Cryptobacteroides. The sequence continues at coordinate 7,804 of JAZRXU010000014.1, read as the reverse complement.
CTATTGCATCTCTGAACAGCTTCATCTTGTCTATGTAGGTGTCGATCACATGGCACACGTTCTCCTTGTTCTCCTCAAGGATAGGCACCCACATGTCTGCGCTACTCTTTGCAAGTCGGACCGTGGACTCGAAACCGCCGCTGGCAAGGTCGAAGATGTGTTTCTCATCTTTTTCCTTGTCCAGAACCGTGAGTGCCAGGGCAAATGACGTTACATGGGAAATGTGCGATACATATGCAGTGTGCATGTCGTGAGCCTGAGCATCCATGTGTATCATGCGCATGTTGAGGCAGTCATACAGGTCTTCGATAGCGCTGACTGCGTCGGCATCGGAATCCTGAGCGTTGGCGATGATACATGCCCTGCCATCGAAAAGCGCTGGCTGTGCTGCCCAGGGACCGCTGTATTCGGTGCCGGCCATCGGGTGTGATGCTACGAACCGTCCTCTCATGGGGTGAGAGGCGGCTGCCTCCACTATACCGCTTTTTGTCGAGCAGGTGTCAATGACTATCTGCATCCTCTCTTTCTGCTGTCCGAAGATATCCAGTATGCGTGGCAGCATGCTGCATGCTGCGCTTACCGGTACTGCGATGATCACTATATCTGCACGTCTGGCACATTCCTCGAGGCTGACGCTCTCGTCAATGATGCCGATCTTCAGCGCTGCCGATGCGTTCAGAGGCTCTTTCTCTACTCCGATAAAGCGTTGCGCAAAGCCGCGTCTGCGCAGATCTATGGCCATCGAACCGCCTATCAATCCCGGGCCTATGATACCAATGGTTTTCTCCATATTATCTCGTGAGTCTTACATATACAGAGAGCGGGAGTGCCTTGCCGAAGCGGTCTTTAAGGGCAAGCTCTCCGCATTCCATAGTTTTGAATTTGCCGAAAGCCTGCTTGGCAAGAGTCTCGGCGAGCACGGCGCTGTAGCCGTTTGAATACAGGTTGAGCACGACGAAGGCATTCTCGGGAGCAAGTATCTTGTCTACTCCCTGAAGCATCTCGAACAGCAGCTCGTCCAGTTTCCATTTTTCCCCGTCCGGTCCATGACCGTATGCCGGAGGGTCGAGTATGATGCCGTTGTAAGTGTTGCCCCGGCGGGTCTCGCGCTGAACGAATTTAAGAGCGTCTTCCACTATCCAGCGCACGCCGTCCATATTGCTGATTTCCATGTTCTGGCGTGCCCAGGTCACAACCTGACGCACGGAATCGAGGTGCGTGACATCTGCGCCTGCAGCCTTGGCGGCAAGCGATGCTGCGCCTGTATATGCGAAAAGATTCAGTACACGTGGCATTGAGGGCATATCTTTTACAAGCTTGTCGGTCTGCCTGTATATCCAGTTCCAATTCGGAGCCTGCTCTGGGAACACGCCTACGTGCTTGAATGAGGTAAGACCCAGGCGGAGATTGAATGATGGACCTTTGCCGGATTCTCCCTTATATGCGATTCTCCACTGGTCGTCCATCTTTTTCAGGCGGTCCCATGTGCCGCTGTCCTCTTTGCCGGCTTTGCCGAATCCGGCTCCCGGGCGAAACCATGTGTGAGTAAGTCCCCGCCACTCATTCTCGCTCATGGATTTGTTCCATAGCGCCTTGGGCTCAGGGCGGCGCAGATAATACTGGCCGAAGCGTTCGAGCTTCTCGAAATTTCCGGAGTCAACCAGCTCATAGTCACGCCATTGTGTCGATGGGAATTCTATTGTCATCGTATACTTGTTTCTTAATGCGCAGACAAAGGTACAAAAATTATATTTTTTCGTAGAAAAATGTTAAATTTGCGTGTTTTTTGAAGACAGAGAATAAATAACAAATAAAATTATATTTTATGCAGTGCTCAATTGATACTTACGATTTCGCCGGAAAGAAGGCAATCGTACGCGTGGATTTCAATGTTCCACTTAACGAGAATTTCGAAATTACAGATGACACCCGTATCCGTGCGGCAATGCCTACTCTGAAGAAGGTGCTTGCCCAGGGCGGTGCTCTTATCATCATGTCACACCTCGGCCGTCCAAAGGGCGTTACCGAGAAATACTCTCTCAAACATATCATCGGCCGTGTAAGCGAGCTTCTCGGAGTAGAGGTTAAATTTGCTGGCGACTGCCAGAAGGCGCAGGAGGCTTGCGCAGCCCTCAAGCCAGGTGAGGCTCTTCTTCTTGAGAACCTCCGTTTCTATGCTGAGGAAGAGGGTAAGCCACGCGGACTTGCAGAGGATGCTACCGATGAGGAGAAGAAAGCTGCAAAGGCAGCTGTGAAAGAGAGCCAGAAAGGCTTCGTTGCCACTCTTGCAAGCTATGCTGACTGCTATATCAATGATGCATTCGGCACAGCACACCGTGCACACGGTTCTACAGCTCTCATCGCGAAGTATTTCCCTAACGACAAGATGTTCGGCTACCTTATGGAGGGTGAGATCAAGGCTATCGACAATGTGCTTAAGAATGCCCAGCATCCTTTCACCGCAATTATCGGCGGCAGCAAGGTATCTTCAAAACTTGCCGTTCTCGAGAGCATGCTCGAGCGTGTGGACAACCTCATTATCGGTGGCGGTATGGGTTACACTTTCATCAAGGCTCAGGGTGGCCAGATCGGCAACTCTCTTCATGAGGACGATCTTATGCCTAACGCACTCGAGATCCTTGCAAAGGCTAAAGAGAAAGGCGTCAAGATCTATCTCAGTACCCAGACTCTCGTAGCTGATGATTTCTCTGCAAGCGCAAATACTCAGATTGTACCTTCAAATGCTATTCCGGAGGGCTGGGAAGGCGTAGACGCCGGTCCTGAATCTCTCGCTACCTGGAAAGATGTCATCATGAACTCCAAGACTATCCTTTGGAACGGTCCTGTAGGTGTATTCGAGATCCCTGCATTTGCCAAGGGTACTCTCGAGATCGCTCAGGATCTTGCTGATGCAACAGCAAAAGGCGCATACTCTCTCGTCGGCGGCGGTGACTCAGTTGCGGCTGTAACTCAGATGGGTTATGCCAAGAAGGTTTCTTATGTGTCAACTGGTGGCGGCGCCATGCTTGAGGCTCTCGAAGGTAAAGAGCTCCCGGGTATTGCTGCCGTAAGAGAGTAATATGATCGGTTCCCTTATCGTACACTGGGACGCAAGTCCGTTTATTTTTACCATCGGTTCCTTCGGGATCCGATGGTATTCGATATTATTTGTGGTTGGTTTCGTGCTCGGATATTACATATTCCAGCACTTCTTCAAGCGCGAAAACCTGCCTGGTGAAAAACTTCTCGATCCGCTTCTGTACACGTTGGCGATAGCCACTCTCGTAGGAGCCCGTCTCGGCCACTGCCTTTTCTATGAGCCTGATTATTTTCTGGGCTTTGGCGACTGGGCTGGAAATGGCCATTTCTGGGAGATCTTCATGCCTTGGAAAGGCGGCCTTGCAAGTCATGGCGGTACCATTGCCCTTATACTTGCCATGTGGTGGTTTGCGAACAAGTATGGTAAGCAGTATGGATTCGATTTCCTCTGGATTCTCGATCATCTTTGTATTGCTGTCTGCTTTGCCGGCGCATTCATCCGTTTCGGCAATCTTTTCAATTCCGAGATTTATGGCGATGTGACCAGCCTGCCATGGGGATTTGTCTTTGAGCGTAACGGCGAGACTATGCCGAAACATCCTACACAGCTCTATGAGGCGTTCAGCTACATTATCCTCGGAATAGTCCTTCTGTGGATGTATGAGAAGAGGCTTGACCGCCTGAAATCAGGAACGCTGATAGGCATTTTCTTTATCGTCCTGTTCGGAATGCGTTTCATTATCGAATTTGTCAAGGAGCCTCAGGAGGCATTTGAGGAAAACATGCTTTTGAATATGGGCCAGTTGCTGAGTATTCCATTCATCGTAGCCGGTGTGGCTATTCTGGTGTGGAGCCTTGTGAAAGGAGGCCCGGCAAAGGCTCAGCCTAGTGCGCAACAGCTCAAGAATGCCGGTGCCAGATAGCACGGTTCTTGCATGTTGATACCGGGTTAATTTAGAATAAAATGAAGTTATTACTACTATTGAGTTTATTGCTGTCGCCCGCTGTCGCCGATGATAACGGTGCGGCATCGGAGCAGCCTAAGGATACTTCCACGGTCGTCCTTACCCTGGAAGATGCTCTGAAGATCGCGTTCAGCGAGAATACCGCCGTGAAGGTGGCAGATAAGGAAATTACGAGGACAAAATATGCCAAGAAGGGCTCATATGCAAGTCTTTTCCCGCAGATCGACGGTAGCGCTGCATATCAGCGTACCATCAAGAAGCAGGTGATGTACATGGACTTCGATATGGGTTCGATGATTCCTGGCGGTGGAGGTTCAGGAGAGGGCGGCTCAGGTGAAGGCGGCGGCTCAAGTAGCAAGGGCGGTCTGGAAGTGGGCCGTTGGAATACATGGAGCACAGGTGTCACAGCCAACTGGGCTCTGATCAATCCGCAGGTATGGAAGAGCATTTCCATAAGTGCAGATGATGTGGAGCTTGCGGTGGAGAAGGCGCGTGGCTCACGCCTGGAAATGGTGACCAGCGTCAAAGAGGCATTCTTCGGCATACTTCTGGCGAAGGATGCGAATGCTGTGTATGAACAGGCTTATGCCAACGCGGTCCATAACCTTGAGATTACACAGACCCGTCATGCGGCACAGAAGGCTTCGGATATGGATCTTCTCCGTGCGAAGACAACTGTAGCCAATGCTGTTCCGGATGTGTACCAGTCCCGTAACAATATAGAGCTCGCATTGTGGCGACTCAAAGCCGTGCTCGGAGTGGATCTGGATATGAATATCGATGTTGCCGGCAGTCTGCAGGATTATGCGGATACTCTTTTCTATGATCTTCATCAGAATGACAATATAGATCTGCAGCATAACAGTACGCTGAAACAGCTTGAACTCCAGGTGACAGAGCTTGCAAAGACTGTTCAGCTCCAGAAACTGGCTTATGTGCCTACTCTTGGTCTTGCCTTCAACTATTCTTACAGCGCCATGACCAACGACTTCAATTTCAAGGAGTATAAATGGACTCCATATTCGTATGTCGGCTTGAGCCTGCAGGTGCCTATATTCAGCGGTGGACGCCGTTATCATGCAGTAAAGCAGAGCCAGGTGCAGCTTGAGGAAGTGAAGCTGCAGCAGCGTCAGACAGAGCGCGAGCTTAAGATTGCTGTAAGGAACTACCTCAGCACGATGGAGACGAATATGAACAGCTACTATGCTGCGCTGTCAGCGGTAGAGTCTGCCACAAAAGGCTATGATATCACATCGACATCATACGAGGTGGGCCGCAGTACTCTTGTGGAGCTGAACGATGCGCTGCTGGCTCGTGCCCAGGCAGAGCTCATGCAGTGGCAGTCGGTTTACAGCTTCCTGGTCGCAAAGGCCGGCCTGGAACAGCAGTTGGGTAAAGATTACATTCAGGAATAATAGGAGATATAGGATATGAAAAGTACATTCAGAATCATAGTGCCTGCAGTATCGGCAGTTCTTCTTGCCGTTTCATGCCAGAACAACGCCGAGCAGCAGGAACAGAAAGCGGAGATTGCACCTCTGGTGAAGTTGGAATCAGCTGTTACTGAGGTCGTGGCTGATGATATGGTATATTCAAGTACCGTACAAGCATGGGCTAAGAATAATATCACTCCACAGCAGGGCGGTCGTATCGAGAAGCTTATGGTGGAGATCGGTGATTATGTGAAGGCAGGTCAGGTGGTTGCATACATGGAGGACGTTCAGCTTCAGCAGAGTGAGCTTCAGGTGAAGAATGACGAACTGGAGTATGCCCGTCTCAAAAGCCTTCGCGAGAAGGGTGGCATCTCCCAGTCCGATTTCGACTCGTTTGAGATGGCATGCAAGGTACATAAGAGCACATATGAGAATCTCCTTAGAAATACTGTGCTTCGCAGCCCTATCGATGGTGTGATAAGTGCAAGGAATTACGACAGGGGTGATATGTGCGGCGTTTCGCTGCCTCTGTATTCTGTAGAGCAGATAGTGCCCGTGAAACTCCTTATCGCAATTTCAGAGGCGGACTACACCAAGGTCCGCAAGGGTGTTCCTGCAGCCATTACTGTCGATGCATTCCCGGATAAGGTGTTCAATGGCACCATTACCAATATCTATCCTACCGTGGATGCCGCCACCCACACCTTTACTGCAGAAGTCAAGGTAGTCAACTATGACAAGCGTCTGCGCCCGGGTATGTATGGCAAGGTGACAATCACCTATGGCAAGACATCGCGGGTTATCGTGCCTGACGTTGCCGTGACCAAACAGATGGGATCCGGCGACCGTTATGTGTATGTGTACGATGATGAGACACAGACTGTAAACTACAGCAAGGTCACTCTGGGCCGTCGTCTTGGCAACAGGTACGTTATTCTGAGCGGCGTCAAGGAAGGAGACCGTGTGGTAACTGAGGGACTTCTCCGTATCAAGGACGGAGTTAAGGTTAATGTAGCTGAATAACTATGAGCATTTACCAGAAAGCCGTCAATAATCCGGTAACCACCTCATTGGTGTTTGTTGCCTGTATGATCTTCGGTGTCTTCTCGTTGATGAATCTCAGCATCAACCAGTTCCCGGAGTTCGAGAGCAACTATATCATGGTGATGAGCTCGTACAACGGAGCTTCTGCGCCTGATATAGAGACCAATCTCTCAAAACTGCTTGAGAACAGCCTTAACGCTGTTCCGAATCTTAAGAACATTACCAGTACGTCAAAGGAGAATGTCTGCGTGATCTCCCTGGAGTTCGAATACGGAACCCCTATCGAGGAGGCCACGAACGATGTCCGCGACAAGCTCGATGCGGTAAACTCCTATCTGCCGGACGGTGCTTCCGTGCCTGTCATCTTCAAGTTCAGTGCCGATGATTTCCCTATATATATCATGGCGGCAACGGCTGATGAGTCATATACGGCACTTGACAAGCTTCTGGACGACAGGGTGGCGACACCTCTTGCCCGTGTCAAGGGCGTGGGTACGGTTTCCGTGACAGGTGCTCCAAAGCGCGAGATCCAGGTGTATGTGGACCCTGCAAAGCTGGAGGCATATCATCTGCCTATCAGCACCATTTCATCGGCAATCGCCTACGAGAACCGCAATGTGCCTTCGGGCAATATCGACATCGGATCGGACACTTATACCCTTCGTGTGGAGAAGGAATTCAAGAGTGCCGATGAGATCATGGATATCGTCGTGGGCTATTCTGCCGGGAAGGCTATTTTCGTACGCGACGTTGCCACAGTTGTCGATGGCGTCGAGGAAAGGATGCAGGAGGCGTTTACCGATGGCCGTCAGGGTGCTCGTATCATCGTTCAGAAACAGAGTGGCGCCAACACCGTGAGCGTCATCAAGAGTCTCAAGAAGGAACTCAAGAAAATCGAGAAGACTCTTCCTTCCGATGTGAAGATCAGTACCATCATCGATGGTTCCCGCAATATCATCAACTCCATCAATTCCCTTGTGGAGACCATCCTCATCACCTTCCTTGTGGTGATGGCAGTGGTGTTCCTCTTCCTGGGACGCTGGAGAGCCACATTCATCATCCTTACTGCGATCCCTATCTCGCTGCTTGCCTCGCTGGTCTATCTTTATGCTACCGGCAATACGCTGAACGTGATTTCCATGTCAGCGCTTTCCATTGCCATAGGCATGGTGGTGGATGATGCGATTGTGGTGCTGGAGAATGTCGCGGCCCATATCGACAGGGGAGAACAACCTAAGGAAGCGGCGGTCAATGCCACCGGCGAGGTGGGCATTTCCGTTATCGCCACCACCCTCACCATGCTTGCCGTGTTCCTTCCTCTTA
>JAZRXU010000013.1:0-2997 GCA_045600345.1 Candidatus Cryptobacteroides sp. | reverse complement strand
ATTATGAGTCTTGCCTAGAGCATAGTCGTTGACATCATGGGCAGGAGTCACCTTCAGACATCCTGTACCGAATTCCACATCTACATAACGGTCCTCTATGACAGGAATCACCCTGCCTACGAGAGGGACGATAACCCTGTGACCGCGAAGCCACTGATTCTTGGGGTCCTTAGGGTTCACGCACATGGCTGTATCACCCATGATGGTCTCCGGACGTGTAGTAGCAACGACAGCATAATAGCGGCCGTCAGCATCAACATGCAGAACCTCTCCCTCCTCGCCTGTAGGCTTCACCGGATTGACATCCGCGTCGGCCACGTAGTAACGGAGGTGGAAGAGTTTTGACTTCTCGTCACGATAGATGACCTCCTCGGTGCTGAGCACGGTCTGGGCTTTCGGATCCCAGTTCACCATGCGCAGGCCTCTGTAGATAAGACCCTTCTCGTACAGATCGACGAAGACGCGCATAACGGATTCGCTGCGAACCTCGTCCATGGTGAATGCAGTACGGTCCCAGTCACATGACGAGCCCAGCTTCTTGAGCTGTTCGAGAATGATGCCGCCATGCTCCTCTTTCCACTCCCAAGCATATTTGAGAAACTCTTCACGGGTGAGATCGCGTTTCCTTATGCCCATGCCGGCCAGTTTGTTCACAACTTTCGCCTCCGTGGCAATGGAAGCGTGATCTGTGCCCGGCACCCAGCATGCATTCTTGCCGTCCATACGCGCCTTGCGCACCAGCACATCCTGAATGGTGTTGTTGAGCACATGGCCCATATGAAGAATACCCGTAACGTTTGGCGGCGGAATCACTACAGTGTACGAAGGACGATTGTCAGGCACACTGTGAAAGAATTTATGTTCCAGCCAATAAGAATACCACTTGTCCTCTACCGAGGCAGGGTTATATTTGATATCAAGTTCCATCCGGATAATATATATTAACTTACAAATATACTAAAAGTTGCTCAATATTTCGTGCAGGATATGCGTCGGAAGGCCCATGATAGTGTAGAACGATCCTTTGATTGACTCGATCCCGATGAGTCCTATCCATTCCTGTATTCCGTACGCTCCCGCCTTATCTACAGGATTATACTTTGCCACGTAATGTGCTATCTCCGCATCAGTAAGATTGCTGAAAGTAACATCCGCAACATCTGTAGCAGTGACACACTTATCATTACTGCGGACAGACACCGCACTGACGACCTGATGAGTCTTGCCGCTTAGACGTCCGATCATGTCCAGAGCTGCATGTGCATCTTTAGGTTTGCCCATTATCTCGCCCTCACATATCACAATGGTATCTGCACTGACAAGGACTTCGTCTTCCTCCAATGGGCGATGGAACCCGGCTGCCTTTCCTTCTGCAAAATACGCAGGCACATCTTCCGGAGCCATTCCATCAGGGACAATCTCTTCGAAAGATGTCTCCTTATCAACGATGAAGTCAAGCTCCATCTGCTGCATAAGCTCCTTTCTGCGGGGTGAACCGGATGCAAGAATAAGTCTCATAACTTAAAATGACTTCTTATACTGAATATCATCAAGATACCATTTATCCTGAGATTTCAGAACCTTCTCCACTACATCTCTGACGAACCAGCGTCCCCCATTGCACCGGGAAACATAATCACACACCGCCTTTACCTCGGGCACGGCGTCAGCAGGACAGGCCGCAATACCTGCAGCCTTGAGAACAGGAATGTCAGGCAGATCATCTCCACAATACAGAACTTCCTCAGGGCCATAACCGTGGCGCTGGCAGTAATCTTCAAACTGTTCAATCTTCCGACGTGCTCTCAGGTATATATCCTCAGGTACGAAACCACAGTGTATCATGCGCTGTATGATGACATCAGACTGGCCGCCGGTGATAATACCGAGCCCAAAACCCTGCATGGAAGCTATGCGGGTGGCCATACAGTCCTTCGAATCATAGCGGCGCAAAAGGTCACCGTCAACGGCGTATATGCCGCCATCGGTGAAGATACCGTCCACATCGAACAACAGGGCTTTTATATTCTTGAAGTCTGTCATGGCAGTCTATGACCGTGTGCCATTACCCTGGATAGGGAAACTCTGCTCCTCGAACTTACGGATATTGTCCTGAAGGGCAGCGAGCAGCTTCTTGGCATTGTCAGGATTCATTATCACGCGCGACACCACCTCCGGCTGAGCAATGCCCGGGAGTACTGTGGCAAAATCGATAATGAACTCATTACGGGAATGTGTGATTACAGCAAGGTTTGTATACTTGCCTGTTGCAACCTCAGGTTTGAGGTTTATAGAAAATTCCTTTTTCTCTTCCATTTCAGATGTGTATGTTATAAACATACAAATATAGTCAATTTAAATGGGAATTTATATATCTTTGCCCTCTCATTACGAGATTAAAACACTTATATACACTATCATGAAAAAGTTTTTGACTTTCATTTCTGCTGCAGCGTTGATATTTTCATCATGCAGCCGTTACGAGACCACCGGAAACGACCCTCTTCAGACCAAAGTCTACACTCTCGACAACGGTCTTAAGGTGTATATGTCTGTCAACAGGGAAACTCCCAGAATTCAGACATATATAGCCGTCAAAGTAGGTGGTAAGAACGATCCGGCCGAGACTACAGGTCTCGCCCACTACTTCGAACATCTCATGTTCAAAGGCACCGAAAATTTCGGCACATCCGACTATCAGGCAGAGAAGCCTCTCCTCGACCGTATCGAGCAGTTGTTTGAGGTATACCGTCAGACTGCCGGCGAGGCTGAACGTGCAGCCATATACCATCAGATAGACTCCATCAGCTACGAAGCGTCCAAGATCTCCATCCCGAACGAGTACGACAAGCTCATGGCAATGATAGGTGCCGACGGCACGAATGCATGGACGTCTTCAGATGAGACCGTATATACCGAGGATATACCTTCGAACCAGATCGATGCATGGGCCCGCATACAGGCAGACCGTTTCCGCAACACCGTAGTCCGTGGTTT
>JAZRXU010000012.1:0-3404 GCA_045600345.1 Candidatus Cryptobacteroides sp. | reverse complement strand
TCCACGCCGACCTCGGACTATACTCAGGCTCCGCGTCATCTTCTTCAGGCGGCACATTGTACAGTCTCGGTGCTCAGGCGGCTGTGCGTCTGGGCAATCTTCTGTGGATTCCTTATGGTACGGCTGTCGGCGTGTCCTATTCCTATAGCGGCGGTAATCTTTTCGCTGCTATTCAGTCAGCAGGTTCGGCGTCGCCCCTCAAGCGTCATTCTTTCGGCCTGGTCTTTTCAATAGATTTCTGACAGCTAAATGAAATTGGTGAACACCTTGCACTCGCGCTCAATGACATTAATATTCCGGGTGTAGATCTCGAACTTGCCATTGATGTGCCAGCCGTTTGTGAGCGTCAGCAGGTGGCGGTTGTCGTTCCTGTCCGGGTACTAGATGTAGTAGAAATCGTGAAATACGTTCTTGTAGTATGCTTCGATATTGAGCTTCAGTTTGAATAGGAATCGGTAGTGCCGAAGGTGACCGTGGAAAGAAGCAGTTATGATTATGAAACGCACTTTCAAGAAAATTACTGCAGACGTGCGTCTAATCCCATACCTTTTTTATTAATTTTGCAAATACCTCAATTCGATATGACCGGAGCATTACGCAAATATGTGATTTATCTGTCCTTCCTGCAGGCATTGCTGTCTTGCAGCAGCGCGCCCCACGAGCTTCTGGAGCTGGACGATGCGCTTTCCAGAAGGGAGGTCTACCAGAGCTATTATTTGTCCCGCGTGAAGATGGTCAGCGATCTTCTCCATTCCGAGACACAGCCTGAATACAAGTACCAGCTCAATATGCAGCTTGCTAACGAGTATCAAGCATATAGCTATGATTCCACTATTGTCTATTTGCAGAACAATCAGCTGATAGCCAAGCAGTTGAATGACGAGTACAAGATAGTTGAGACTGATCTGCTCCTAGCCGACGAATACCTCAAGGCTGGTGTTTATTACGAGGCCAATGTCATAATGAACAAGTACAACAGCAACAATATCCCCGACCAGTTGTTGGCTCAGTACTATCTTGTAAACCGCAAACTCGCCGGGGATCTGATGTTCTATTCGGGGGACAATTCCCAATATGACTATTACAAATCCCTGCGAGACAGGTATCGTGAACTGCTGGGTGCTCTCACAGAGCCTGATACCGCCGACTGGGCTGTCCTGATGTCCGAAGAGGCATTGGATGAAGGGAATTTCGCCCGGGCACGCTCATATCTGGAGCCTTTTCTTGTTTCATATGCCGACGACCACAAGCAATACGCCCTGCTGACCTACTATTATGCATTGACCTATCGTGACGAGGATGAGCAGGCTTACAGAAAGTGGCTGTCCAAGTCGGCCCTGGCCGATGTAATGTCCGCTACCAGAGACTATGCAGCTTTGATGGACTTGTCCAGGGCTCTGTATCGTGCCGGGGATGTAAAACGTGCATTCGAGTACAGTTCCAAATACTGTATGCCAGACGCTATTGCCTTCAACGGACATCTCCGTCCTGTGCAGATAACCCATTTCTTTCCAGAGATACAGAGTGCCTATGAACTCATCAACCGCCGTCAGAAGCAGGCGATACTTCTTGCCTTGATGCTGTCCCTTGTCCTTTTCGGCATACTTATCGTCCTGCTTATGCAGAGCAGGCGCAGGCAGAGCCAGCTGATGGAGGTGAAATCGGACCTCGAGAATTCGAAGAGCGTCATCGAGGAGATGGATAAAGTCAAGCAGAGCTATATCACCCTGTTCCTGAGTATGTTCTCCGCCAATGTGAACACCTCCCGCTCGTACAAGAACCACGTACTGATGTCCATCCGTCAAGGCAAGATTCCGGAACTGGAAAATGAGCTCGAGAGCCTTCCTCCTATCGAAAAAGAGATAAATGAGTTCTACAAAATGTTCGACAGCACGTTCCTGAAGCTGTTTCCGGATTTTGTGGACAAGTTCAATTCCCTTCTCAAGGACGGCGCTTCCATCAGGCCGAAAGTGGATGGGAGTCTCAATGCCGAGCTTCGTGTTTTCGCCCTTATCAAGCTGGGCATTTCCGATTCGGGCGAAATCGCTTCGCTGCTGCATTATTCACCGAATACGATTTACAACTACAGGGCGAAGATAAAGAACCTTTCCCGTTACGAGAGGGATTTGTTCGAAGATAAGGTTCGTAATTTATAAGACGAATGATAAGATGATCAGAAATGATATTTCCCGTATCATTTGTAGATCTGTTATCCACAATTTATCCACTTAATTCCATACAGATGGCTATTATTAAACCGTTGATAGCCAGCGGTATGTGGGTTATTTGCATCCACATCAATCCACTTGTGTGTTATTTGCCCGTATCCGACTATGAATTGTCTGTTATTGTTTGTTTATTTTTGCCTTGTGAAAATCGTTTTCTACCCTTTTTCACGACTCTATTATTAACTATTAAAAACACACAATGAAAAGATTTATTGCTATTGCTTTCCTACTGGTTGCGGGTATATCGCTTCATGCCCAGAACACAGTCAAGGGAACGGTGACAGACCAGAACGGCGAGCCTGTGGTCGGACTTTCAGTCCTCGAGCAGGGAAGCCAGAACGGTGTGATCACCGATGTCGCCGGCAAGTATCAGATCACTGTCAAGGATGGTTCAACCCTGGAATTTAATGCGTTGGGTTACAAGACCGTCGTTGAGAAGGTCAGTGGACGCTCTGTCATCAACGTAATTGTTGAGGAAGACGCCATTGCCTTGGATGCTGTTGTTGCTATCGGTTACGGTTCAGTCCGTAAACGAGACCTTACTACGGCAGTCTCTGTCGTATCTACCGAGGATCTTAATCTTCGTCCCGTCACCGAGGCTTCCGGTTTCATTCAGGGTAAGGTTGCCGGTGTCACTGTCCAGCAGACCAGCGGCCTTCCTGGTTCCGGTATGACCGTCCGTGTTCGTGGTACTTCCTCTATCTCTTCATCCAACGATCCTCTCTATGTTGTGGATGGTGTCCCTGTCGGTGAAGGTAACTATGCCATTGCATATCTGTCTCCGAACGATATCGAGAGTATGCAGATCCTCAAGGATGCTTCTTCGGCAGCTATCTACGGGAGCCGTGCAGCAAACGGAGTCGTACTCATTACCACGAAGCAAGGAAAGAAGAGCCACGGCCCTCAGATTAATTTCAGCTCATATGTCGGTATCGCCAATGTTGAAAGAACTTATGAAGTTCTCAACACCGAGCAGTATATCGACTTGATGAGGGATGAAGGTCATAACTCCATCGCCGATGCTCTCATCGCTACCGGTGCCAAGGATGAAACTGACTGGTTCGCCGAGACTTACAAGACTGGTATCAACCAGAATTACCAGATCTCCGTCGCCAATGCCAGTGACAATATGAAATATTATCTGAGCGGCGGCTACACTGATGAGAAGGGTGTCCT
>JAZRXU010000011.1:0-22537 GCA_045600345.1 Candidatus Cryptobacteroides sp. | reverse complement strand
AGTCTTATTGAATTATAATCTGGACAAGCCTGTTCTACTGGCGGAGAGTGGCGCTGTCAAGCCCGACCATGCTGGTCCCAGTTCATTATATCCGTTAGACAAAGATGGAATAATACTGCACGATGTGCTTTTCACACCATTTTTCAGTGGAGCTGCCGGTCCCGGTCACTGCTGGCATTGGGATCATTACATTGAAAGATACGGTCATTGGAATATATTCAGCGGATTTTCCAAGGCAATAGAAGGTATAGACCCTGCAAAAGAACATTTTACACCTTCAAAAGTCTGCATTGACGGACTTAAATACTACATTCTAAAAGGGAAACATACCGCTATCATTTGGGCACGTGACATTGAGAATACCTGGCAGAATGAGTTTGAGAACGGCGTGGCGCCACGAATCGTTCCTTCTTCGAGTGTTGCGATCAAGGGGCTTGTCGATGGCATAGATTTAGCAAATATCGCTATATTTAATCCATGGACCGAAGAAAGCACCAAGCCTACGAAAAGCGATGTCATAGATATCCCATCATTCAAGCGCTCAACTGTAATAAGATTAACTTACTAGATATGAAAAGAATCCTGTCTGTTGTGGCATTACTCGTATGCCTCACAACAATTTCCAATGCTAAATGCAAAGTAACTGTACATCCTGAAGGAAGATATCTCATGTACGAAGACGGTACCCCATTTTTCTGGTTGGGCGATACCGCATGGCAGGTATTCCACAGACACACAAAAGAAGGCGCAAGAACATACTTTCAAGACAGGGCTTACAAAGGCTTCAATGTAATACAGTCTGTATGTCTGGCTGAACACGGCGGCTTATCTTCTCCAAACGCAGAAGGAGAATGGGCTTTCCTCGATGATGACTATACCATACCTAATGACAAGTATTTTGCCCATATCCGGTATATGGTAGATATGGCGGATTCACTCGGCATGATGATAGGCATGCTTCCTACATGGGGAGATAAGATCAATCTCAAATGGGGTCCCGGTCCAGTGATTTTCGATACCGAAGAGAAAGCACAAAAATATGGTGAATATATCGGCCAATTATTCGCTGACAAGGACAACATTATATACATTCTCGGTGGCGACAGGCCAGCCGACGGATGTGAAGACATAATCCGCGCCATGGCCAAAGGAATTGCCATCGGTATTTGCGGTGAAGAGGACTACGACTGCTGTCTCATGACATACCACCCATGGGGAGGCACATCATGCACTAAATGGTTCACTGACGAGCCTTGGCTGGACTTTTACATGCAGCAGAACGGACACCCATACGATGTTCCTCTTTGGGATAGGATTGCAGGAGATTATAATGGTGTTAAACCTATACGTCCAGTCCTTGACGGTGAACCTCTCTATGATGAACATGCCATCGATTTCAATATGGAGAAAAACGGTGTATCCACAGATTTGCACACAAGAAGATATTTCTATCACGAGGTATTCTCAGGTGCTTGCGGACATACATTCGGAAGCACTGGAATATGGCAGGTTTGGAATCCGGAGAAATATAAAGCAGCTGGAAATGTATTCACACCATGGCAGGAATCCTTGGGAAGAATAGCATCCTATCAGATGGGCTACGGTAAGGAACTGATGCTCAGCCGTCCTTATTTCACACGCATTCCTGACCAGACTCTCGTTAATGAAGCATACGATCATCTGGATAGAATCACTGCAACCAGAGACACAGACAGGACATACGCTTTTATATACACCGAAAGAGGCAAGCCCATCGACGCAGACCTGACACAGATAGGATCTGGAAAGCAGCTGAAAGCATGGTGGTTCGACCCCCGCTCAGGCAGAAGCATAAATCTCGGCCTGGTCAATAAAGCCAAGTCTGTTATTTTCACGCCAATGACAGCAGGAATGGGTAACGATTGGGTACTCGTTCTTGACGACCCGGCATGCAACTATCCTGAACCGGGCAAGTTAAAATAGCTGATAGTTGATCGAGGTAACTACTCGCACTATCTTGATGTGGGGAGTGTTGCTGTCACGGTCGTTGATGCTGAACTGACCCTGGCTGGCGCTGATGATTTTGCCAACCTTGCTGCCTGAGTCTTTGGCAAACTTTTCAGCTGCTGCGCGGGCGTTCTTTGTGGCATCCTCTATCATCTGAGGCTTTATCTCGTTAAGGCCGTTGAAGCTGTATACCGTCTGATATTCCCAGTTATTGGCGCCTATGGCTATACCTTTGTTCAGCAGCTCGAACTGAGAAGCCTGCAAAGCCATGACCTTGTCTACATCGGAAGAACAGACAGTGACAACAGATTTCAGCGCATAGTTGTATGCGCGGTTTGTTGAATACGTGGTCAGATCCTCTATCTTGGGAGCTGACACCGAGATATCCTCAGCATTGACCCCGGCATCCTTGAGCCACTGGACCACTGCATTTGTGCTCTTCTCGGCAGATTTCGCAAGTTCTGGGATCAAGTTGCCGTTCTCAGTGACTACGATAGGCCATATCACCCTGTCTGCCTTTACTTCCTTCTCACAAAGTCCGCGGACCGCTACAGAGTGAGACGCGGAAACTATCTTATTCACCGCCACCGGTATCGAAACGGCAATGGCCACCAAGCCGGCCAATATGCAATATCCGAGTCTGTTGCTGCTCATAGCCATATTATTTTGAAACCTGCTTTGCAGGATCCTTGAATATGAACATGAAGAGGACGGCAACCACGAGGGAGTAGCCTGCGAAGATATACCATGCCGTAGGCCATGCTGCAATCTGAGCAGCACCCTGCTGGCTATACACCACCTTGTCTACGACAGCGCCGGCAGCAAGAGTACCGATAGAAGCGCCGAGTCCGTTGGTCATGAGCATGAACAGGCCCTGAGCCGAGCTGCGGATATCAACAGGGACATTCTGGTCTACATAAAGCGAACCCGAGATATTGAAGAAGTCGAATGCCACGCCATATACTATGCATGAGAGCACGAACAGGAGCACGCCTGGCATTGCAGGGCTGCCGAGGCCGAAGAGGCCGAAGCGTAATACCCAGGCGAACATCGCGATAAGCATTACCTTCTTGATACCGAACTTCTTCATGAAGAAAGGGATCAGCAGGATGCAAAGCGTCTCCGAAGCCTGCGAAAGGGCAATAAGAGCATTCGAGTTCTTAACGGCAAATGTATCTGCAAATTCAGGGAGTTCACCGAAAGAGCCCAGGAATGTATTGGCATATCCGTTGGTTACCTGCAGAGCCGCGCCGAGCAGCATAGAGAAAATGAAGAATATTGCGAACTGGCCGTTCTTGAAAAGTGTGAACGCCTTAAGTCCCAGAGCCTCAACGATACCGCCCTTGTTCGCCGACTTGTTGACAGGGCATGCCGGCATTGTGAATGAGTATGCACACATCACCAGAGATATGACGCCTGAACTGATCAGCTGTGTATATGAGTCCTGCATCGCAACACCATCGATCTTGACGAAGTTGGTAGCAAGCATGCTGCAGATGAAGCCTATCGTACCGAATACACGGATAGGAGGGAATGCCTTCACAGGATCCTTCTGTGCAACTGCCAGAGCATTGTATGCCACGGAGTTTGAGATTGCTATGGTAGGCATGAAGAATGCGACGCTGATACTGTAAAGAGCAAAGAGAGGAGCGAATTCAAGAGCTGAGCCTGCGTTATGACAGTATATACCTGCCGCCACCATGGCTGCGCCCGCAAAGGCATGACAGAGAGCGAGGACCTTCTGAGCCTGAATCTTGCGGTCGGCAAGAATTCCCATGAGAGCCGGCATGAAGATAGATACGATACCCTGCATTGCATAGAACCATTTGATCTGAGGGCCGAGGCCGGCACCACCGAGATAGCGGCCGAGCGATGTGAGGTATGCGCCCCATGCGGCGAACTCGAGAAAGTTGAGGACAATCAGACGGAAACTGATTGCTTTTGGTTGATTTTCCATATAGTTACGATGTTTTTTTCTACAAGCACACAAATTTAAAAGAAATTGCGATAAGTTTAGTATCTTTGAGGGTTATTTTATCGATTTATGGAGTTCAGACTGATAGCCAAGGATAAAGGAAGTGCTGCGCGCGTGGGCGAGGTAAAGACAGACCACGGCACCATCCAGACGCCTATATTCATGCCGGTAGGCACTGTAGGATCTGTGAAGGGTGTATATCATCGTGATCTGAAGGAAGACATACACGCACAGATCATCCTTGGCAATACCTATCATCTCTACCTGCGTCCCGGCCTTGACGTGCTGCAGCAGGCAGGAGGTCTCCATAAATTCATTTCATGGGACCGTCCCATACTCACGGACAGCGGCGGATTCCAGGTATTTTCCCTCACAGGCATACGCAAGCTGACCGAAGAAGGATGCACTTTCCAGAGTCATATCGACGGCAGCCGCCATACCTTCACTCCGGAGAACAACGTCCGCACACAGCGCGTCATAGGTGCAGACATAATGATGGCTCTTGACGAGTGCTGTCCCGGCGACGCTACCCGCGATTATGCCAGGAAATCGCTGAAACTCACGCAGAACTGGCTTCAGCGCTACGCGAAGGCATTCAATGAGAGCGAGCCGCTCTATGATTATTCACAGACCTTCTTCCCCATCATACAGGGATGCGTGTATCCGGACCTTCGTGTCGAAGCTGCCGAACATGCCCTCAGATACGCCGATGCCGGCATCGCTATCGGAGGTCTCGCCGTGGGCGAGCCTACAGAACAGATGTATCAGATGCTGGAAGTTCTGGACCCTGTGATTCCGCAGGACAAGGCGCGCTACCTCATGGGCGTCGGCACCCCTGCCAACCTTCTCGAGGCCATCGCCCGCGGCGTGGACATGTTCGACTGCGTGATGCCGACGCGTAACGGCCGCAACGGCATGCTCTTCACATGGAACGGCATCATGAACATGCGCAACCAGAAATGGGCGAATGATTTCAGCCCTATCGACCCGGACGGCGCATCTTTCGTGGACCATACATATTCGAAAGCATATCTGCGTCACCTCTTCATCGCCGGAGAGATGTTCGCAGCGCAACTCGCCTCCGAGCATAATCTTGCATTCTACCTTGACGTGGTCCGTGCCGCACGCGAACATATACTTGCCGGAGACTTTGCCCAGTGGAAGGATGTTACAGTCAAACGCCTGATGACCCGATTGTAAGATGAAATTTGGAGATTTCATAGAGAACGTACGTCTGAGGAAACTGGACTGGTACATCATAAAGAAGTTCATCTCGACCTTCTTCATGGCGCTGATTCTTATCATCGGCATAGTCATCATCTTCGATATTTCCGAGAAGATTGACGACTTCGTCTCCCATGAAGTTCCCATCAAGGAAATAGTGCTGGATTATTACTTGAACTTCGTACCGTATTTCATGAATATGTTCTCGCCTATGTTCGTATTCATCACGGTAATTTTCTTCACCTCGCGTCTCGCGGCAAATTCCGAGATCATAGCCATACTCTCATGTGGCATATCTTTCAAACGTTTCCTGCGTCCATACATGATATCGGCCGCTTTGATTGCCATATTCTCGCTGGCGCTCAACCTGTGGGTGATACCGGAAGCGAACAAGACCCGCATGAGATTCGAGACGGACTATATCCGAGACTACAGCGGATCCAAGATAATGCATGACGGCCACTATCAGATATCTCCAGGCCAGTTCGCATATGTAGAATCGTTCAGCAAATGGAACAACACCGCATACAAGTTCACACTGGAAACCATTGAGGGACACGAGATAAAATCCAAGATCAGCGCCGAACAGGCAGTATGGGACAGCACATTCTGCGGATGGACGCTGAAGAAATACACCATAAGGGAATACGGGCCCGACCTGGCAGACAAGGTGCGCTGCGGAGATAAGCTGGATACGGTGATAAACCTCACTATCGGCGATTTCAAGAAAACACGAGACTACGAGACTCAGCTTAACGTACGCGAATTGAACGAATATATCGCCACCAAACGCATGAGAGGAGATGCCGATATCAAAAAGGCACTTATCGAAAAGTATACACGAAGCTCCATGCCATTCAGCGCCTTTGTACTCACAATCATAGGAGTAGCGCTGTCGTCACGCAAGCGTCGCGGAGGCACAGGATGGAATCTCGGACTGGGCATAGCACTCAGCTTCTCCTATATCCTGTTCATGAAATTCAGTGAGATGTTTGTATACACAGACACCATGCCGGCTCTTCTGGCGATCTGGCTGCCGAATATCATCTTTACAGGCATAGCCTATGCACTCTACAGAATAGCGCCGAAGTAAAATTCAGGCCCGCTATCAGGCATCCTTGATCTTGCAAATGCTGATCACAGCACAAACACCCATAAGAAATGGGTAGAACAGCCATGGAATGATGGATACCGCCGAGATGCCTGCAAAGGCCGACGCCATCAGAAGCTGTGCACCATATGGTATCATACTCTGCACAAGGCACGAGAACATGTCCAGAATGCCTGCCACCTTCCTGTGATCCAGGTGATATGCATCGGCTATATCATTTGCCACGCCACCCACAGACAGAATGGCTACGGTATTATTGGCCGTCATCATATTTGTTACCGACACCAGACCGGCGATCGACGCCATGGCTCCACGCTTGGTATGAACGATGTCCATCATCCATTTCGTGAATGCATCGAACCATCCCAGAGCCTTGATGACCGACAGCAAGCCGCCTGCAAGTATCGCTACGGCTATCACTTCCGTCATTCCGATAATTCCCACCCAGGCAGCATCCATCATGGCTTTACAATCAGACGAGCCGGTAAAGAGCCCCACTGCGACGCACGCTGCAATACCTATTATAAGTATCAGATTCACGCCCACACCGCAAAGGGCAAGAAAAATCACGAGCAGGTATGGTATAAGCTTCAGCGGTTGCGGATCATCCAGCGCCGGAACGGAGATGTCCGCCGAAAGGCCTGCGTACAGGTATATCAGCAGAGACATTATCACTGCCGGAAAAACGACCAGAATATTGGCCCTGAATTTATCCTTCATCCGCACCTTCAGAGCCTTCGTCGCTGCAAGGGTAGTGTCGGAAATGAATGACAGGTTATCGCCAAAGAAGGCTCCGCCCACTACAACACCCGTGATGAATGGAAGTGACATTCCTGTATCGGCTGCAATGCCGCACGCTATGGGTACAACCGCCACAATAGTACCTACACTTGTACCAACAGAGAACGATATCACACATGCCGTCAGGAATAGGCCGGCATATATCATGCTTCCAGGCATCAGACGAAGCGTGGCGGCGACAGTCGCATCCACAGAACCTATCCCCCTTGCGATACCGGCAAACGCGCCCGCCAGGATAAATATCAGCACCATCTGCAGCACACCTCTTTCGAAGGCGCCCTTGAAAAAGGCCCTGACAAGCATAGCCGATGTCTGGCGAAGGGATGAGTGACTGAAGTTCATGCTGGTGTCCTGATGAATGCTTTTGCAATGAGGCCCGAAGTCTCACTCTGATTCACGGGCACAAAGATACGGAAATTTATCAGTATCTTTGTCCGCCGCAAGAAATCTTTGGAACTTCGCGCACATTAAAAGAACATTATGGAAATTATCGGCAATCAAGAACTGAATTCACGCGACACAGTAGACTTTGCAAACGCTCCGGTAGGGATTCTCTTTCGCAAGATGCTCATTCCGACATTGCTCGGAATGGTGTCCATGGTGATCCTTAACCTGGCAGACGGAGCTTTTGTCGGGCACGGCGCGGGAAGCGATGCACTTGCGGCCATAAATATCGCAGCTCCGATATTCACGCTGATGACGGGTATAGGCATCATGTTCGGCATAGGTTCATCAATCGTTGCCAGCATACATCTTTCCCAGAATAATGTCAAAGCAGCGAATATCAATATCACACAGGCATTCATAGGGTCATTGATATTCACAACCCTGCTGTCAGGAGTCATTCTATCCGACCTTGACGGCACATGCAGACTGTTTGGAGCCACTGAAGACCTTGTAGAGCTTGCGGGTAAATACCTGCGATGGATATGCATATTCATGCCGTTTCAGATGCTGGGCATGGTTGGAGGATTTGCCGTGCGACTGGACGGCAGCCCCCGTTATGCCATGTGCTGCACTCTGACAGCATCGGTGCTCAACATATTTCTCGACTGGCTTTTTGTGTTTCCGCTGCACATGGGGCTGGAGGGAGCAGCCATCGCCACATCCATAGCATTCTCCGTGTCTGCCATCATCACACTCGTATATGTCTTCTTCCTTGCTGAGAAAGTGAAGCCGTACAGGTTAAGGCTCACACTAAAAAGTCTTGCGCTGACGATCCGCAATCTCGGATATCAGATGAAGGCCGGCTTCCCGGCCATGCTGGGAGAGATAGCCATATCAGGAATGATTGTCGTGGGTAACTTCATATTTGCAGAATATCTGGGGACCGACGGCGTGGCTGCATTCAGCGTAGCATGTTATACAACGCCGATTTTCTTTATGCTCGCCAATGCCATCGTAGAAGCCAGCCAGCCGATAATCAGCTTCGCACATGGTGCCGGCGACGCCGCACGTCTTCGGGATTCCCGACGGCTTGTGCTGCGGGCCGGATTCGTGGCTGGCATATTCTCCGCCGCTGTGCTTGCACTGGGCGCTGATCCGGTGACCCTCATGTTCCTGCCGGCTTCCGATGCAGCCTACACGCTCAGTGTCGAAGGACTGCCTGTTTTTGCAATTGCAGCCTTCTTCATACCGTTGAATCTGGTCATCATCGGATATCTCCAGAGTATAGAGATGTCCGGCACAGCCACTCTGCTGACCCTTTTACGCGGGTTCATCCTGGTTATTCCCGCATTTCTGCTGATGCCCCGCGTCTGGGGAGTCACCGGCATATGGCTCGCAGTACCGGCAGCCGAGGCCGCCTGTTTCCTGATCGCTGTCCTCTGTCTGAGTCGCAGCACAGACAGGCCCCGCAGCTGAGCCTCGGTGACCCCCAAACTATCTGGTGAGGCCGAGTTTCTTCATAAGGGCCTCCGGACGAGGGTCGCGGCCACGGAAGTTGCGGTAAAGCACTGCCGGATCCTCGGTGTCACCCTTGCTGAGAATATTCTCGCGGAATCTGTCTGCAGCCTCTTTGTTGAAGATGCTGTGATCCTCGGATGCATCACGTTTCTCCTGGAAGAGCTCGAACGCGTCTGCCTCGAGCACCTCAGCCCATTTGTATGAATAATAGCCTGCAGCATATCCGCCGGCAAAGATATGGCTGAATGCAGGGCATATCGCAGTCTCGTCAACCTCTGGAAGTACAGCATATGGAGCGAGAATCTTCTTCTCGAATACTTTGGCGTCACCTTCAAGTTTGCCGGACAGTGTATGCCAAGCCATATCGATGATGCCGAAGTGGAGCTGACGCACCTGACCGTACGCAGCCAGGTAGTTCTGGGAATTCTTGATTTTGGCTATAAGTTCTGCAGGAATAACCTCACCTGTCTTATAGTGCTTTGCGAAGTTTGCCAGGAACTCCTCTTCGTAACCGAAGTTCTCATTGAACTGGGAAGGAAGTTCCACAAAGTCACGAGCTACACTTGTGCCAGTCTGGCTGCCATACTCGCCTTCTGCCAGTATGCCGTGAAGGGCATGGCCGAATTCATGAAGGAAAGTGATGAACTCGTCGTGAGTGATAAGCGAAGGCTCGCCTGCTGTAGGTTTTGTAAAGTTGGTGACAATAGTGATATGGGGACGATACTCCACGCCGTCAACAATGCTCTGACCACGGAAGTCCGACATCCATGCACCGCCACGCTTGCTCTCGCGAGGGAAGAAGTCGGCATAGAACAGAGCCTTATGTACACCATCAGAGTCTTTAACATCATAGACCTTGACATCCTTATGATATACAGGAAGGTCAACAGGCTCGAAATTCAGACCGTAAAGACGGTTTGCAAGGTAGAACACTGCATTGATGCAGCTTTCAAGTTCGAAGTATGGTTTGACTTCCTCGACATTAAGAGTATATTTATCCTCTTTCAGCCTCTCACTCCAGAAACTGAAATCCCAGCTCTGAAGCTTGCCCTCGAAGCCTTTCTCATGAGCATAGTCCTCGACTTCCTTCACCTCAGCACGTGCGAATGGCAGAGATGGATCCATCAGACCCTTGAGGAAACTGTTCACAGTCGCTTTATCCTTAGCCATGCGTGTCTCGAGAGCATAATCTGCATACGTATCATAGCCGAGCAGATTGGAAATCTCAAGACGGTTGAATGCTATGTCCTTGATCACCTCGGAATTAGTGTCGACAGCGCGGGTATTATATGCCATATACATCTGCCTGCGGAGATCGCGATCCTTGCAGTAACGCATGAATGGGCCATACGAAGGTGCCTGAAGAGTATATGCCCATCCTTCAAGACCTTTCTCAGCAGCAGTTTCTGCGCCAAGGGTAAGAACGAACTCAGGCATTCCCTCTACACTTGCAGAATCTGTGACATTGAGGACGAATTCATTTGTTGCAGCCAGAACATTTTTCTTGAACTGGAGGCTCAGCAGACTACCCTTCTCCGAAAGCTCGGCATAGCGGGCCTTCTGTTCAGGATCAAGATTAGCGCCATTGCGGGCAAAACTCTTATACGTCTTCTCAAGGAGGCGGAGCTCGTTGGGAGCAAGGTTCTCATTCTCCCTATTCTCATACACGGCTTTTACCTTCTCGAAAAGGCCCTCATTCAGAGACACATACATGCTGTATTCTGTCATCATTGGAGTAAGCTCTTCAGCAAGGTTCTGCATATCCTCGGTCGTATCTGCCTCAAGGAGGTTATAGAATACATTGGAAACACGATCGAGAATCGGAGAGCTGTTCTCCATGGCTACAATGACATTTCTGAATGTCGGAGCAACCGTGTCAGCTACGATCTTGTCAATATTGGCCTTGCCTTCAGCCACACCTGCTTCGAAAGCCGGCTTGTAGTGTTCAAACTTGATTTTATCAAACTCCGGAGCACCATAAGGGAGTTTCGACTCTGCAAGAAACGGATTTTCCATTTTACATGAAGATAGCACTGCAACCGATGCAGCAATCAGGATTAATGATTTTTTCATTTTAAAGATTTGATTTGCTGCAAAGTTAAGGCAATTCTGTGAATATTGAAAGCGCGCGCAGGCGATAATCTGTACGAAATGTCATAGCATGAAAACACCTGTCCACGCCCCGAGGTCATGCACGAAGTCATAAACTCCGGTTTGAAGCCAAGAGTCACCAGCTCCGTCATAGGTATCTGTGATATACCCAGCTTCACCAAGTCATTGAGTATGGAGTAATTACGTTCCATTGCACGCTCAAACTTCATTTTGGCATCTGCCTTATGGCTCTTGCTGCGGTTATGAAACTTATCCTTGCACTGCTGGCCACAGAACTTCTTATCCGAACGTCCATAGTTTATCACATGGCCGCAACACAGGCATCGAGCAGGTTCCTCGCTCTGAATGACATATTCCTTTAACCCTTCCTTCATAACATCTGTCGTAACACATGCAAATATGAAAGTACAGCGGCCATGATGCAATAGAGAGATGCAGATTTTGTGATTTCTTGTGTTTTTTGTGATTTTTGAAAAATTAAAAATTCTGCAAAAAATTAAAATATCACAATTAAATTTCAAATATCACAAAACCTCTTGAAAAAGCTTGACACAGGCACTCCCTTGAACATATATTTGCCCCTGTATCAAAACATATATTATTATGGAACAATTAAATTTTATCCATCTGAGAGGTAATGTCGGGAGTGTCAAGACCTCACAATTCGGCGAAGGGCGCAGCGTGTGCCGCTTCAATCTCGCCACCAATTCCATCACCTACACCCGCGATGGTGCACCAGTCGATGAAGCACAGTGGTTCAGCTGCGTACTCTGGGACGGCAAAAACACCAAAATCCCTGAGGATCTCGCCACCGGATCTCCAGTGGAAGTCAAGGGCAGAGTGAAAACCAACAAATTCATCGGCTCTGACGGAGAGAACCATTACAAGGATGAGGTGCTTGTCAGCGAAATCATAGTGCTGCCAAAAGGAGAAAGACTCACGCCTGTAATCTACTAACTGTTTTTTGGTGTTTTGAATTGCTTTCCCGTGGATTTCACTTTGTGAGGTCCCGGGATTTATTTATATTTGTAAGGATTTGGCTGACCATGTGAAGCCAGACCGATAAATATGCCTAAACAAACTAAGAAATCAAAACTCAGACTGGCAAGAGTAGTAGTCGCGAGCATAGTGTTCGCCATCATGACGCTGCTCTTTCTGGATCACGGAGGACATCTCAACCGCATGCTCGGCTGGCTGCCCAAGATCCAGTTCTGGCCGGCAGTCCTCGCTGTCAACGTTGCGTCCCTGGTGCTTGTCATCGCACTTACAATGGTGTTCGGACGCGTCTACTGTTCATTCATCTGCCCGCTCGGTATCATGCAGGATGGCATATATCGCATACGGACAACCGGTAAAAAGAAAAACAGATTTACCCAGAGCTATTCTCCGGCAAGAAACGTTCTCCGATATGGCATTCTGGCCTTTTTCATAGTGCTTATCTGTCTGGGATACGGCTCATTTGCATACCTGATCGAGCCATACAGCATTTTCGGCAGGATGATCACATCTGTCATAGGCAAATCTCTGCCGATTGCACTCATCTCGCTAGGCACCTTCGTGCTGATTGCCGTTCTTGTACTTGGAGGAGGCCGTACATGGTGTAATACCATATGCCCTGTAGGCTCAATACTCGGTCTTCTAAGCGCCCGTTCGCTGTTCAGACCGACAATAGATGATGACAAATGTATCAGCTGCGGGCTTTGCGGCAAGGGATGCCGTGCTTCTTGCATCGATACCGTGAACCATACAATAGACACATCACGCTGCGTGGACTGCTTCGACTGTATCGACAATTGCAGCAGCGGAGCCATTGAATACAAGTTCGACCTTAAGGCTGCGATGAAGGCCGGCAGGAAAAACGCTGCCACAGACCAGTCCCGCAGGGCGTTCATCACCGCCGCAGCGCTGGCGGTGGGCAGCGCAGCTGCCAAGGCCCAGGAGGGCCACGGCGCGCTCGCTCCGCTCAAGGAGCGCACGGCGCCGCAGCGCCAGACGGCGGTGGTGCCGGCCGGTGCAGGCTCGCTGAAAAGCTTCAATACACATTGCGTAGGATGCCAGCTTTGCGTGGAGGCATGCCCTAACGGAGTACTCTCCCCCGATACTGCCCTGGATCGTTTCATGAAGCCAAAGATGGATTTTGACAAAGGATTCTGTCGTCCGGAGTGCAACGCATGCGCCCGCGTATGTCCTGCAGGAGCCATAGTGAAACTTGAACCGGAAGAAAAAACTGCGGTAAGCATTGGACACGCCGTATACAATATAGACCTGTGCGTAGTGAATACAGACGAAGTGGATTGCGGCAACTGTGCCCGTCACTGCCCCGCCGGAGCCATTTCCATGGTCAAATCAGAAGATCACGGAGGCCGCCGCATACCTGCGGTGAATCCGGAACGCTGTATCGGATGCGGACATTGTGAGTATGTATGTCCATCCCGTCCGGTAAGCGCTATTCACGTAGAAGGTAACCTTGTTCATAGGAGTATTTAGTTATGGATCGCAGAGAATTCATTAAAGGAAGTGCAGTCGTAGCAGGAGCTGCTACCCTCGCATCATGTGCACCTGGTGTGTTCAAAAAGAAATCTTCCCACAACGAGGCTCAGGACGGCGAAATGACATATCGCACCGACGCACGCTTCGGCGACAAGGTGAGCGTGCTCGGTTACGGTTGCATGCGCTGGCCTAACATCGAAGGTACAAAAGGCGACGAGAATCTCGACCAGGATATGATAAACACCCTTGTCGACAAAGCAATAGAAAAAGGCGTCACCTATTTCGACACCGCCCCTGTATATCACTCAGGTCTTAGCGAAAGAGTGACGGGCATAGCCCTCAGCCGCCACAAGCGTGAGGAATATCTCATAGCCACCAAACTTTCCAACTTCAGCCCGGCAAATCAAAGCCGCGAGGCATCCATGAGGATGTATGAGAATTCCTTCAAGGAACTGCAGGTGGACTATATAGACTATTACCTGCTCCACTCCCTGGGCTCCAATTACGAGGCGTTCGAGAACCGATACATAAAGAACGGCATGCTGGACTTCCTCATGGAAGAACGTGAGAAAGGCAGGATACGCCATCTCGGATACAGCTTCCATGGCGACAGAAAGGCATTCGACTACTACCTGAGCATGCACGAGAAGTACCACTGGGACTTCGTGCAGATACAGATGAACTACATAGACTGGAAGTACGCCGTACAGAACAACAAGCGCAACACCAACGCAGACTACATGTATGAGCAGCTCACACAGAGAGGCATTCCCATCGTCATCATGGAGCCTCTGCTCGGCGGACGCCTCGCGCGCGTGCCGCAGCCTATCGTAGACCGCATGATGGAGTATGACCCCAGCCGCAGCGTAGCCAGCTGGGCCTTCCGTTTCTGCGGCACATACCCGGGAGTGATGAGCGTACTGAGCGGCATGACCTACATGGAGCACCTGGAAGACAACCTGCACACCTTCAGTCCGCTGGAGCCTCTTTCAGAGGAAGACCTCGCGTTCCTGGATCACACAGCCCAGCTGATGATGGAATACCCGACGATACCTTGCAACGACTGCAAATATTGCATTCCATGCCCGTACGGCATAGACATCCCAGGCATATTCCAGCACTACAACAAGTGTGTGAACGAAGGCAGCATCGCCCCTGATACCATGGACCCGAACTTCCGCAAGGCCCGTCAGAAATATCTCTCATCATACGGCAAGGCCGTTCCTGACATGCGCCAGGCCGACAAATGCATAGGTTGCGGACAATGCCTGCCGCTCTGCCCGCAGAGTATCAAGATTCCGACAGAGCTGCGCAAGATAGACAGATATGTGGAGAACCTTCGCAAATCAATGAAGTAAAATGTACCTTATAAAAAATACAGAATTCGGCGGCGAGCGTCCTCTCTACCGTTCCAGCGATCTGCAACTGGATGGGGTTACCATCCATGCAGGAGAGTCATCGATAAAGGAGAGCAGGAACATAAGCGCCCAGAACTGTCGCTTCGAAGGCAAATATGTATTCTGGGAGAACGACAACATCGATGTCAGAAACAGCCTGTTCACCGAAGGAGCTCGTTCCTCTATCTGGTACAGCCGCGGCATCAAGATACGCAACTGCCTGGTAGAAGCCCCCAAGATGTTCAGGGATGCGTCCGGAATACAGCTGAGCAGTGTCCAGATGCCGAACGCCCAGGAGACATTCTGGCATTGCTCTGACATCAAAATACAGGACTGCGAGATAAGCAATGCCGACTACCTCTTCATGTGGTCTGACAATATTGAGATCGACAACTACAAGCAGCACGGCAACTATTCGTTCCAGTATGCAAGGAACGTGGTTATCCGTAACGCGGAAATTTATTCAAAAGATGCATTCTGGAGCTGCGAGAACGTCACTGTATACGACAGCAAGATAGTTGGAGAATACCTCGGATGGTACAGCAAGAACCTGCGTCTGGTGCGTTGTCACATCGAAGAGACCCAACCACTGTGCTACTGCGAGAACCTGATTCTGGAAGACTGCACTTTCGGTCCCGACGCCGATCTCGCCCTTGAATACAGCACCGTGCAGGCTGCCATCAACGGCGATATCACGAGCATCAAGAATCCGACCTCCGGCCGCATACAGGTCAAAGGCAAGATAGGAGAAGTCATCATAGACGGAAACATCAAGGCTCCGGCAGACTGCATCATCGAGGATACGGAAGCATGAAAACTCTGGACAGACATAATACAAGCTGCGTAAAGTGGGATCTGTGCGAAGACCCCGACACGTTGCCCCTCTGGGTGGCCGATATGGATTTCGAGACCGCTCCGGCAGTAATCGAGGCTGTAAACAGGCGTGCCGCTCATGGCATATATGGCTACACTACCGTTCCTGACAGCTACTACGATGCCATCGTATCGTGGTTCTCACGCCGCCATGGCTGGACCATGAAAAAGGAGCACATCATCTATACGACTGGTGTGGTGCCGGCAATATCTGCCATCATCGACGCCATGGCACGTCCGGGAGACGACGTGGTAAGCTTCACCCCGGCATACAACTGTTTCTTCTCCTGCATACGCAACAAGGGCTGCCGCTTGAGCGCATCGCAGCTTCAGTATGATGCCGCCACAGGCCATTTCAGCATAGATTTCGATGACCTCGAGCGCCGTCTGGCAGCTCCGAAAGCCACAGTGATGTTGCTCTGCAACCCTCACAACCCTACGGGCAGGGTATGGACAAGAGAGGAACTCAAAAAGATAGGTGATCTGTGCCTCAAATATGGCGTATTCGTGATTTCTGATGAAATACACTGCGAGTTCACCCTTCCCGGGCACAAATATATCCCATACAACGCTCTCGGAGCAGAATATGAACAGAACTCTGCCATATGCACCTCCCCTTCCAAGGCATTCAATATTGCAGGGCTTCAGGTCGCCAACATCACTGTCGCAAACGATGAGGCCCGCCGCCGTATAGACCGCGCCATCAATGATGCGGAGGTATGTGACCTTGGAGTATTCGGCCCTGTAGCCCTTGAGGCGGCATATAATGAAGGCGGACAGTGGCTCGAAGGAATCAACGAGGACATCGCTTCGAACTTCGCTTTTCTCAAGGCATACGCTGATACCAATATTCCCGGCATGAGGGTGAGCGCCCTGGAGGGCACTTATCTGGCATGGGCTGACTACTCGGCGCTCATAGGAGAAGGAAGGCGTTTCGCTTCGAGTACGGAACTCTGCTCTCACCTGAAGGCCCACGGCGTATGGATCAACCCCGGCGACATGTACGACAACGTCGCATCTTCTTTCGTGCGCATCAATCTGGCATGCGCGCAGGACCTCCTTTCGGAAGCCCTGCGCCGCATAAAACTTGCTCTATCTTAAAAATCAGAACACGAACTCCAGCACGTCAGAGATATTCTGTACGTAGTGGAATTCCAGACCTTTAACGTAGACCGCAGGGATGTCCTCGACGTCTTTGCGGTTTTCTTCGCTGATGACTATGGTCTTGACTCCCGCACGCTTGGCAGCGAGTATCTTCTCCTTGATGCCGCCCACAGGAAGCACCTTGCCGCGAAGGGTCATCTCGCCTGTCATGGCTATGCCGCTGCGAATCTGCCTGCCGCAGAGAGCGGAAACCATGGATGTGACAATCGTGATACCTGCAGACGGGCCATCCTTAGGTGTGGCGCCTTCAGGAACATGCACATGCACATCCTTTTCGATAAACTCTTCGTACGTCATGCCGGCAACCTCAGGATGAGCCTTGATATATTGCCATGCAATGGTTGCAGACTCTTTCATCACATCGCCGAGCGACCCCGTCATGGACAGCACGCCCTTACCCTTGGACACGCTGGTCTCGATGAAAAGTATCTCACCACCAACCTGTGTCCACGCCAGGCCGGTGACAACACCCACAGCCTCATTACCTTTCTGACGGTCATGGGCAGAGATGGGAAGTCCCAGATATTCTTTCAGATCCTCGACCTTGAGTTCGGGATCGTACTCTTCCTCCATAGCCTTTTTCTTGGCCACCATACGGCAGATCTTCGCAATCTGCTTCTCCAGAGTACGCACGCCGCTCTCGCGTGTATAATCTTCAACTATCCTGGTTATTACAGATTTGTCAAGCTTGATATCTTTCTTGTCAAGACCATGCTCCTTAAGCTGCTTAGGCAGCAGGAAGCTCTTTGCGATATGATATTTCTCCTCAGCCAGATAGCCCGTGACATTGATCATCTCCATACGGTCCTTGAGAGCCGGCTGTATGGTGCTGATGTCATTGGCAGTAGTGATGAACATCACATTGCTGAGGTCATAGTCCACATCCAGATAATTATCATGGAAAGCATTATTCTGCTCCGGGTCGAGAGCTTCGAGCAGAGCTGACGACGG
Source organism: Candidatus Cryptobacteroides sp. (assembly GCA_045600345.1). GTDB lineage: Bacteria > Bacteroidota > Bacteroidia > Bacteroidales > UBA932 > Cryptobacteroides. The sequence continues at coordinate 4,548 of JAZRXU010000011.1, read as the reverse complement.
ATCGCCCTTGAAGTCTTTGCCCACCTTGTCTATCTCGTCCAGAACAATGACTGGATTCGATGTACCTGCCTTGGCAATAGCATTAAGAATACGGCCAGGAAGTGCACCCACGTACGTCTTGCGGTGGCCTCGTATCTCGCTCTCGTCATGAGTGCCGCCCAGGGCGATACGCTGGTACTTGCGTCCCAGGGCACGCGCAACGCTCTTGCCGAGCGAAGTCTTTCCGACACCCGGAGGGCCCCAGAGGCACAGGATAGGAGACTTCATATCCCCTTTCAGCTTAAGAACAGCCAAATATTCTATGATACGCTCCTTCACTTTCTCGAGACCGTAATGATCGGCATCGAGCACCTTCTGAGCATTCCTGAGATCAAGATTATCCTCGCTCATCTCACCCCAAGGAAGATCGAGCAGAAATTCTACGAAATTATACTGAATGCTGTAGTCTGGAGATGACGGATTGAAACGCTCGAGCTTGGCCATTTCCTTCTCGAAGGCGGCAGCCACCTCATCGGGCCAGTTCTTCTCGGCAGCACGGCGGCGGAACTCTTCGAATTCCTGCTCGTCATCCATGCCGAGCTCCTCCTGTATGGTGCGAAGCTGGTTATTGAGGAAATACTCCCTCTGCTGCTGATCTATCTCGCTCTTTACCTTATTATTAATATCCTGCTTGATCTTGAGCAGCTGCACCTGCGTATCCAGCACGCCGAGAAGCTTCATGCCTCGCATCTTCAGGTCGCCATACTGAAGAAGTTCCATGCGTTCCGAGAAATTCTCGGTCTCAATGGTCGTAGCCACAAAATTCACAAGGAAACTGAAATCGTCGATACTGCGCAGAGCCTCAGCAGCTTCCTTAGGTCCGAAACCGCCCATTCTGATCACAGCGCCTGCCTTCTCCTTGATGCTCTTTGCCAGCATCTTTACAGTGTTGTCACTTGTATCAGGCTCATAATCATGAGGATAGCTGACAATGCCCATCATATACGGATTGTACTTGGTCACGGACAACAGCTCGAAACGCCTGAAACCTTGAAGGATAGCGGTAATCGTACCGTCAGGCATATCAATGGTCTTGAGCACACGGCACACCGTACCGTAATGATACAGATCCTCGGCCTGCGGTTCCTCCACCACAGCATCAATCTGCGGCACTGCACCGATAAAATTCTCGTGTTCCTGGGCATCCTCGATAAGACGTACGCTCATCTCCCTGCCTATTGTGATAGGGAAAATGGTGCCCGGGAAGATTATGGCATTACGAAGGGCAAGCAGTGGCAGTGCGTCAGGCAGCTGCGATTCGTCGATCTTAATACCCAGATCTCCCTGAACCACAGGGAATACGCTCACTTCAGCGCCCATCTGGGACAACATATTATTGAAATCTTTCATATTGACAAATATTCATAAAATCTGCCAAAATGGCAGACCATACCCCTATGTGGGGCGTTGCATATATAATGCGCAATGACCGTGCCACAAAGATAGAGCTAAAAAATTGGTAATTAGTTTGTAAAAGAAAAAAAACTTATCTAAATTTGCACACATTACAGTATTATACCGTAAAGCAGCCAGACTTAAACTAATACAACTTACAATATGACAAAAGCAGACATCGTTAATGCAGTCGCAGCTGAGACTGGCATTGAGAAAATCGCAGTAGCCAACGTTGTTGACGCAACAATCAAAGCTATCAAAGGTTCAGTAAACAAAGGTGAGGCAGTTTACCTTCGTGGTTTCGGTTCTTTCATCGTAAAGCACCGCGCTACAAAAGCAGCTCGCAACATCACCAAAGGCACTACTGTTACAATTCCTGCACATGACGTACCGGCATTCAAGCCTTCAAAGGATTTTACAATAAAATAATTTAATAGTATTAACCATGCCAAACGGTAAAAAACACAAACGCCATAAAATGGCAACCCACAAACGTAAAAAACGTTTGCGCAAGAACAGACACAAGAAGAAATAATTAATCTTCTATGGATTCTGAGGCAGTAAAAGACTTAATCGTCGATGTGGAGCCGGCAGAAGTGGCAATTGCCCTGATGCAGAACCACCGCCTCATAGAGTACAGCAAAGAATCGACTGGAGGCAGAAGTTGCGGCGTGGGCGACGTTCATCTTGGCAAAGTCAAGAAGATACTCCCCTCACTCAACGCTGCCTTTGTTGATATCGGAGACTCCAAAGAGGGGTTTGTACACTATTTGGACCTGGGACTGCACTTCAGTGCATTTGACAACTTCATCAAGAAGCTGAATCCCAACACCGACGCAAAAAACCTATTCTCGGGCATGAATCTCGGTCCTGTCCTTCCGAAGGAAGGGAAGATCGAGGACGTGCTGACTGTAGGGCAGCCTATTCTTGTCCAGATCGAAAAAGAGCCTATCAGCACAAAGGGAAGCCGTCTCACATGCGAGATATCCCTTGCAGGCAGAAACGTGGTCCTGATGCCTTTCTCATCAAAGGTCAGCGTATCGCAGAAGATACAGAGCAAAGAGGAGCGCAAGCGCCTCGAGACCCTTGTGAAAGCCATTCTTCCTCAAAATTACGGAGCAATTATCCGCACGGCGGCAGAAGGCAAGTCCGCCTCTGTGCTGGACAACGAGCTCGATGCTCTCATCAGCAAATGGGAAGGAGCCTGGAAAGGACTCGCACGCAACAAGAGTGTGCATCTGCTGTTCACAGAATACAGCAAGACCACCACGATCCTGCGTGACCTGCTCAACGACTCATTCTCCAACATTCACGTCAACGACAAGGGCGTCTACGACGAGATCTGCAAATATGTCGCAACGATCTCGCCAGAGCAGGAGAAGATAGTTAAATACTACAATGGCAAAGAGGCCATTTTCGATCATTTCGAGGTTACCCGTCAGATCAAGAGCTCATTCGGAAAGGTAGTCCCTCTAAAGCAGGGAGCATATCTTGTAATCGAGCACACCGAGGCGCTACATGTCGTCGATGTGAATTCCGGTACACGAGGCAAAAACAAAGAGCAGGAGCAGAACACCTATGACGTGAACTGCTTCGCCGCAGAAGAGATCGCAAGGCAGATGCGTCTGCGCGATATGGGCGGCATCGTAATAGTGGATTTCATCGATATGGATGATGCAGAGCACCGTACCATGCTCTACAATTACATGGTCGAGCTGATGAAAGACGACAGGGCAAAACACAATGTCCTCCCGCTCACCAAGTTCGGCCTGATGCAGATCACTCGCCAGAGAGTACGCCCGGCAACGGAAATCTCCACTGTGGAGGTTTGCCCATGTTGCGGAGGTAGCGGCAAAGTCACCGCCAGCATACTCATAGACGAGAAAATAGAAAGAGAGATTGCATATTTCGTAGAAGAAAACGGATTGAAAAAGTTCACGATAACAGTCAATCCCGTTTTAGGGGCATATTTAAGCCGAGGCTCACTGCTTAAGCCTTCCATCATCAGGAAATGGGAAAAGAAATACGGAATAAAAGTCACCCTTAACGAACTATCCTCGTATTCACTCCTTCAATATGAAGTTGGTGACAGCGAAGGTGTAAAATTGGAATAATATATATGGGCAAGAAGGTGACATTCAGATTTCTATACGTATTGGCGACGCTTTTGGCTGTCATATCTTCATGCAAGAAAGAAGGCGGAACACTCCGTTTTCTTCCTCCTGCAGATTCCGGAACGGTAACCATGAGTGCCGGCGATGTGACTCTGATTGCGGTAGAAGGAGGACAGGATGGTGTAGAATGGACAAGTTCGAACACAGCCGTAGCCACAGTCAACAGCGGATATGTCTTCGCAGGTGGCCCGGGCAGCGCCATAATCACTGCATCACGCGGCAAAGCCAGCGCGAGCGTAAATGTGATAGTCTATGCCAAGGAGGTCACCTCCCTGTATCTCCCGAACAGCTACAAGGTTCAGTATGGCAAGACCGTAACAATACCTGTGGACAGGAATAAAGCCTGATGATGCCACTGTTTTCGACGTGATATGGAGCGTTTCTCCTGCCGACATCATAGACATAACACCTGTAGAAGGTGGTCTATCGGTATACGCCAGAAAAGAAGGAACAGCCGACGTCACGGCGAGATCTGCGTCAGGCAACACCATAGGATCATTGCCAATGTAAGTTCAGACGGCGAAGTAACAGCAGGCACGAAGAGTGGCAAGGCCACAATCACAGCTTCCGCCGGCTCGCTCAAAGCCACATGTACAGTCACAGTACAGGGCGATGACTATCAGGCTGCAATATTCGCCAAAGCATTGTATAGTTGGGATGGGTATTACAGCCAAGAGTTCCAAACAAAAGATATCATTGAACTTAAGGATGGCGGAGCAGTGATGATAGCCACGGGAGACTATGCTTTCTCTAGCGAATCCTCTTATTCACGGCTTCATATTATGGCGGGTATCAAAGGGTATGGAGTATTGGAAGATGCATCATATGTCAAGACTTGGAACTGTTCATCCAAATGGTCCCAGTCGGATCCGAAAGAGCGCTCAATGATGCAGTTTGATACCACAGAGGGTTTTAAGGAGACTTTATCTCTTGAACTGCA
>JAZRXU010000010.1:0-3708 GCA_045600345.1 Candidatus Cryptobacteroides sp. | reverse complement strand
CTTGCACAACGCTGAAGCGATGCCTGCTTATCTGTCCAGAAGGCGTAGAGAAGTAACGGCTCCCGCAGCCGCGCATTTGTTGCAGCAGCTTCACGCGTGAGTCGGTCAATGTTCGTTGTGTTTTCCGCAGATAGGGTGCGGACATAGTAGGTCAGGAACCCGGCAAAGGTGAGAGCTCTCAAAGTCTGTTTCCCCGTTTTTGCTCCAAAAATCTCAGCAAATTGGCTAAATCCAGCTTGTTCTCAATGACGAATAAATCCCCAAGTCTTGACATGTTAAAAGAAGTTGTTACAGATGATACTGTTCCGGATCCTCGACCTCCGCTTCAAGATCTGATTTGAGCTCGCCGCTATCGTCTTCATCAATCTCATCATAGCTATAAGGTTCTTCGCCGTATGTATCCGTCATCTCAGAAAACAGGTCGGTATCTTTCGCATACAATTTGTTGATATACAATCGACCGACAGTGCCCTTCTTTTTGCCGTTGTACTCGATGACCATCGCCTCTGCGAAGCCCATAGAACCGGGACGTCGCTCCTTTGCGGTACGCGTAAGCTGCCGAATGGAAACGTTGCCAACCTTTTCTTTGAACACCTCATCGTTCAGAGCATCACCATAGACAATGACGAGCTTTGTCACTGCATTTAAGACATTTGCTGAAAACGAATTGAAGTCGCCTTCCCATGTGCTGATGATCAATCTGAGAACGCGGTTCAGCGTCTGATATCCGTATTTGGTATAGATGTTTTCGACGGTGGAAATCGCGCAGATTATGCCCGGAGCCTTTTTCGTGCCAATGGTTAGACCATATGATTCAATGAGATCCCGGATGATTAACTGATCGTCACTGCCTGCTTCGAGATTCGCTTTGAAAACCTCAATTGGTTGAAGCGATTTGACATACTTCATTTGGTTAGCAAAAATGTTCGCCTCGTGTTCGTAATTCAAATCGTCATAGATCATGCACCATACCGGAGTGTCACGGGAACCTGAAGCATGCGCAACAATCTCTATAGTGTGCTGACCGTTGAAAACATAGTTGATGCCGTCTCTGCGGCTCACTTTAACGGGGTTAATCTGGTATAGGTCAAAATTCGCAACGGCTTTTGCAATGTGCGATTGAGACAGATTTCGCTGATAGTCCTGATTGGACACTAAATTCTTTATTGGGATTTGCTCGAAGTAGACATTCGGAACAAATAGACTGTAATCCTTCATTTATTCCTCCTTGATGGCGGTGAGCATCTCTTCGATGCGGCCTTGCAAATCATTCAACGCAGCAATCAGACGATCCTTGGCAGCATCAGATACAATCTGCAAATTGGTTTTTGTCCGCATCCGCTCAATGGAGCTTGACCAAGATGGAATGGTCAGTGTAAGCCCGGTTATTTCGGCGTCAGGATCAAATACGGGCATATCTTTTACTGACGGGACAATTCCCTTGTCGCCGTTCGCCCCTTCTGATGTGGTTTGTATTTCACGCCGGGTTTGAGAGTATTGAATAAAAGGTTGCTGTGTTTGCTCAATTCGTAGTGCCATTTTCTTTAGTTTATCTGTATCCAGTTTCGAAAGTTCAATGAGGTTCTTGTGTGAAATCTTGTATCTTCCAGACAGTATCTTAGGAACCAGGTCAGGTACTTTCTTGCCAACTTCCTCCAATGCCCGTGTATACATGGCGTACTTTTGGACAGTACCCTGAGATATGTGATTCTCCTCAGCAATTCGTATTGCCGTGCGATGCAGCTTTGCGCGTGGAGTGTCCGAAGGAATCAGGTCTTCATCTTGTTCAGAATACTGGTTGATGCCTTTGGCGTTCTTCATGCGATTGACAATTTTCTCGGACTCGTATTGCATCCCTACGAGGAATTTCCGTGTCTCTTCTGTAATGTTTCGACGCCCGAGCTGGTTGGCACAAATCCATGCGATTACCTCTTCGCGACATTCAAATTCCATTTCGCAGACAGCAAAAGGAATGGAGTGCCGCTGGCAAATCTCATATCGGTTGTGTCCGTCAATGATGATTCCATTCCAGACGGTGATAGGGTCCCGGCAACCATCGTTCATAATGTTGTTTTCCAATTGCAAGTATTCTGCACGATTAAGAGGTCGAATTAGGTTCCGGAATTCTTTGTCGATTTTCAGAGTATAGAACCCCTTTTCATCCATACGCTGCACCTCGCTTAGGTATCAATCAAACGCAGCGTTTGTAGATTGAACACGGCCGCTCTTTCGCACGAGATAATTTCACCGTCCAAACGGTATAAGCCTCTCGTTTCAATGGCAGGGACAAGTTCTATCAGTTTTTTCAAAAACAGCATGCTATAGATCTCATATGAATTATCCGAGCTAAGTCTCTTCGAGGATACTTTGTGGAATGGTTCACCGGATAACGGAGTGTCAATACAACGTATAACGACAACTCTGCTTTGCGGATTAACCAACAACTGAATGTAATTTGGATTGCCTAGCTTGTGGAGCATTGCCTTATGAATCCGAATCCTGTATTTCTTCAAGTCTAAAGATATAGTTGCTGACTCGTTCACAAGTCCATACCTCCCTCCGAGGTGGCAGAAGTCAAGGGCTCAACCAGGGCGGACACCGCTGAAGTGCCGTCACTGTCAGCAGGGATATTATCTTTCAATGAGTATATAGCATAGCCATCAAATATGTTGATTTGCATAGACTGACGATGCTCTTCGTAAGGCAAACCGAATTGATTTTGCCAACTAGATGGGAAGATCGGAGTTCTTGATGTCTTGGGTTTAGCTCCCTCAGGAAATGTACGCTGGTACACCTCTGTGGCAGTTAAATCGAAGGCAAGCAGGTATTCTCCCTTCGCGTGGATCAGCTTGCCCATCAGTTTGTAACGATAGTCTGGATTCCAATCCATCATCGAGACAACCTTAGCAAAGAACAGTTTGCATGTTGTCTGCCTGGGCTTACGTTTTCCTTTATATGATCCACACCAAGCAAGTGATTCACGATCTCGTTCCTCACAGGGGCGAAGCGCCAGAATGTGCGTGTCCGGGTTGATAAGCACTTGGACATAGTCCGTCTCAGGAAGCTTTGCCAAACATGCAGAATTCACATAGAATTTGCAGTTATTGAAAGATACAGACGGTTCATTTGTGTGTGCAAAAAACTCTCTGCGGACAACCTGGAAGCCGTCCATGTCAAAGGAATCCCCGAGCTCAATTACATCTTCGCCTGCGATTGGACTGGCAATACCAGTACTTGCGGTCATTGGCTCCTGGCCCGGATCAACTTGTTCTTGGGAGTCGTACATGGTTTGATGGGCTATGGTTTCATTCATTGGCTATTTCCTCCTTTGAGATGGGTCCTAATGATTGTTTGATATACGAGCGCAATTCATCAAAGCCAGTGACATTGAGCTTCTTCCCAGTTTCAAAGAGCTGACCTTCAATTCGCAACTTCCAATCTTGCTCGCTTTGAGCATCAATAGCAGAGATGTCCTGCGCATGCTGATAGAACTGTCGGCCAAAGCTGGTTGTCCATTCTTCGGGGATAGCCCGAATGTGTTTGCCGCTGGGAGTGAGTGGCTGAATTTCCTGGGTTCCGTCCTCTGTTATTGCATGATTGGGAAGCATGAATGACTTGAAGAAAGCCTCTGAATTCTCAACTTCAAAGATATAAGCAAGTTCTCCATCCTGCTCATAAAGTGAGCCGATGATGCGATACTTGTGATCC
>JAZRXU010000009.1:0-3099 GCA_045600345.1 Candidatus Cryptobacteroides sp. | reverse complement strand
CAACTCCTTGGCTCACAGAACGACATGGCTACGATCCGACTTAGACAATATGCCGCATGGGCTTTCCGGACTACTTCCTCATAGTCCAGGATTATATTGTCGCTTCACGTAATGCAGGTTGGTATGTAGGCCCCGGACGTGGCTCTGCCGCGGGCAGCGTAGTGGCGTATTGCCTTGGTATCACCAATCTCGACCCCATAAGATATGACCTTCTGTTCGAGAGGTTCCTCAATCCGGACCGCATAAGCATGCCGGATATCGATGTGGACTTCGAGAACCTGCCATGGGTGCACGATTACGTAAAGAGGAGATATACCAACGAACATGTATCGCAGGTTATCACCTTCGGTACAATGGCAGCAAAGAGTGCCATCAAGGATGTGGCGCGAATCTCACAGCTGAGCATAGACGAGAGCAACCGTCTGACCAAGATGGTGCCTGACCGCCTCAGCGAGAAGGTGGAGAAGGAATACCCGTTCAACCCTAAGCTCGATGAGCTCAAGCCTGGCTTCAAATCTTTCGAAAAAGAAGTCGAGACAGAGGATCCGGATAATCCTGGGGCTATGATCAAGCAGAAAAAGTGGTTCCAGAAGGGTATGGAAGAGGTGGATGTGAAGAACAACCTGAAGAACTGCTACCGTCTCGTGCCGGAGTTCAAGGAGGAACTTGAAAATGGTGAGCCTCTTATCAAGGAGGTTCTCAAATATGCAGAGAAGCTGGAAGGCTCGATAAGGCAGGTGGGGGTGCACGCGTGCGCTACCATCATCGGCCGAGGCAACCTGACAGACTATATTCCTATCTCCGTGGCAAAGGACAAGGAGACGGGCGAAGATATATGGATATCCCAGTATGACGGCCATTTCATAGAGGAGGTCGGCATGCTGAAGATGGACTTCCTGGGCTTGAATACCCTGAGTATCATCAAGGAGTGTATGAACAATATCGCTGCCCGCAGCGGCGAAACTTTCGATATCGAGAAGATACCTATCGACGATCCTCAGACATACGAGCTCTATGGACGCGGTGACACCGACAGTGTGTTCCAGTTCGAGTCTCCGGGTATGAAAAAATGGCTCCAGAAGCTGCAGCCTACGCGTTTCGAGGACCTTATAGCCATGAACGCGCTGTATCGTCCGGGCCCTATGGATTATATTCCTGATTTTGTGGACCGAAAGCTCGGCGTTGCGCCTATCGAATATGACCTTCCTGTCATGGAGAAGTATCTGGCCGATACTTATGGCGTCACGGTGTACCAGGAGCAGGTGATGCTGCTGAGTCAGCTGCTCTCATCGTTTACAAAAGGTGAGGCGGACAAGCTCCGCAAGGCGATGGGTAAGAAGCAGATTGCCGTGATGCAGGAGCTCAAGGAGAAGTTCATGAAGAACGGTGTGGCAAACGGTCACCCGGAGAAGGTCCTCGACAAGATATGGAAGGACTGGGAGAAGTTCGCCCAGTATGCCTTCAACAAGAGTCACGCTACATGTTATGCGTGGGTCAGCTACCAGACAGGTTATCTTAAAGCTCATTATACTGCGGAATTCCTAGCGGCCAACCTTACCTGCAATCTCTCCAAGATGGATGAGATCAAAAAGATCATGGCCGACTGCAAGGCACATAAGATACGTGTACTCAGTCCGGATGTGAACGAGTCATATAACAAGTTCACTGTAAATGCCAAAGGTGATATACGATTCGGCCTCGGCGGTATAAAGGGCTTCGGCGACAATGTGGTGCAGGCACTGCTTGCCGAGAGGGAGGAGAATGGTCTTTTCACGGACATCTATGATTTCGTGGAAAGGATGAGCAAGATGATGAGCAAGCGCACTTTCGAGAACCTGCTCTACAGCGGTGCATTCGACAGTTTCGGCATCCCTCGCATGCAGTACCGCATGCCTATGCCGAACGGCGAAACCTATATTGATGCCATAGTGCGTTACGCCCAGATGTACAGCAACGACAGCTTCGATGCCGGTATGTCTCTGTTTGGCGATTCTGAGGAGATGAAGCCTCAGCGCCCTGAGATTCCGCCTCTGAAGGGTGAGCCGGATATCATGGAATTCCTGCGCCTGGAGAAGGATCTCGTAGGCATGTATCTGAGTTCGCATCCTCTCGACATGTACAGGCTCGAAATTGAACAGTTTACCTCATGTTCATGCGCCGAACTGCCTAACGTCATAGCAGCGGCACAGGCAGCGAAGAAGCCTGGTAACGTGAATATTGCAGGATACGTGGTATCATTCGAAAGCGGTGTGTCAGCTAACGGTAAGAACTGGGGTCGCGCGGTGATTGAGGATTTCGATGGTGCGTATGAGTTGCGCCTCAACGGCAGGGATTATGAGCCTTTCGCTCCGCTGTTCCAGGTTCACAACGCGGTTTTCATAGAGGGCCAGGTAGCAGAAAAATATTTCATACGTCCCGAGGAACGCAAGGAGAAGGGTGATCCGGACTATGCGTTCAAGATGAAGAAAGTGATGATGCTGGGCAATGTGGCGGAAGAGAAAATCAAGGAGCTGAGAATAAATATACTGGCGGAGGAATATCTGGACGTGAAAGCTCTGGCGTCGCTTCTCAAGGAATCGAAGGGACCTACTTCTGTGACTGTGCTTATGCGCGATCCAAAGACCGGTCATACCGTGGACTTCCTCAGTCATAAATTCAAGGTTCGTGTGAATGTCATGCTTACGGATGCGCTCGACGCGATGGGCATCAAATGGAAAATAGTCAAATAATGGATACATTTAAGGAACTTGGCACTCAGGGTGCGATAGCAAAATTATACGAGGATTGCGGTTACAGGCAGTGTGGCAATATGCCATATTATAAAAGCGGCGAGGGTTATGCTCTTACCGCATCGCGCCTTTTGATGGAAGGCATAGACTTCGATCTTACATTCTTCCCTTTCAAGCATCTTGGATATAAGTCGGTAGTACTTGTGACGGGAGAGCTGTTCTCGAATATTGCAACCCCGAAGACGCTCAGAGTCTCCATCGCAGTAAGTTCCAAGCTGGATTACCCCGAGGTCTCCCAGATATGGAGCGGCGTAACGGCTGCGGCTCATGATTATGGATATGAAGCGGTATCTCTGGACCTTGTACCTTC
>JAZRXU010000008.1:0-13363 GCA_045600345.1 Candidatus Cryptobacteroides sp. | reverse complement strand
ATTCCGCGCCTTTGCGGAATGTGAGGTGGATGCGCGACAAAGCATGCTGGAAGTTGATGTTTACTTTGGGTTTCTTGTCGGCTCTGGCGTATGCAGTCTTGCCTGAAGCATCAACACTTTTGCCAACCAGAACATCTTCTTGTTCTGGGGTATATATCCCGAATCGATCAGCAGAATAAATTTCTACCGAATGGGAATTGTACGGATAATATGCATATACCATAACATCGGTACCTTTTGGAAGCAGTACGATATTGTCAGTTTTACATTCGCCCCCATCGTATTTGACAGGCACATTGTAGCCATTATCCAGTGTGTCGAGGGTGTTAGAGTTCAGTGCAAAGATGCCGAATCTTGATAGGTACGGCAATGTAGTGCCCTCGACAATGCTTGCGCGTGTCGATGACACAGTGGCCAGCCCAATCTGAAGTCTGTCGGCAACTTCAATATGTGAGTACCCCTCTTTGGAACACGACGCAAACAGCAATATTGCCGTAAGACAGAGGAACGAAACCTGATTGAAAGACTTTAATAGGTGTTGTCTCATATCTATTTCTTGTTTTATAATTATCTGTATATCTCAATATCGTCCTCATCGTGTTCGTTCCACGGTGTGACTGTCACACTCTCTATGGCAAGCTCTACACCCTGAGCTGTATAGCTGATTGTTAAATCGTAGGTGAATGTATTGCCATCGCGCCACTCGAAAGCAGGCATGGCCACCTTGATGGGTGAATCTACAGTTAGTGATTTTACGTAGCACACCAGTTCGGCTTCGCCTTCACCGGCTGTTGCGGGAATCACTGCTGGAAATGATGCTTCCTGCCTATCATTGGTATCCTCCAGCCAGATCTCAGTATATGCACTGACTGTAGCCTTTGCATCAGTAACACCTGTAACATGTCCAGTCGATAAGTCGCAGGTCGCGGATGAGCAGATTGGCAGAGTCTTGCCACCGTCTGCATTAACCAGTGACATTTGATAGATGCCACCATCATCCACATAGCCGTTCTGCGACTTGCAGGCGATGTTGAACCTGACCTCGCAGGTGGCAGGCCTCATTTCGCACACTGCCTCAGGCTCCATGGAACTGACTGTGGTATGACCGTAATAGAACGGACGACCGTCCTTCAAGTTGAAGCTGACAGACCTGTAATCGGACAAATCCGTATCTGTAAACTGACACATATAGATGTCTGCATTGGATATGGCTGTAGTTGTATTGATATACATCATCTCTCGACTGCTGTCGTATCCGTCAAGAAGATGCCTAGGGCTACGTTCCACCACTTCTCCGTTCTCTACTACGAAGTAATCCACAAAATCATCCCCAGATGGACTGTTCAGATATATCTTAGCCTTGGCAGGCGGATACTTGTCTGTAGTGAATGAGCGTATCTCTCCCTTTCGGGCAAGCATGTAGTAACCATCGTAAACAATCTTACCGCAAAGACGATAATAGTAGGTGGTATTCGGATTCAGTTTTACAGCACTTAACATGACCTCGCTTGATTGGTCTTCACTTTCCAGTATTGTTGAGCCGGTAGTCCAACTGTCGGTCATAGTGCTGTCCGGAGACAGTTCAAACCATACGGAGCAAGGCTGCGATGACACAATCTCGCCACAAAGATATGCCGAGCTGGAAGTAATCTCTACAGCATCACCGGTGGTGAGTACGGCATCGCCATTGTCAAACTCTGTAGGCTCGCAGGCTACCGCAATGGCTGCCAGTATGAATAGGATGTATTTTCTCATATTGCTTTCTGTTTTTTAGAAGATATAACTAAGGCCGAAGCTGAGCGAATCAAATTTCTTCATATCGTATCCTGAAGGAAGATTGGCATAACGGCCTTCATCGATGTCATTTAAGTTATATCCACCCTTGACATTAACCATAATGTGGGATATTCTGTACGAAAGGCCGAACTCCACGGAATAGCCTAACCTGCTTGCATAAACACTTCTAGGTTCATAATAATTAGTCGCCACTTCTTCATATACACGTTTCTCCGAGATTCTCATTCCTGCATCGAGATACAGCGAATTGATTAACGGAAACGGTATCATTACACCGATGCTCATATGCCAGGCGTACGAGTAACGTTTGCCGGTAAGACAGTCATAGTGTTCACTATAACTATTATGACTGTCTGATCGGATCACAAAATCCTCTTGAGCAAATTCAGGAACAGAACTTCCGTACTGGAATGCAGGCGTAAGGAAATCAATATACCAGCCCCAGCGGTTCATCAGCGTGCCAAAATTGATACCGATAGTTGGAGCGCGCATACTCTTCTCTGCCGTGGCAACCTGGACTCCAAGGAAAAAGTGGCTACCATAATTAGGTGAATTGAATACACCGGACTTAATCATCCTGACATTCATATCAGGCTTCATACCGGTTTTTCGCGGATTGAAGCCTACAAGGGCAAATGAAAGCCGCCCTGGCTTGCCTTGCGGAGTAAACTCATACTGACCATAAATGTCTGTAGTGGTGAATACGCCACTCTTGTCTGCGACACGGACGCCGGCTATGGGATTGCCTTTTCTGTCCGTAACAGTTCCCTTATAGGTGTTCTGTGCTGCGACTCCCGATATAACGGCACAGAACGCTAAGAGAGTGATTGAAAATTTTCTGATTTGCATATCGTGTTGTTTTATTTTCGTACAAGTTTGAATTTCTGCCAGTTGTCCTGCATCGAAGCCGATACGTTCAAAACTGGAGTCTGCGGTTTGTGGTTTATGACTATGGACTGACGTTTGACCTGCTCAGTCACATAGTTGCCCAGTTCCTGCAATGTGACATCACCTTTGGTGTCCTGCAGTTTTTTGAGCAGATAATATGTAAACAGACCGTGGCCTTTCTCCTCGTAAGGGAAGGCTGTCTCATCGTCCGAGGCGGCACTGAACGTTATCATATTGCCATGAGGCTGCTCTGGCTTGGACTTTATTGCTACGCCTCGTGCTGATGCCAGCATTCCGCCATCGCGCTGGGCACCACTGAAACAGGCATCGAGGAACACGACTACCGATTTGGCATCAAGTGTTCCCAGCTCATTGTACAGTTTGGCCAGTGAATAGCAGGCCTCCGTCTGACGGCCGTCAGCATCGACAGGAAGGAGGAAGGCATCCTTGGTGGATTCATCGGGTATGCCGTGGCCTGCATAGTAGAATATCACGTTCAGGTCACCCTTATAAGCATCTGCAATACCGCTTATGTCACGCATAGCACGCAGCATGGAGCCGTATGTGGCATTCTCATACAGACGCACGTTGCTCTCTGGCAGACCGAGTGTCTGCTCACAGTATTTGCCGAAAGTCCTGCCGTCGTTCACAGCCATAGATACGTTCTCCACCATCTCGTAGTTCTCGTTGGCTATTATCACTGCAAACGTATTGTCATTTCTGTACGATGTCTTGGGGATATTGACATCCACATCGGAAGTTCCGACACTGACAGTATTCTTATTGACTTTGTTATGCTGAGTCGTGGTTTGAGCCGTAAGGCCGGAGTAATCTATATCTCCAAAGTTGACATCTACCTTAGCTACCGTATAGTTCAGAGCTCCGGCATTGTCATAATGATAGGACTTGCCTGTCGGTGTTCTGAATGTGAGCGACTTTATGGCCAGCTTGTCACCGTCAATGCAGAACTCCGGCTGAACCAGCGACACACCGCTCCAGTTGCTCTCAAACATTCGGGCTTCGTTGTTGGAGCGCGGCACTGGAATTATTACCTCGCCATAACGTGATTCGGCCAGAAAGACCTCATTCTCGGCATCGTACGGTTTCAGGGAGAAATCGCTGACACGCAGATTGCCGGCATAGCGGCTGATGTAGCTGTTCTCAGCTTCCTTACTCAGTTCGAGCACCTTGGCATCGCGTGTCGTGACATTGACACGGGCCTGATACTCACTGACTGTCTCGTACGGGTCTTTCTCCTGCCACTTCGATATGATGTTCTCTATGTATTCCTGCGCATACTCGGGGAATGTAGGGATATCACCAGGGGCGACCGATACCGCCGGTGAGACATTCTGCTGACGCACGGACTGGTTCTGCGCAAATGATGCTGATGTGGCAGTCCCGTTCAGATTGATTACCGATGGCAATTCTGTTGCGGTAACACGTTCGTAGCCCAGCGAGACAAGCTTGCTGTTTGCATTCTCAAACTCCTTGCTGTTGCCGGTCTGGTGATATGCCACAGCAAGTGCAGCTACGAATTGCGAAGCCATAGGCTCGTTATCAACGATGTTCTTCAAATATGGTATTGCCTGCTGGAAATAATCTTTGGCCTGCTTCATGGGACTGTTCAGAAGTTTCTTGCCCTTACCGGTTTCTGCGGAGACTTCCGTATTGATAATCATAGCTCCTGCATTGTAATAGTTTACTGCCAGATGACGCGATACCTCCATACTGCCGGGTTTGAGCTGTATCAGTTTCCTGAAGACTTCCACAGCCTCTTCGTATCGACCTATTTCTTCCAGCGATTTTCCCTGAATGTTCAGAAGGGTGACATCATTGGGTTTGATGGCAATAGCCTTGGTCAGATATGGCTGAATGCTCGAATTATCCTTGGTATCCAGACAGATATTTATGGCTCGTGACAGCAGATTGTAATCCGAGGGATATTCCGCAGAGGCACTGGCCAGCACATCAAGAGCCTCGGAATACCTCTGTGATTCCGTGTATGCCTGTGACATATACAGATACACATCCCGTCTGTGCTTATTCTCATGCGTCTTGATATATTCCTGAAAATACTTGATCGAGGCCTCATAATTACGGTTGTTGTAGAGTCCTGAGGCTGCAAAATACACCATGGTGGGATAATAGTCCGTCTTCTCAAAATAATCACCAGCGAAAATTTCCATCATGGGTATATCCACGTACGCCTGAGCGAATATGACGGCATTGGAGTTCATGCCATTTTGCGAGAAATAGGCCGCTCCGTTCTGGAAATACGGCCACATACTCTTCAGATGGTCGCGGAGCATCTGATATTCCTCAGTACCTGAGCGCACGCTTCCGACAAGTGCAACATGTTCCTCGTAGCACTTGTTCAGTGCATTATAGAGTTCGCCCTTGTCTCCTCCGCCCGATGCCAGAGTGGCAAACTGCGAGTATGCATTCCAGGCACTCTCTGTATTCTGACCGGCAGAAAGCAGAGAGAATCCCAGCATGCACATTATCATATATATAGTACGTCTCATAATCAGAAAGCATCTATGAAGGTGAATGTAACAGTGATTCTACGGAATGCACCTCCAGCCTCATCTGCAAGTTCAATGTGGTATTCGTATTCAGTATCCATATCTCTAAATTCAGAGATATTGCGTGCGATATAGTCCTTGACACCCGCAGCACGGACAAACGCCAACTGGTCATTCTGAGATATACCGTTTGCACTTGTCACGGTTATGTTTCTCATACCCTCTGCGCTATGTACAGATTCGGCTGTAAATTCTCCATAACAGCCATCGTATGGAATAGCACGGTTTATCTTCAGATTGTCGGCCATTCCGGTGATTGCAATTTTCACCTTACCGCCTTCCTTGATATACCTGGCGAACTCACCCTTGAACGCCTGAGCGATAATCTCAACCATGGATGATGCCGCACCGGACTCCGATATTCTGTATTTTCCTGCTGCAAAATCCTCTACAGCTGAGAACTGGTTGTCAACATCGTACGAGAATCCTACCCTGTAGTTCATAATACGATTGCCGCTCCCGTCGGTGCCAGGCACGACCTTGGTCGTTACGGCAATATTCGTATGCTCCAGTTTGACATTCTTGGACTGAGCGTCTGTCATGACATCATTTCTGATATTCTCAAGTGTAAGTTCCTGCATATTGGACAGTTGGATTAGATCCAGCGGGACATAGCTGTTGTCTAATGTCAGGTATTCCAGCGACTTTCTCTCACGGTTGGAGTAGGTATATGTAGCACCTGTCACCTTGTTGACCACATCCACATAGACCAGTTCGAAATGGTCAGCTTCCGTAAGTGCATATCGTGCGTTGCGGAATTCCAACTGTTCTGCCGATGCGAAGTTGTAGAGTTCGTCCTCCGGCACGTTCAGATAGATGGATGGCATTGAGGCGACCTCTATGGCAAGTATCCCCTCGTTGTAGTTGTAACCGCCTAGTGTGATTTGCTCACTGTACAGTTTGTTTTCTGCCAGACGGGTGGCTATCTCCTCCTCGAACAGCGATATCTGAAGAGCACGGTTTTCCTCGCTGACACGGAGATTGTACTCTTCGAGTGTCTCGTCGGGCATACGCTTGAGCCACTCTTCCATCCTGTCAGCCAGCTCATCATTCAGCAACTGACGGAAATTGGGGTTAAGTTCGCTCATCTCACGGAACACAAAGCTACCGGACGTATTGTAGCCGAGCCAGGTGCTGTTGTCCGCCACAAAACATACGTCATTGATACCTCCCTCGTCATCGAAAACATATTGCCTGTCCTCAATGTCCATGGTATTGACTACGGCAACGGCATTGTCGGAAGTCACCACAGCGATGTATTTGCTGTTGGGATGAATGGCCATCTGACGAGCCATTCCGAGAGCATTGACACTGGTTTTAAAAGCAAAATTCTGTGTATCGTACAATGACATACTGCCGTCTGATGCAAGTACCGCCAGATATGAATTGTCTTTCGGGAAACCAACCGCCACAATTGGAGCATCGGAGTAGATGGCCCTTATCTGATTATGATTACTCCATGAGAATACTATGATTTCATGGTCGGAGGCAGCAGCAACATATCTTTCATCACTGCTGACTACAATCCTTGAGGCTTTGAAACCGAGAGTCATAACCTCGTTCGACTGGAGTTTTATCTTACTGTCTTTCCAGCGCCCTCTGTTCAGCTTTTTCGAAGTCAGGTCATAGCTGTGCAGTATGCCCTTGTCATCTGCCACGAGAATGTATTTTCCACTGGGTGTGAAGCACATTGCAGTAGGAACAAAACCCCTGTGCTTCAGTTCTGCCATATACTTGTTCCTGTAATATGCGGCAAAATAGTCGTACAGACGCACATCCTGTTTTGTTCCCCTTTTGAGCAGAATCGCATAATATGCACCGTCAGGACTGAACTGCACATCGGCAATCTCACATCCCGGTCGCAGCATAGCAGCTGATATCTGATTTCGCACACTGTTACTGTCACGCCCCACTATGTCGTAACGGTAATTGTCAAACTCCAGCAGTTCTGTCTTCTGCTCATAACGCCGGTATTCCTGCCCGAAAACAGGAATGGACAGAATGAGCGTCAGCACTGCCACTAATGAAAAACGATAGGTTCTTACCATATATGTTACTTCTATTGAATATTCAAATATTATGCGTCTGCAATTACCTGCGTAGCAATATCACTCTCGCTTGGGAATTATCCATCCCCGGCATAGTCTCACCTACCGGAGCTCCGATGTATGTCGGGTCGCAAACAGTATATTTTTTCTGACCAACCACTAAATAATCCCCGTCAACGGGTTCATTAAAATGGACTGCCGTGGCCAGATGTCCCGGATAATAGACCAGCAATACGTCCAGCCCCAATAAATCTCTCACCAGATGGGAATACAGTATTGATCTGTCCTCGCAGTCACAATAGGGATAATACAGTGTCTCTTCTGCAAAGAAAGCTCTGTCGCCTCCCCAAATCTCATCGTCATATCCATACACGAGTGAATTCTGAACAAAATCCAGCAGCATATCAGCCGCCTCCAGCGCATTTTTTCCTCTGACAGTTTCTCTCAAAGCCGGGTAAAGTTCCTCCCTCACGCCCCGACTGACGGGAGCCTCTGCATAAATAGCCCATCTGGACAAGGAATTGCCATTTATCTCGGCCGTGGGGTATCCGTCATAGAATTTCAGCAGCGAGCGATTGACCGTACAGTCCGAAGCAATCGCATACCTGTCAGATTCAAAATGTCTCGAATCCGAGCAATTGTCACCGAGCATCTGTTCTTTTGATATAGCAATTGACATATCTTTTTCCCCGGGATAAGGACAGTCCGCTATATCCATCTTATTCAGGTCACTGTCCAATACGAAGAAATAACTGCCGTCAAACTGATAATAAGACTTCCCATAAATCAAATACTTAGTTCCGTACAGCAGATACAGATGACCGGAAGATGTACCTAATCTGACTTTGTAACCTGACTGTGCATACAGATATGCCGTGAGCAGTGTCGCACCGTCCCCATTGCCAAGGAATGAGACAGCAAAGGACTTGAGCATCTGCAGATATGCCCAATCACACAATGCATATTTGTCACGGATGGAGAGGCAATCCACAATGAGATTATCATAATCGTGAGCAGAAAGCTGTTTCCACCCTTTTGAAATGTCTTTTGCCCTTACCGATGGTAACTGAAACATAAGCCCGCTACCTGCCCTGACACTCAGCCGCATATCCAAGTATGAAAACTCAAAAACATCAGCCTCTACGACAGGGGTTTCCCGGATGGGTTCAACCGGCTGTGGCTGAGGAACCGGCTCTACAGGTGGAATGACCTCCACAATCGGTCTTTCCCGCTCGATGACAGGCTCGGGCTCGACAATCGGCTCCGGGGCTGGCTCAGGTATCTCGTATATCACAGGCGGGACCTGCTCCTCGTATGGTTCCGGTACAGCCTCACAGGCATTGAACGATTTCCAACTGGCCTCAAGGAACGCTGCATAGTCGCTGTTGCATTTATCCCTGAAACTGTAGAATTCGCTTTTCACATTGCGCGAGAACTCATCGAAAATCTCCTGATATGTGTTCTGTGCAAAAAGCGTGACAGATAATATGCATACTACATTGAAAGCAAGGAACCTTCTCATAACGGGAGCCCGGTTTTTCTTATCGTTATTATCCGTTTGTCTGCACGCATATCCTTATCGTGCTTGCGACATGCGGAAAGCCACTTGTGAAAATTCTGATTATTGAGGTGCCGTGGCAGGATATGCTCTGTCGTTGCATCCAGACCTCCATCGCTGTCATTTACCTTCGTAAACTTGTTCGGTGAAAAGATTATATACACCTGATTATGTTCTATATCCTTGTCGCAGGTCAGATAGAGTTCATCCACATACGTCTCTTCAGGAGTACCTTCTGCGCATTTCTCCGAAAACAGCACATAACGTTTGTCCGCTCTGACATTGAAAACGCCATCGTGCATTCCGCTGTATGGCACCAGGCAATATGCCTCTCCGCCATCATCCAACAGATAGACGGCAAGGTATCCGTTGACAGGTGACACGAATGACAGATACAGGTCATCGCCTTCAAAATAATCGTAGTCCTCGAATTTGTCCTCAACTCCATTGCGAAGCAGGTGTGCAGAGAAATCAATCGGTGCGGAGACAATCTCTCTGACACGACCACACACGTTAACCTTTACAACAAGAAATTCGTCACCAACGGAGATGTCGTATTCCGGTTCGCCAATAGTCTCTATCCATTCGCCATTCACATCGCTTCCGCCTATTGAGGTGAAATCTATGGATGAGTTACCATTCGTATTGTTTACATTGGTGAAGTTGCTCTGCGAGACACTGAGCCCGAACACCTCTTCCACAGCTTGTATCTGCGCACGCTCAAGTGCTTTCTGTTTTGCCAGTCCGGGTGTCTCATAAATGGAACCGTAATAAATATACTCCCCACACCACTTCTCAGTACGCTGGGCGCTGAGGGAGAGTGAAGACATTAACAGGACTGATAAAAGGGTGATAAGCGGAGAACAGCGCATACGGACAAGAACTTAATTGTTCTCCAACAGTTTATCCAATTTGCCGTGCAGATCCTTACCCTCCTGCTCAAGCTCCTTCTTTACAACATTGATAGCCGCTTTTCTTGCCATGTCGCTGTTGTAGGCTATGCGTACCAGCACTTCCCTGTTCTTGGTCTTTGAGTCCGTGCGATATACTTCCATAACAGTGATTACACGACCTATGCTCTGGGATATCAGGTTCTTGCTTGCCATCACGCTTTTGGTTACAGACGCAGCCTCTTCCTCGCCAAGCTGATTGTTTGCAACAGTATTTTCAATTAGCGCAGTAACCTCAGTCTGAATCTGTCCTGCCATATTCTGCTTTGCCAGCTCCAAAGCCTGCATCTTGGCAGCATCGTAATTCTGACCGATACTCATTGCTTCACCCATTATATACTTCGGGTAGCCATAATCATCCTGCTCATACTGCATCCTGTAGGTCTTGTCAAGCTGTTTGTCTATGGGCAGGGCTCCCGGAGCAACCTGCCAGCCATCCTTCGCAAGATTTTTGGCCTCCTTGCGAGCCGCCTTACTGGCTTTGTCATTCAATTCCTTTTCTGTCATCTTGGCAACTGCCTTGCGGTCTGTCTGTGCATTCACTACGCATATCGCCATTAAGGTCAAAACTACTGCAAATAGAGACTTCTTCATAACATTCTTATTTTTAATTTTTTACAATAATAGTCACATGGTCTGAGGACACAAAAAAGGCGGGATTCAATCACTTGCTATCCCGCTTCCGTGGCCATCGAACTTGCCTCTAACAGTAGATAGCAATGACGAAGCCCGCACTATACAATTGCCGAACGTGGTCAGCATAGCTGAAATTCACAATTGTATGTGGGGCGTCGCTCACTGCCTTTATCGCGCTGTTAGCTTGCCTGAGTGTTCGATGTTCCGGAAGCCGCGGATAAAGCGTAATGCCAACGCCTTTCCTATGTCAGTCCCTACCTGAATAACACTAAGTTATCCCCTGCAGGAACAACATAGTATTGGTAGTGACTTCCGCAAAAGTAGTCATATTTTCGCAATATATGCATTAATGGGAAAAAATATTATCATAACGTGAGTCCGATTAATTTGTTTCAGTATAAGACAAGCTGATTATCAGCCACTTTGATGATGTTGATGTATGGCTTCTTCGGAAAGAAGCAGTACGAAGTCAATGGTTTCAAGCATGCTTACGGCAAAATTATGTCACAGCGAAAGAAGTTATGAGGCTTACATACACGGAATGAGTGGGTTGGTGTATGCTTGGACTTACCGGGTATGCATTGACCTTATTTTCAAGTGTAGAATCGTACGACAATTGTGCCGTTGTCCCGGTTAGTAATCAGGGCTCTATCCGAAAATCTTATGCCATTTCCGGAACTGCAGGATACCCTCTTCGCCGAATTTGGCGAGGCTGCGTACCACGCCTTCGGGACTTTTCTCTTCTGTCGGGCGTGTCTTGGAGAAGAACTTGTCTGCGTAACAGATCAGAATCTCTTCTGTGGAGCGGGGACGCATGTCGATGTGCGGCACCGGTAGATTCCGGGCGATAATCTCCTCCTCAGACAATCCTGTCCCCGTATGCCTCTCACAGACAAGAGCGTGACGCAGAAGCCCCTCCTTTCGCATCAGTTCCGCACCAAGGTAGCCATGGGCTATGTACGGATTATCTCCGAAGCAGTGGATTGGAGGCGCATCCGTAAGAAATATGCCAATATCGTGCAGCATCGCCGCCTCTTCCACGAAAGCAGCATCCGCCTGAATTTCGGGATGTCTTTTCAGGACATCCAAAGCCTTGTCCGCCACACATCTGCTATGTGTCAGAAGCAGGTCGTACAAAGCCTTGTTGTCGTTGTAGTATTTGTCGTATAGTTTCAGCCAATCAACCATACCGGTTCGTTTTTATCTGACCGGACGGATTACGAAAGTGTATTCGTATGTACCGGGATGCAGTTTGTACTGATCCAGCGGGGTTGCGCCCCAACTGTTCACGCAGGCCAGACCATACTGCACCTTGTCAATATGAACCACAGTGAAGTTACGCGGGGTCAGATCACCAGAATGCATGTTATGCTTGTTCATTCCCTCATCAAGATCTTCTGTCAGATAGTTCAGAGACGACATCGAGAGTGGTTCCGTTCCATAGAATTCAAGTCCCTTACCCTCAGAATCAACAACCTTCCAGTAACGCACGTCTGTCTTGTTGCCTGACTCCTGAGGACGGATGTATGGGAAATACTGGTCAGCCACGTTCTCCCGGTAGAGCCCTAACCATTCCGAAGAATTGCGGTCCGAATAGTTCTCGTGAGGTCCCTTGCCGTAATACTCAATTCTGTCGAACTCCCTGTTCATGACCAGAGTCATACCCACACGGAAGAGGTCAGCCTTTGCCTCATCCGCAATGAGTTTCTGAGTCACTGCCAGACTGCCGTCTGCTGCTATTCTGTACGAAATCTCCAATTGGGAACTGACACCTGTCATGTCATATTTCACATCCACGCCAATGACCTTGTCGTCCTCGCGTATGACATCGAACGAAGTCATGCGGCTTGCAGGCTCTTTCCATGCGCTCATTCTGCGCTGCAGTCCTGCACCGAAATCATTGTCGGTCGGAGCACGCCAGAAATCACTCTTCAGGCTGTAGCCTTTCTTTGTCACCTGACGGCCATCCACATCGATATAGTCTATCCAGCCGGAACGGCGGTTGAACGTGTATGCCACACCGTCAGACTCAATCATGAACCATGCCAGAGCATCATCAACATTCCCTGCACCGGTCTCAGCCAGAACCTGCTCTGCTGTCGGGAACCCGTATGCACGGACAGTAAACTGGTCACGGGCCACGGCATATCCGGCCTTCAGAAGAGGAGTATCCTCCTTCAGGCAGAACTCCAGACCGAGCGTAATCTCGCAGCCGGCCGGCGAAGTCTTCTTCACGTCTGCCAGTGCTTTCGCAATCTTCGGGAAGGTAACTTTCTTTGTCATCTGCGGAGCAACTGCCGGGATAGCCTCCTTATTTTCGCAACTGTATCTACCATCGGCAAAGATTGTCCAATGGAGTTCGTACGCAGACAGGTCTGTAAAGAAATTTTCGTTGTAGATATTGAATGTACCCTTGTTGATATCAACTGGAGTAGCCCAGATGTTCTGATATTGCTGGCGCACCTCGTATGCGTGAGGATTATAGCGGCGGTCAGGCGCAATAAGACCGTTGCAGTTGAAGTTTCCGTCCGATGCCGGGTATCGTCCGGCATCGCCGCCGTACTGGAAGATGGGCTTCCCTTCATCGTTCACGCCATACACGGCCTGATCCACGAAGTCCCAGATGAAACCGCCCTGCAGCGGTGCGCTGGAACGGATTATGTCCCAGTATTCCTTGAAACCGCCCTCGGAGTTACCCATTGCATGAGCATACTCGCACATGATGAACGGACGGTTGTTTTTCGGATTCTCTGCATAATGCTCCAACTCTCTGTAGTCCGGATACATCGGGCAGTATATGTCGCAATGGTCAGGACGATCCTTGGCACCTTCGTACTGGACCGGACGGGTCGGCTCATATTCCTTTATCCAATTGTAGCAGGCCACAAAGTTGGGACC
>JAZRXU010000007.1:0-3467 GCA_045600345.1 Candidatus Cryptobacteroides sp. | reverse complement strand
CTCGGTGTGCCGAATCTTGCAAGAGTTATCGTAAAGCCCGGAGATATACGTGTGCAGTATGCCATTTCAGCGGGACTAGGTACGGCTCTGCTGATGATAACTTATCTGGTGGTTGAATACTGCAATTTCGGCATATATCTGCCCGTCAGCGCTACCATGGCACTGATAGCACTTCCTTTGACAATTATTCTTTTCCGAAAAGGCGGTCTATAAACCCTCGGCACCTATCGCAGGATGAAGCGCTCGGTGCGTGCAGAACTGTCTCCTGCGTAGAAGTCCACGTATACTCCTTCGTCAGATACCATCATCTTGTATGATCCGCATGCCTTCGAGATGCTCCATTCCTTCAGGCATGGCTTGATCTCATCTGCCATCTCCTGTCCTTTCTTGGGATTCTTTGCGCAATAGTCCTCAACCTTGTCGGTGATGACCTCATATCTGGCGTTCTTTTCGGAAGCCCATACGCTGTTGATGGTCATCTGGGTTATCTTGCCACCGTCACCTTCCCACTGATGAAGTTCTGTGGTATGGGTGTGTCCGCATATTATTATGGCGTTTCTCCTGGCGAAGAGCTCACGATAACGAAGCCTCGTCTCCTTGTTGGAATTTCTGCCGAACAGGGTCCAGCTGTATGACTTGCCTTGGCATGGGAAGAGCGGACTGTGCGAGATTATGAACGTGTAGCGTGCTTTTTCTGTCTGCTCCAGCAGCCGGTCCAGTTCTTCGTAGTCCGGGTGTGTGAAGTCTATGCAGATATAGGCATCCTTGTCTATCATGAATGCATATGTCGTCTTGCTGATCTTTTTGCCCAGCTCCCTGGATATGCGCTCGGGCATGTATTTCTCATATGCTGCCGTGGCCTCTTTGTCGTCTCGTCCGCGAAGGTCGTGGTTCCCCGCTACCGTGACCATGGGAACAGCACCCAGGGCACCTTTCATCATGTTGAATGCATCGTCAAGGAACTTTTCGTGGGTGGCCATATCGCCACAGTCACCCTGTATGAGATCTCCGACCTGTATGGTCATTCTGGTGCTGTCGTCCACGAGGCATGCTGCACGTTTGAGAAGACGTGGGCATCTGTCAGCCCACATATTGGCGTTACGGGCAAACTCTTTGCGGTGGTTTGCCTCGCGCACAGGGTCAGGATCGGAATATCCAGTGTGATATACTGTGTCCGGAGCGGTATCATAGTGGGTATCGCCCAGCATCACTATTGAATATGCCGTACCTTTCTTAATTCTTCGTCTGGCATCAAGAATCGCGAATCTGTCTGCAAGTGCAAAGCCTAACAGGCTTGTCGTTGAATACTTTAGGAAATCTCTTCTGTTCATGTTGCCAAGATACGAAAAAAACGAAAGCCGGCCATCGAAATGGTCGGCTTTTTGTATGACTGGTTTAACCCTTGACTATTCCTCTGGAGCGATAGCACCTGAAGGACAAGCATCAGCGCAAGTACCGCAGTCGATGCAGACGTTAGGGTCAATTACATAAATATCGCCCTCTGAAATAGCGCCGGTAGGACACTCGCCCATGCAAGTTCCGCAAGCAACGCAGTCATTTGAAATTTTGTAAGCCATAATTATAAAAATTTAGTTTCAACAAAATTAAGCAAATCTATTTATCTTTGCAAATATGAAACGTCTATTTTCATCCATACTCTTCTTGTGTGCGCTTTTTGCGAGCGTATCTGCTCAAAATGGTAAGGAATTATTGCGTTTTGCGGAGACAGTACATGATTTCGGGCAGGTGCTGATCTCCAAGGGGGCGGTGACATGCACATTTGAGGGTACTAATGTAAGTTCTTCACCAGTCAGCATAATGAGTGTCACCACCAGTTGCGGATGTACCACCACCAAATGGAGCCATGAGCCCATTGCTCCAGGAGGAAAGGCGTCGATAACGGCCACATATACAAATGACGAGGGTGCGTATCCCTTCGACAAGACCATCACGGTCAAAGTAGCCGGACAGACAAAGCCGATACTGCTGCATATGCGTGGCATCTCGCAGAAGGAGATTAAACCTGACAAAGAGATCTATACCCATGTATTTGGCGAAGCAGTCGGTCTCGAGGCGGTTGAACTCAAATGTGGCAATATAGAGCAGGGAGGGGAGAGGCGCGAGCAGATCACGATTGCGAACCTGAGCAGTAGAGCTGTCAAGCTGTCATTTGCAGACGTAGCAGCAGGGATGAAAGTGGATGTAAAGCCTAATCCCATACCCGCGGGCGCGCACGCGACATTATTCTATACCATAAGTGCACAGCCGGATAAATGGGGCTACAACTATTATTGTGCTGTGCCTGTCATAAATGGTGTCGGCAGCGGAAAGACCATAAAGGTGAAGGCGTTCACCTCGGATAATTTCTCTTCATTGTCCAGGGAGGAAAAGCAGAAAGGCAGCCGTCCTGTCTTTGAGGAGAATACTTATTCTTTCGGCCACAAAAAGCAAGGTGCCAGAATAACTGCCAGCTTTAACTGTACAAACAAGGGCCAGCAGACTCTCAAAGTCTATAAGGCTGATGTTGACTTTGCAGGCGCAGTGCCTTCAGCATTTCCCGATATCGCTCCTGGCAAAAGCGGCCGTTTTACTGTGAGCCTCGATACGGCGGGCATGCCAAAGGGCGAAGCACTTGTGATGGTCACTCTGACGACCAATTCACCGCTTCGTCCTATAGTCACTCTGTTCCTTGCCGGAATTATCGACTGACAACACGGTTTCTGAAAAGGTAAAATGCTACAATAAGGCAAATATCACTGTTACCGCACCTCAGACAAAGCACATTCGTGTTGCAGGTGGTGTAGGAAGTACTACCAATGTTGCAGCCAAGGTATTCAATATCCACAATACAGCCAACAAAGAGACTATTGTGTACAAAGCCAAAGGCACAGGTGCAATTACAGTGCCGAATATTACCCTTGCAGAGTAGCAATTCCTGTTATTCTTAAAGATCCGGACCCTCGTGGCCCGGATCTTTATGTTGGGAGATATAAGTGGCAGGGAGAATCTTCCATCCGGAAGACCCTCCCTTTGACTAAGACGGATGGCGAGCAGACAAATGCCTACTTCCTGCGGAAGTGAGGCCGAACAGAAATCCTACACCCGTTGATCATTCGGAAGTGACCACGTACATAGATGAGTTTCTGCGTGCGCCCGAAACTGACTTTCAGCTCGAGACCGCCAAATGCTAGATAAACTTCCATTTTTCTGAGATTCACAATGGATTTTAGAGAAGGTGGCCATTGGGGCTCTAATGAAGTAGCCCATCCGTTAGGACAAAAATATAGGACATCCTATCATAAATGATAAAACGTCCTATTTTAAATGGAAGTCTGTCTTGCTCGGCGATTGCCCCAGGCTTCATTGTAAATCTCATTTGCAAAGGTACAACAATTTTTGAATCAGCCAAGGGAAATCATAGAACTATTTTATGACTGGGCACGTGTTTTATAGAATAGTTATCGCAT
>JAZRXU010000006.1:0-9377 GCA_045600345.1 Candidatus Cryptobacteroides sp. | reverse complement strand
AAGATGATGGTCTGCAGGGCGGCAAAATTTCTGAAAAGTCCGGCGCTGTTGGCGTGAAGGGTGATTGCTGATGCTTCGGTATAAATATCTACTATTCCATCATTGTATGTGGCGTAGATTCCCACTGTTCCTCCCTGCTGGCCCGAAGATACGGTCTGATCATTATTGATTGCCGCAAATGGGACGAGTGTATGAGAGTGGAAAACGATTCTGCGGATGCTGTTGTCGTCGTTTATCGCTGTGCCGTCGCTTCCGGCCAGCTTCTTGAGGCGTCCTGTCAGTCCGCCCTGGTTGTCATTGCCATATTGGCGGAGCACAGCCTTGCCTGTGATTGCGACATAATTGCTTGTGTTGAGCTCTCCCAGACTGTATATCTTCTTGCGCTCGATATTGTATGTCTTGCCAGTGCTTGTGCTGCGCTTGCACAACTGCCTGTCTCCGTTCACATATGCCACTACAAGACCATCATATGTCTTAGGGCATACAGCCACATAGTAGTTACCTGGAGCAATTATGCTTTGTCCTGCCTGTGGGACAAGCGTGATGAAGGTCTTGTAATCTTCACCGGATATTGTGCCGACAGCGTTGTTGCCCGTGTTGAATGTAAACTTGCCGGCAATATTGATGTTGGCTGCTCTGCCTCCGCCAATCTGAATACTCCTTACGCTGAGGCCGTCAGGTACGGTAACCTTCATGAGAGCCACAGCAGGTGTAAGTGTTACCGTCTCCTTGCCAAGTTGCAGGACTCTGCCTGCAGTAACAAGTGCCTTGGGATCAACTGAACCGGGTGTCGCCACCTGGACGTTAGGAATTTCATAGGTAACTATAGAACCTTCAAATGAATAGTTTTCATTATAGGGGCTTACCACCACGTAGCGGGCGGCTCCGGCAGCGGCAGAGCCTGAGAACTGCACGTTGGAGCCACCCGCTTCAGTGGTGAATATATTGTTGGATACACCGTCAAATACGGTGACGGCGTCACCTGCCTTGAATACCACACTCAGACCGTCAGGACCCAGTTCGGATTTGTTTTCCGATGAAGATACGATTTCTTCGGTGGTAACTCCAAAAGTAAACTGCGTCCTGTCGTCCTGAAGAAATTTCTCCTTGGAACAGGCAGACAGTGCAATAGCACATGCAATTAAAGATAGAATCTTATTGGTTTTCATATCTTTTCTCATATTGAAGTTACCAGCCGATTATTGCCTGAATTATTCGGTTACAGGAACAAATTTGAAACGGTCTGTGTTTATTGCAACATTACCGGCAAATGATCCTCCTGCTTTAACCAGATCATACTCAGCCTGAGACCAATATAGTGTAGGTTTTGGACCCAAACCCTGTCCTGCCGCTGTATTTGAATCTTTTGCTGTAAGATTAAACATCTGGTTACACATGCTCTTATCCGCTGCAAGATGTGAAATGCTGAAATTTGGACCAAGCTTAAGTTCTGTAATGCCTGTACAACCGCTAAACAGGGCTTTCATATTGGTGGCGCCAGATGTAGATGTTTTACCGAAATCAACAACTTTCAATGCTTTTAAGTAATATGCCTCTCCCTGAGTACTGGAGAACATGTAAGAGAAGCTGGATGCTTTTGAAAAATCGCAATTGCCGAAATCTACTGACTCCAGAGCAAGATCATTACGGAACATCATCTCGAATGATGTGCCGGCATCGACTGTAACATCATTGAATTCAAGAGACTTCAATGCAGCGAAGTTTCTGAAAAGTCCGGCGCTGTTGGCGTGAAGGGTGATTGCTGATGCTTCGGTGTAGATATCAACAATACCATCTGCGTAAGATGCAAAAATCATTTCAGCAGATCCGCCCTGTTGTGTTGATGTAATATTGCTTGCACCAGTTTTAGCCTGAGCTGGAACAAGTGTATGTGCATGGAAAACAATTTTAGTAATATTGTTGTCATCTGTATTAGCTGTTCCTTCGCCGCCGGCAAGTTTCTTAAGTCTACCGGTGAAACCGTTCTGAGACTCATCTCCAAATGAACGCAGCACGGCTTTCCTTGTTTCCGCAGTAAAGTCTGTAGTGTTCAACGAACCAAGTGGCTTAACGTGGTTTGGAGAGATGTTGACCACGTTAGCAGTTTTGCGTTTATAAAGAGTATTATTCTGGTCAACAAAAGCAAGAGTTAAACCGGCATAATCAACTTTTGGACGAACAGCAACATAGTATGTGCCTGCAGCAATATATGTCTGTCCCTCTGCAGGAACCAGAGTGATAACATTGGCCATTGAAACATTTTGAATCAATGTACCAGCCTCATTCATTTTGAAGGTACCGCAGATACCGGTATTGACAGATGAACCACCACCGATTTGAACTTCTTTTACATTAAGTCCGGCAGGTACGACAATCTTTACAAAGCCTGTAAGGTTTTTAAGAGTAATTGTGCTGTTGAGGTCAGTTACAACTGCAGCACTCAGAATAGCAGCAGGATCAACACCATTTGGAGTTGCCACCTGGATCTGTGGAATCACAAATGTGAGAGTCTTGTAACCGAAAGAATGACTTTCTTTGTACGGACTCACTATGGTGTAAAATTCTTTACCTGCAGATGCTGTACCGTTGAACGATGCAGATGCACCACCTGCTTCAGTAGTGAATACTCTATTGACACCATCATATACGGAAATCTGGTCGTTGGCAGCAAAAACCGGTGTAAGGCCGTCAAGATAAGCCTTGGTTTCATCTTCACCAACTTCGTCTTTACCTACATTGATTGTGAACTTCATGTCATTATTTGATGCAAGTTCATTCTTTGCGCAGGATGCAAAAGCTGCTATGCAGAAAAGGCCTGCGATAATGATTTTATTAAGTCTCATGATCTTCGTCCTCCTTATTACCAGACAATTGGTTCGTCTTCGATGAATGTTTCAGTCTCCACACCTGTGCTGTTGCAGAGCAGTGTAAGCTCCTCGTACTGGAGCTCTACCGTAGGAGTAACATACTCCATCAGTGAATTGTTTCTTTTCATGTTGATATATTTGTTATTTTTCAATGTCTGTCATCTCAAATTCGAGCAGTCCGCCTGCCATGATATCCTCGTAGCGGATCTTGAAGCCTTCGAGAGGTTTGCCGTTAAGATTTACGGATGCCACATATTTGTTTTCTTCGCTCAGGTTGTGAGCTATGACGGTAAAGTCCTTGCCGCTTGCAAGATGCAGAGTCATCTGCGGGATCTGTGGCGCTCCGAGCACATATTCGCCGCTTACAGGATCCACAGGGTAGAATCCCATTGCCGAGAATAGATACCATGCACTCATCTGACCGCAGTCGTCGTTGCCGCACAGACCGTCGGGAAGAGGACGGTAGAAGCGGTCGAACACCTCGCGTATCAGGGCCTCTGTCTTCCAAGGCTTGCCGGCAAACTGGTAGAGGTATGCCACATGGTGGCTAGGCTCGTTGCCGTGGGCGTACTGGCCGATAAGACCTGTGACATCACTTACAAAGCCCGTGTTGTTCTCGCTAACGGTATCCAGGAAGAAGAGCGAATCGAGTTTGGTCTCGAAACGGTCCTCTCCTCCGAGAAGCTCGATGAGTTTCTCCGGATCCTGCTGCACGTGCCAGGTGTACTGCCATGCATTGGCCTCGGTGTAGTCTCCGCCGTGTGTGGCTGCGTGCGAGAGGGCAAAGCGGTCGAACGGAGTGCGCCAGTTGCCCTTCGAATCCTTGCCGCGAACCAGCTGGCTCTCCGGATCGAAGAGGTTCATCCAGTTCTGGGCGCGTTTTGCGAAGAATTCGGCATCCTCGCTGTAGCCGAGCTTTTCTGCCATGATGGATGCGCAGTAGTCGTCATAGCACATCTCAATGGTGCGTGATACGGACTCTCTCTCGACGATGTCGAAAGGATAGTAGCCGTATCTGTCCAGCAGGTCGAACTGCGAAGAACGCATATGGTTGGTGGTAAGGCTTCCTTTTACAGCGGCATATGCTCTTTCTGCGTCGAAGCCGTCATAGCCTTTCAGATATGCCTCCACTACGGTAGGGACGGCATGGTTGCCTATCATGCAGTATGTCTCCTGACCCCAGAGAGCCCATATCGGAAGGAATCCCTGGGCGTCATACTGCTCAAGCATGCTCTGGATAAAGCTGTCGACCATCTCAGGGTTCATGATCATGTACCATGGGTTGGCTGCACGATAAGTATCCCAGAGAGAGAAGGTGGAGTAGTACCTGTTGCCGCATGCCACTTTCTTCACTTCGCGTTTTGCGTTGCGGTAGCTGCCGTCGATATCGGCGATGTTGTTAGGTTGTACATACAGGTGATAAAGACCGGTGTAGACGTTCTTCTTCTGCTCCAGACTGCCTTTGACCTCCACGCGAGAGAGCAGTTCGTGCCATTTTGCATGAGCCTCTTTCCTTACTGCGCCAAAGTTCCATGCCGGGAGCTCTGCCTCCAGCGAAGCCTTTGCGCCCTCGATACTTACCGTGGACATTGCCACCTTCACACCCAGGTTGCCGCCCTTTCCTGCAAAGCTGAGGAGCATCTTGTCGGCTTTCTCCTTAGGGTCGAGCTCGAGATTTGTGCGGCGGACATAAGGCTCGGACAGTTTCAGCACGAAGTACCATTCCCTGGTTGTCCAGTTTCTGGTCACCAGACGTCCGCTGACCGTGCAGTCGTCCTCATAGTTGATGTCCGCTTCCAAAACGTGGAAGAGGAGATTGCCGGGACCGTTGACCATGCCGTTCTGAAGGTCTACATAAAGGTTTCTGTTCTCTCCCTTGACATATTTTATGTTGTAAAGGGCAACATGCTCGGTTGCTGTCATCTCCACGGAGATGCCGTTGCACAGATCCACGGTGCAGTAGCCAGGGACAGCTTTGAGTGATTCCTTCACATAAGGATTGTCATGTTCCGGGGTCTCGGTGCTGAAGGGGAGTATCAGCACATCTCCGAGGTCTGAGCATCCTGTGCCGTTGAGGTGGGTCTGTGAGAATCCTATCAGTGTGCTGTCTGCGATGTTGAAGCCGCTGCAGTATTCCCACTTGCAGTTGCCTGAGTCCGGGCTTGGCTGTACCATGCCGAAAGGCACGCATGCCCCTGCGAATGTGTGGCCGTTGTCAGCTGTTCCCACGAGGGGATCGGCGTACAGGCATACATCCTCCTGAGAGCAGGAAACGCCCATCAGCAGCGCTGACAGGACAAATCCGGCAATAATGGTTCTTGAAAGAAGGTTTTTCATTATTTCTTGGCTGCTTTAGGTCCTACGCATACATCGTCGATTCTGAATACGCATCCGTAACCGTTCTGGCGGAAACGTACACAGAGTACTGCGGCATTGGGCAGAGTGGAAGTCTTGCGGTACATGAACTGAAGCTCTGATCCCTCATCTGTAGGAAGGGGTTCGAAGCCGAGCTCTGTCCAGTTTGAACCGTCGGTAGAATACTCCACGACGAGGTCTGTGCCGTCGAAGCGGCGTACACCCTTGAGGATAGCAAAGCCTACGACAGGTTTCTTCATGCCCATGGTGTTGATGCCGTTGATCTGGAAGTAGCAGTTGTGCTTGTCAGAGATGCGTACATTCGAGCCCATGGAAGGCTTGTTACCGAAAAGGTCTTCATAATCTGTATTGCGAGGTGATGCTCCTATGGGCTGTACAAGTGCGTCTCCCTGATAGGTGAAAACATCATTGTTCTTGAAACCTTTCTCAGAGTTGAGCTCTGATACGGTCATCTCTACAGGGATAGTACCCATGTTTTCAGTGAATGTCTGAGCATTGGCCGACAGGGCCATGGCTCCGAACACTGCAATCGCTACGAAAATTCTTTTCATTTTATTGTGATATTTTGTTTGTATTTTCAAATGTAATACGGTACTATTAATGCCGGCATTAACGTGTGGATTAACATGCCATATATTTTTATCTTTTTAGCTGATTTTCAGCTTGAAAAGAGGCCGAAGGAGGCACATTCTCAGAGCCTGATGCCCATGACTTGTTTGGCTGCGGGCCCATCTTCAGCTTCAATACAGCTCCGTCTTTGATGTCCTGATAGCTGAACCATGCCTTGTTCCATTCTTTGCCGTTCAGACTGGCTTGCTGGATGTATTTGTTCTCTGCGTCTGCTCCTTCTGCTATTATCTTGAAGGTGTTGCCGTTGCTCAGGTGTATGACAGACTCTTCGAATACTGGCGATCCGATGTTGTATGTCGCTGTGCCTGGTGTGACAGGATAGAATCCCAGCATGCTGAATGTTACGAATGCGGTCATTCCGCCGCCGTCCTCGTCGCCCGGCATGCCCATCAGGTCGTTGCGGAACCACGTGTCGAGCATCTGGCGTATTCTCTTCTGGGTCTTCCATGGCTTGCCTGCATAGTTGTACAGGTATGGTACGTGCAGAGAAGGCTCATTTGCCATTGAGAACTGTCCCACATTGCCTGTGTGGTCCGGAAGCATGGCGTAGAACGAGAACTTGCTTTTGCCGAGAGGTGTGCTGAATGTTCTGTCGAGCTCGGATACAAAGGCTTCGCTGCCTCCCATAAGGTCGATGAGGTCCTGTACATTATGCGGCACATCCCATCTGTACACCCATCCGTTGTTCTCTCCATAGTATTCCCTTGCACCGAGTCCTCCGCAGAAGCTGTAGTTTATGTTCTCGATGAATCTGCCGTCCTTGTCCTTCGGATGGAAGAACTTGGTTTGGGCATTGTATATGTTTCTGTAGTCGAGGGCGTGAGATGCTCTGAGCGCTGTCTCGTCTGTCAGGTCGAGTGATCGGGCAATCTGGTAAAGACACCACTGGTCATACGCCGTACCCAGGGTTACGGCTACTGGCTGACGCTTCTCGAAGAAGTGTACGTTAGGGTCTGTCTCTACTTCTCCCGGCCTCAATGCAGGGATATATCCATGCTCTTTGTAGAAATCATCTATCCACCCAGCCTTGCTGCTTGACCATGGTGCGAGAGTTTTCTCGTCTATACCCTTCGAACAAACCTCGTACAGCGACATATAGTCTGCCTTGAGCCCGAGCGCGAGTGCTTCAGCCACCACTGGAACGCCGTGATTGCTGTTCATGCGGCGGGAATCGCCGTTGACTTCCGGGAATGTAGGCATCCAGTTGTCTCCAGTCTGTCTGGCCATCCTGAGGAAAGATGAGAGTATCAGCTCTTCTGTCTGGGCGTCTGTGATGCTGCGCAGCGGGTGTGCAGCCCTGTAGGTGTCCCAGAGCCAGTCGTCTACATAGAAGGGCTCTTCACCCTCATGTACCTTGTGGTCGTATGCACTGAAGTATCTGTCGCCTTCAGTGATGCATAAAGGCCTTTCGAATGTCCTGTAATATGAGGAATACAGTTTCACCTTGTCCTCTTCGGAGTCAGACTTCACCTCTATGCGCGAGAGTGTGCTGTTCCATATCTTGCGGCCTTCGGCTGCAAGGGCATCGATGTCGTAGCCTTCAATTTCCCTGTACAGGTTCGCTTTCGCCTGTTCGCAGCTTATGAACGATATGCCGTATCTGAGCAGAACGGTGCTCTGCTCCGGAGAGAACCCCATCATGATGCAGCTGTTGCTGGATATGTCAGGCGCACCACTCACGTACTCGGGCTTTGTCTGGCTCTCCAGATAAACGTATATCCTTGTGTCATTGGGGAGGTCCTGTGAACCGAAGATGCAGTCTGTGTCATAGTTCAGGCTGCCTTTGCCGGTATAAAGGGCTATTGCAGGCCTGCTCGCTTCGCTGAATGTGATGCGGTATATCGCGCTCTGATGTGACAGAGCGTATTCCGCCTTGATGCTGTTTTCGGCGAGCTGCACATCGAAACTGTATGGAGTGATATGCTCATGGTCATAATTGTATGACATGGGTATTGACACCCTGCCATTCGGCAACGGAAGCAGCTTGAATGCGGACTGCTCCCTGTGGTTTGTGATGGCTATGGGGAGTCCCTGCACGTATTCGTCAGTATAATCCTTTCTGTCCGGGAATACTCTCAGCATGCTGTTGGGCAGCTGGGTTGTAGGGAATGTAGGCACGAGCAGATGACTGATATTGCCTATGTAAGGGTCTACATAGTCTACCGGATCCTTGACCTTCTTCTCTCTGCATTGCGTGATGAGCAGTGCACAGATAGCGGCAGCCAGTATGCTGCATGCTGTCTTCAGATGCTTCATGTGCTATTTGATTTTTTCGTAAATATAGTACAGGACGTCCTTTCTGGTCTTGAGCTCCGACGGTACATCGATGCCGGAAAGCAGTCTCCATCCAGACAGATCATCCTTGCTTGCAACTTCGTTCAGCCTTGCATTCCAGCCGGGGATATATCCACGGACACCCATGATCTGCACCATCTTGAAGTCTGGCGAGTCGGTGTCTACGTCATGATAATATACGAGGGTGGCCTTGTTGTCCACCAGTTTTTCCTGGATCGAATCTATGTCCAGACACTGCACCGGCAGCTTGCTGTCCACGGCCTGGGCGGCAGCGGTGCCCGCAGCCTCTCCCATTGCCATCCAGCATGGCTCCATGCGCATTGTCGAGAATCCGATATGTGTGCCGGATGCCGGAACAGGGAAGAGCAGATTCTCTACCTTCTGAGGCACCATGACACCCAGAGGAACGTTGTATGCCTTGCTTTCATAGCCGAAAAAGCCTTCCAGATGGGCGCGGCCTTCCTCGCGTTTGAGTACGGCGTGAGAGTCCAGCGCATAATGGCTGGCAGTGATGGCATCGCGGTGCATAGGCGGGCGCTGGTCATATGTCACAGGTATGGCGTCGTTCGCCGTGAAAAGGTACGTACCCTGGAGGCGACGGCCTTCACGCACATATACCTGGCGAGGGAAGTTTCCGTTGTCGGTGTATTCTGTCGAG
Organism: Candidatus Cryptobacteroides sp.; assembly: GCA_045600345.1. Lineage (GTDB taxonomy): Bacteria > Bacteroidota > Bacteroidia > Bacteroidales > UBA932 > Cryptobacteroides. Next base: position 551 of record JAZRXU010000006.1, on the reverse strand, counting down.
GACAGGCCCCAGCGGCGGCATTCCTTGCGGAAATGTTCTGGCAGGGCCTTGTCATTCTGTACGAACCACAGGAGGCCGAGAGTATAGTCTTTCAGCCTCTGTGCAAATTTGTCCCTCCATTCCCATGAGGCGGTAGGCCATGCCCAGTTTTCCTCTGGAAGGTCTGTGGATACGAAAGCCATGTGCTGATTGTTGGCATCGGTCTTGTAGTTCGGGAGGGCTACCATGTTGGTAACCTTGGACATTCCCCAGGGGTCGCCGGGGATCTGGGTCTTGCCGCCCTTTGCGATGACGGCACGGTTGTTCTCCATATCCTCCTCAGTCACGCCGAGCATGGCGATGCCTGTGTTACGGCCTGTCCATACATCCTCCACTATGGACGCGTACTCCTCTCTGTTGTAGGTGGCAGGCTTGGTGACAGGGGTCATCGCCGACTTGTCTGTGGTAAGGCACATACGATAGTTATATGCCTGCACGGCATTGTCGCCCTGATATGTCGTACCCTCGCTCTCGTAGCCGTCGTAGCCGTTGAAATGGCTCTGCGGTCCCTT
>JAZRXU010000005.1:0-2077 GCA_045600345.1 Candidatus Cryptobacteroides sp. | reverse complement strand
GGCAATAGCATTTTTCTTCCTGCTTCCGGATATCGCACCGGTACAGGAACCTATCTTGCCGGACTCTACGGCTATTATTGGTCATCTTCCCTTGCTGAAAGCAAGCCTTGCAATGCTTTCACCATGTACTTCTCCCAATATATGAAATACACGAATAATAACGAGATCAACAATCGCTGCTATGGGCAGGCCATCCGTCCGGTATGTGAATAAAAAACACTAACTTAGCTGACTGATGAGTGTTCAGAGATTGTCCTTCCCCGAGATTGCCCGAATGTACCAGCAGCCGCTGTATTGGTATATCCGCAGGATTGTTCTGGTGCATGAGGATGCGGAAGATATCCTTCAGGAGACATTCATCAAAGCGTACAGGAATCTTTGGAAACTGCGCAACAATGATGCACTGAAACCGTGGCTCTACAGGATAGCCACGAATGAGATCAACCGTTATTTCAGAAAGCGCAGGGCTGTGGTCACGATGGAAAAACTACCTGATTCGGAGCTGGCAGGCACAGAGCCTGTTTCATCCGGGAGAGTGTCGGAGATCATCTCATCGGCATTTCTGCGGATGAGCCCGCTTCAGCGGGAAGTATTCAGTCTGAAATATTACGAGGATATGGACTACGGGCAGATAAGCGGGATCACCGGATCGAGTACCAATACGCTTATGGTTAGCTATCACGAAGCTCGAAAACAGGTAGAAAAGGAGATAAACAGGTGAGCGACATCAAATTGACAACCCCTGAAGGCTATTTCGAGAAGAGCCTTGACAGAACCCTGGCCGCGGCGGCCGGAATCGGCAGACGCAGAAAATTTGCGCTGTATTCGTGCGCGGCACTTGTGCTGATGCTCGGGGCATATTTTTCAATTCATACTGTAACGAATATCAGGTTGGAGAAAGAATATCTCGCATGGCAGGCTGAGATGTCCGGACTCGATATTTTTCTGGAAATAAATCAATAGAGCATATGAAACGTATCGTCACACTCGTTGTTTTTACATTTTTGTTGAGCATCAGTACTTACGCCCAACCTCAGAAGCAGCAGAAGATGATCCATATGGCTGCCGTGCGTGTCGCCCGACAACTTGAGATCGGCGATTCTGACCGCGAGGCATTCATCACACTGTATCAGAATTACAAAAAGGAATGCGGCCGTATTATGAAAGCCCAGCCAGCGGCAGGTAAGGATGCTGAAGCAAATGCCGAGCAGAAAATTCTCAGCGATTTCGACAAGAGCGAGAAGATTCTCGCCCTGCGGAAACAATATTATTATAAGTTCCGGGAGATAGTCGCACCGACCTTGATCCAGAAGATGTACGATATGGAAAGGTCGGCTATGCCGTCACACTGAGACGTTCGCTGCCTATCTGGTGGGCAAGGAATGCCTTCCGCCTCTTCCCCAGTCGTCGTTGAGGAACGGGAATGCCTCACCCTTGACCAGCCATGCGATGCCGAAGAGGCTGAGCAGGAGGATCTCGATTATCATCACCAGGTAACCCGGTGCTCCGATTAATTTGATTATGGCGAATATGCCCAGCAGGATGATCATGCCCCAGCCGCATGCGCGGTATATGTGGTTGCGCTTGATTTTCTGAACTGTCATTGCGCCTCCGGACTGTGTGAACTGGAATATGCTGTTGATTGCTATGAGGGTGAAGAATATCGCCGCACAGCATGAATGGATGATGTGCGAGATTTCCATCGGCACCTGGAAGAACCCTACCGGTGTCCCGGCCGGAATCCAGCTGACCTTGCATGGGAACAGCACGATGCCGAGGCCGAAAATGCCGCTGAGAGTGGTTATGATGTTGTCTTTGTCGTCATAGCCTATGTAGGATATAAGCACGATGGCGGCGGGTACAAGCACGCCGACGAGGGCCGGACTCTGGTAATATGTCGCAGATATGCTCCACCACCATTCCGGGCTCGGGTGTTCCGCAATTCCCGCCGAGAACAGCGCAATCCATGGCAATATCATTCCGAGGAGACCGCAGAGGTTCCTTATCCTCAAGTACATTTTCACTTCTTTTGACTTCTTTGGCATAGTCGTTCCTTTTTAGATTATAGCTTGCAAGT
>JAZRXU010000004.1:0-3731 GCA_045600345.1 Candidatus Cryptobacteroides sp. | reverse complement strand
CCTACAGATTTTACCAAAGAAGAGATCGATGAAGTAGTGGCTTTGGGCCTGGACATCATCGAGAATCGCGAGAAATACCGTGATGTGCTCCGCTATCACAAGCTAGGCACCCTCTTCTATGAACCATCCACCCGCACCCGCCTCAGCTTCACCGCAGCCATGATGGAGCTCGGTGGCAATGTCCTGGGATTCTCGGACGCAGCGAGCAGCAGCGTCAGCAAGGGCGAGACAGTCGCTGATACGATACGCGTGGTAGAAAATTTTGCCGATATCGTGGCTATGCGCCATCCTCTCGAGGGTGCGCCATATGTGGCATCTCTTCATAGCCGCATTCCTATCATCAATGCGGGCGACGGCTCCCATGCACATCCGACCCAGACCCTCACCGATCTTCTTACCATTACCCGCGAGCTCGGCCATATAGACGGCATTACCATAGGATTCTGCGGCGACCTCAAGTTCGGACGTACTGTGCATTCGCTCATCAAGGCCCTCAGCCGATACAAGGATGTGAAAGTCGTGCTTATCGCTCCGGATGAGCTGCGCCTTCCGGGCTATATCAAGACGGATGTGTGTGACAAACTGGGCATTCCTTACCGTGAGGTTCGCAATCTTGAAGATGCCATTGCAGATCTCGATGTGCTGTATATGACACGAGTTCAGCGTGAGCGTTTCCTCGATGAGGACGAATATGAACGCGTGAAGGACAGTTTCGTGCTCGATGCCGAGAAGATGGCGCTTGCCAAACCGACAATGGCCGTTCTGCATCCGCTTCCACGCGTCAATGAGATAGCCACCGATGTGGATTCGGACCCGCGCGCAGCATATTTCCGCCAGACAGAGAACGGCAAGTTTGTACGTATGGCTCTGCAATATCTGCTGCTTCAGTGGAAGGATGACCCGGACCATGTCATGCCGGAGCATCCTGAATATTATGAAGATAAATCGCTCAGATGCACCAATCCCAAATGCATCAGCACCCATGAGAAAGTGACTCCGCTGTTCCATGAGGAGAACGGCGTTGTACGCTGCGTTTACTGTGATCATAAAATATCAAAATAACCATGAAAGCACTTACTGCTACCAATTTCAACTTCCCCGGCCAGAAGGCCAAATACACCGGCAAGGTGCGTGACGTTTACAGCATCGGTGATGACTATCTCGTGATGGTTGCCACTGACCGCATCTCTGCCTTTGATGTCGTTCTTCCTGAGGGCATTCCTTTCAAGGGACAAGTGCTCAACCAGATTGCGGAGAAATTCCTCGACGCTACAGCTGATATTATTCCCAACTGGAAGATAAGCGCGGTGGATCCAATGGTCACAGTGGGCTATCGCTGCGAACCTTTCAAGGTGGAGATGGTCATCCGTGGCTATCTCACCGGTCATGCATGGCGCGAGTACAAGGCCGGCAACCGCACCCTTTGCGGAGAGGCTATGCCTGAGGGTATGGTAGAGAATCAGAAATTCCCAACCCCTATCATCACTCCTACCACAAAGGCTGATGAAGGCCATGACCAGGATATCAGCAAGGAAGAGATCATCGCTCAGGGTATAGTGAGCCGTGAGGATTATGAGCAGCTTGAGAAATATACCCGTGCCCTCTATGCCCGTGGCTGCGAGATGGCAGCAAAGATGGGCCTGATCCTTGTGGATACTAAATATGAGTTCGGCAAACGTGACGGCAAGATTGTTCTCATGGACGAGATCCATACTCCTGATTCATCACGCTACTTCTATGCAGAAGGATACGAAGAGCGTCAGGCAGCAGGCGAACGCCAGAAACAGCTTTCCAAGGAGTTTGTGCGCGAATGGCTCATGGCTAACGGTTTTCAGGGTCAGGAAGGCCAGAAGGTACCGGAGATGACTCCGGAAGTCGTGGCCGGCATCACTGACCGTTATGTGGAGCTTTATGAGCATATCACAGGATGCAAGTTCGAGGGCGCCGAGACAGATGATGTCCTTGGACGTATCGAGACCAATATCAACAATTTCCTTAAAGAGAACAAGTAATGATAGAGAGATATTCACGTAAGGTGATGAGGGACGTATGGACCGAAGAAAACAAGTTCAACGCATACCTCGAAGTCGAGATCCTTTCATGTGAGGCGTGGAGCAGGCTCGGCGTCATTCCTGCTGAAGATGTGGCAAAGATCCGTGCTAACGCGAAGTTCAACGTGCAGCGTATCTATGAGATAGAAGAGCAGACCCGTCATGACGTGGTGGCCTTCACGCGCGCTGTGAGCGAGAGCCTCGGCGAGGAGCGCAAGTGGGTACATTATGGTCTCACCTCGACTGATGTTGTCGATACTGCCAACGGCTACCTTCTCAAACAGGCAAATGCTATTCTCCTCAAGGATATGGAGGAGTATCTTGAGGTTCTCAAGAATCGTGCGTTGGAATTCAAGCAGACTCCTTGTATAGGACGTACACACGGTATTCATGCCGATATCACTTCATATGGCCTTAAATGGGCTTTGTGGTATGAGGAGATGAAACGCAATATCGAGCGCTTCAAATTTGCGGCTCATTATGTGGAGTGCGGCAAGATGAGCGGTGCTGTGGGCAATTTCGCCAATATCCCTCCATTCATCCAGGATTATGTTTGCGAGCACCTCGGTATCGACAGCGCAGATATCAGCACACAGGTGCTCCAGCGCGACCGTCATTCATTCTATATGGCCACTCTTGCTGTCATAGCTTCGACCATAGAGCAGATGGCCACGGAGGTCCGCAACGCCCAGCGTACAGAGGTGCGCGAGGCTGAAGAGGCATTCCGCAAGGGACAGAAAGGCTCATCTGCCATGCCGCACAAGCGCAATCCCATATCATCGGAGAATATATGCGGCTGTGCCCGCGTGATGAGAGGCTATATGGCTGCTGCGGGAGAGAATGTGGCTCTGTGGTATGAGCGCGATATTTCTCATTCTTCCACAGAGCGCATCATGCTGCCGGATGCCACCGAACTTCTCGACTACATGCTCTGCCGTTTCAAAGGCATCCTTGAGAATCTTACCGTATATCCTGAGAATATGCTCAAGAACATCTACAAGACAAACGGAGTCATATTCGCACAACGTGTCATGAATGCTCTCATTGAGAAGGGCTTCGCCCGCGAGGAGGCATATGACACCGTTCAGCCTGTAGCCATGAAGGCCTGGAGCGAGGGCCTAGATTATCAGACTCTGCTAAAGGCAGAGCCTAAGGTCAGCGCAGCTCTCTCTGAGCAGGAGCTTTCGGCATGCTTCACACTTGAATATTATTTCAAGAATGTGGATTATATATTCAAAAGAGTTGGCATAGAATAAACTAAAACATAAACTATTATGGGAGGCTTCTTCGGTACTGTTTCCAAACAGCCATGTAAAACAGATCTTTTCTACGGAGTGGATTATCACAGCCACCTCGGCACCCGTCGTGCCGGTATGGCGACATACTGCTCCGAGACCGGTTTCCACCGTAGTATCCATACGTTGGACAACAACTATTTCCGTTCAAAGTTTGAGTCGGAACTGCCTAAATTTGCAGGCAATGCCGGCATAGGTGTCATATCCGATACCGATGCCCAACCGCTTTTGATGAACAGCCATCTCGGCCGCATGGCCATCGTGACTGTTGCCAAGATCAACAATGTGGATGAGATCGTAAAGCAGCTCCTGGATGATGGTATGGTCTTGAGTGAGTTCAGCTCTGGCAAGATCAATCCTACCGAGCTTATCGGCATGCTGATTG
>JAZRXU010000003.1:0-9591 GCA_045600345.1 Candidatus Cryptobacteroides sp. | reverse complement strand
GGCGTACACAATGTCTTTCTGAACGTCAATGCAGCTGCATATGAAGGCATCAGCGACATGGTGGCGACAATATGCACCGAGAATGCAATATACACATTCAACGCTGCCGCAAGCCTTGAAAAAGGTAAAATCATAGATATAGACCTCAGTTCAAGCGAGGTATACAAGCAGCCAGCGCTCAACTTCTTTTTAAGCAATCTCGACTCAGCGACAGGCACAGTGGAGCTGAAAGCCACAGACAACAAGCCCTACACCTGGCAGATGAAGGCAAACAGCACAGGCGCCGGACTCAACCTGACCAAAGGAAGCTATATCGCCTTCCCTATCATAGCGGGCAAAAAGATAGTTGGCGCACGCACATATGCTCACAAATACACAGAGGCCAATGACAAAGCCGACAATGCATGGGTGACCCTCACTTCTAAAGACGGCGGAGCAATATACTCATACAGTTTCAATCAATATTGCAGTTCAGGCTCCGTACGCTCTCTAAACATGAACGGAGGAGTTCTGGACATGCCGCTCTCTTCAAAATACGAGTCCATGTCCAGCATGCGCATCACCAGCAGCGACGACTGCAACAAAGTGATCAGCATGGTTACCCTTCTGCTCGAGGGCGAAGAGATTGCCCACGGCGAGCTGAAGGCGGACGGCAACGTATCCGGCACATACGACCTTATCAAGGCATGCGGATACCAGTGCTCCGAGGCTCCGGACCAGTGCGGCGTACATACGTCAGTACAGCATATCAGGCAGAGTCTGGATGAAGAACTTGGCAAATATGTGTTCGACTTCCTCATTCATATCAATGAAGACAATGACAGGGGCATAAGCACTATCACCGACCGACAGAGAAACGAGATCAAGACAGACTCAGGTTCGCCCAAGGACATGTACGCAAAAGACGGTGAAACGCTGCGAATAAGCTGGAAGTTCAAGCTCCCTCTCGGCATGAAGACGACCTCGAACTTCTGTCACGTACATCAGATAAAAGGTATAGGAAGCTCGTCGAATGTGACGACCCCTATGATCACATACACCTGCCGCAGCAGCAACGGCAGGCAGGTGTTCCAGATAATCTACAGAGAGGAGGACAACAACTCAAAGAATGATTATCTGTGCAGCGATGTGGACCTCAATGAATTCCTGGGAGAATGGGTGGAAGTCGTCGAGACCATCAAGTTCACATCAAGCGGAAACGTCAAGATAGACATTACACGCAAACGCGACGGCAAGAAGCTTCTGAGCCTGAATCAGAACAGAAACTTCTCACGCACCAAGAACCCTGGCTACCGTCCTAAATGGGGCATATACCGCTCATTCGGAGAAAATGGAAGCCTGAAGTCCCAGATGCGTGACGAAGTCCTGCAATTCGCCGACTTCAAGATCGAGAAACTCTAATACAGTATATCGAACAGGCCGGCGCGACCTTTTTTGTAATACTTTTTATAAAGGTCCAGATAATCCGTACGCTCCGGATAGAGATACACGGCTGCACGATACAGGTCCTGACAGATCTGTTTCTGCTTGCCTTCCCAGCCGTTGATCTGCTTATAAGGCCATGCTGTGACATCCTTGCCCACATATGGCACGAGGAAGTCCATGGCCTTGAGGAAGCAACGGCCGTCCTCAGACTCAGCTCTGGTGATATCGATACCGAGCTTCTTGCCCATGATCATGATGTCTATCATATGGGACAGGTTGAACTGGGAGTAGCCAAAGGCATTTGTGCGCGCCAGTTCCTTCGGCATGCCGCCATCTGGGCGTATCTGAGTGAAGATGCGGCGCTCCGGGAATGTACGGACAAAACGTTCCGCAGTAGCACAGTCGCCCACATACAGGGCCATGGCTACAGCCTGCACGTCATACGCCACAGCATGATTGTTATCACCGTTGTACTCATCTATGCCCTGCTGACTGGTGAGGAACCAGTCCAGATAGGTCTTGAACCACTCACGAATCTTCTTCGAATCGCTCTTTTTGAACGACTTTGAGTCTTCAAGAAGGGCCAGGGCATCGAGCATCTGCACGAAAGAATAAGTGTCGATGAGGCCATAGCAACGGCCTTCATCGCCATGGTGACCACGGGACACCTGTGCATATCTCGCATTCGGATTCATCCTGGTATTCTTGTTGATGAACCATACGCGAAGCTGCTCCACAGCCTTGGCTGCATACTTCTCGTCAGAGGTGAAATACCATGCAAGAGTCATGAGTTCCACCCTGCCGGCCATCTTGCCCAGGCTGTTACGATCATATTTCAAAGTCTCAGGATTGCTTTCTCCATCTCTTCTCACATAAGGAAGTCCGTCAGGAGTATCAGGATCAGGCCAGTAGTAACGGGCCAGGGAGAAATAGTCATGCATATCGCCGCTCTTGGGAGCGGAAGCCTTTGTCATAACGCTGTATGGTATTGTGTCCATTTCCTTATCTGCACGGCGCACAATGTCAGATATGGCTTTGGAGTAGAAAGCATCATCAGAATGGGCACGCACATGGGAAAGCCGCTCAGCATCCCACAGAGCTTGAGCAAAAACGGTTGCACCGCATAGCAGTGCAACCGTCGATGTAAATATACATCTGAAGTTGATCATAGAAAAAAATGCTATGAGAAGAGTGTACCGCCGTTGATATCGATACCTGTACCGGTAAGGTATGAAGACTCCTCGCTGGCAAGATAGCATACAAGATCAGCCACCTCATAAGCCTCACCCTCACGACGGAGCGGCGCAGTCTTGTGAAGGTTCTCGCGAGCCTCCGGTTTGGTGTGAATGTCGTGGAATGAAGTGTTGATCATACCTGGGCAGAGAGCATTTACACGGATGCCCTGAGGGCCGAGCTCCTTGGCCATTGCACGAGTGTGGCAGAGAACAGCTGCCTTTGCAGTAGCATACATTGATGCGCCTGGGCCGCCGCCGTCACGAGCTGCCTGTGAAGAGAAGTTGACGATAGAACCGCCGTTCTTCATCATAGGGACAACCTCACGGGTACAGAGGAACACGCTGCGCATATTGACATCCATGAGGAAATCATACCATTTCTCATCCTGCTCTACGATAGGATGACGGCCAACGATACCGCCTACAACGTTAACGAGGATTTCCACGGTACCGCCGAAAGCTTCGCCTGCCTTTGCAAAAAGGTTCTTAACTTCAGGTGCTTTGGTCATATCACCCTGAACAGCGATAGCCTCGCCACCGAGCTCCTTGATGATATCGAGAGTCTTCTGTGCGTCTGCCTCATTGTCGAAATAGTTAAGACAAACCTTTGCACCCTCCTGGGCGAGTTTTACAGAGATTGCGCGACCAAGGTCACGAGCGCCGCCTGTAACCACGGCTACTTTTCCTTCTAATCTTTTCATGATAAAATCAATTGGTATTTAAATTATAATTTTCAGTATTCTATTTCTCCTGGCTCTCAATATGTCCTCCGAAGAAGAATATGCTCAGAAGGCTGAGCGGCACGAGGGATGCACCCATGATGAAGAATGGAGTCCAGTTGCCGCCTGCCGTGAGCATAGGGATGAACACCATCGACAGAATGGTACCCAGAGCTGCAGCCGCACCGCCAAGACCTGCAAGGGAGCCGACGCTCTTGCCTGCGAAGAGGTCTGAAGGTATAGTCTGTATGTTGTTCATCGTGAACTGGAATCCGAAGAGGATGACAGCCATGCAGACTACAGCCACCATAGGGTCGCTGACGAATGCTACCAGCACCAGCATAGGGAAAACGATGAGAGCGCCTACGGCAATGGCAAGCTTGCGTGAGAAGTTCACGCTATGCCCCTTGTGGAGAAGATGGCTGGAGAACCACCCGCCTGCGAACGAGCCGAGAGCGGCGCCCACATACGGCACCCACGCGGTCATTGCAAGGTTCTTCACGTCCATTCCATGTACCTCATAGAGATAGATAGGAAGGAAGCTTACGAACATCCACCATACAGGATCAAGGAAGAAGCGGCCGCAGATCACAGCCCAGCTCTTCCTGCATCCGAGTATCTCCCTGTAGCTGCGGGTCTTCGCAGCTGCAGCCGAGCACGCAGGTTTTCCCTCAGCGATGAAGTGCTGCTCCTGCTCTGTGATCCATGGATGCTCCTGAGGGCCCTTCTTGTTGACGATGAGCCATGGGATGATCCATACAAGGCCGAGACAGCCTATCACAAGAAATGTAACCTTCCATCCGAACGCCGCGAAAAGCACACCGATAAGGATTGGAGCGAGGATGGCGCCTACGGAAGCACCTACATTGAACAGTCCCTGAGCGAGAGATCTCTGTTTCTGAGGGAACCACTCCGCATTACTCTTCACTGCACCTGGCCATGGGCCGGCTACACCGAGACCGAATGCGGCACGAAGGCCGAATATCTGACCTATACCGGTGGCAAACGCTGTCAGAGCATCAAAAACAGCCCAGATAAGCACAGAGAAGGTGAAACCCTTGCGTGTACCTATCCTGTCATAGATACGACCGCTGAAGAACTGCGAGAAGCCATATGCCACCATGAATACCATATTCACAACGGTAAAGAGCTTCTTGCTGAGTGCCTGAAACTCGGGAGTGCCGGGCTCTGCATCCACAAGGCCGAGATCTTTGACGATCTCCTGCCACATGATGCCCAGAGTATTGCGGTCCAGATAATTGATGATGGTCACTATCACAATGAGTGCGAGCACCCACCATCTCAGTCCTTTAACTTTCATTGTCCGATAATGATTTTAGATACCGAGGAAGTCAGCACGAACCGGAGAGAAAGTGTCGATAAGGATACCGGCCTCAAGGCAAACACAGCCATGTGGTTCATCAGGTGCTACATAATATCCGTCTCCAGCAACGAGTATCTTCTTCTCATCCCCGATAGTAAGCTCGAATTTACCGCTTGCAACATAAGTTGCCTGGCTGTGATAATGCTCATGGACAGTACCTACAGCACCTTTCTCGAACTCTACCTTAACCATCATAAGCTGGCCGTCATAACCCATGATCTGGCGAGTGATGCCGGGAGCCGGGTGTGTGCAGGGAACTTCTGCTGAAATCTGATAAGTTTCGCTTCTTGTCTTCATAATCTTATATTTTAATAGTTAATATTTATCTCACCTGATTGTGGATCTGCGGTCACGGTGACACTCCCCTCCTTGAACTCATATCTCACCTGTACGCACTGCGCATCATTGCGAAGAACGGTTACACCTGTACAGCTATGTACCATATTGGCGGCCTGCTCCAGGCACACGTCATAGCGGCCATGAGTCTCGAGACATGATGCGAACAGATGGTTCGAAGCCTCGGGTACACGTATAAGATATGCCGGTTCGCTGCGAAGATTGAAGTCCGGATCGCCAGCACCGGTGCGAAGGAAATAGAATTCTTCGCCCTCGGATGTAGCAGTGGTTAGACTGTACATCTTGTATCCCGTCATCCATGTGAACGAAGTGCATCCCCCGGCAGTCTTGCCTTCGGCCTCCACCCACAGATGCTGATATCCGGCAGCATCGCCGAAAGCATTCATCTGGCTGATTGCTCTCCTGTAAGGAGCAGTGATGCTTATCATATGGCCGTTATAATGCACAGGATAGTCCAGACAATGCCCGGCGTCGCTGTCAACCTTGAAAAGATCCACCAGCAGAGGCTGCTGAAGGAATGGAACATCCACATATGCCACCCACCGCTGCATGCGGACACCCTTGTAGGCAGTGCTGTCCACTGCGCATACGTACTGGAGCCTGTCATCATTGCCCTGGAATCTGACGATGCGTGGAGAATGCTTCATACTCTCCTTGTACACACCGTCGTAATGGCTCCTTTTGTCTACAACTACCGTATTATGAGCAATGGTCTGCAGTGCATAAGACTTGTTCTGCGGGGTATAATGGCCCTTATATTTCGCCTCGATGTTATGGAAACGGGCAGAGCCGTAGTCCGTAAGTATCTCGTTATCGCTGTCATAGTATGCAAGCGTGAGCTTGTCATAGTGGCCATGGCTGAGACCGTGCGATGTAGCCTTCATCGTGACTACCGAATTGAGGTCTTCGCGTGTGCTGCGCATGATGGCCAGAGCGCCGTCTTTGCCGTCTTTGCCATCATGCAGCAACGAGCTGACATAGCGCATAGGCTGAGCCTCGCCTTTTGCGATATCACGTGCCACGGCATAACCGGCATCGCTTACTATAACCTTTTTCTGTACATCGCGCGCTACGCTGAGAAGAGTCTTGTCCGAAGGGTCTGCAGCATATACGATATCCAGAGCATAGAGTATCTCCTGAGCAGCGAAAGACTTCTCCATCGCATCGTTGAAATGCATGAACTCGCCATTGTAGGCCTGCTGAAGCAGCTGCTTGAGAGATCTGACAAGGATACCGTCACGATAATGGAAGATATCCAGCTCAGGCATATAGTTGGAGATACAAGTGGCGAACATCACGAAAGGCCAGATGGCATAACGGTGATAATATGCTCCCTCCGTGAAGAATCCGTCAGGAGAGAAGAGATGGTCGAGCTGCATGATGAAGCCGCCGTTCCTGCCTGTCATATCCGTGCCATACAGGGCTTTCTTCACAAGAGTCATGTCATCCATTGCCATACCGGCCATACCGACTGCGGCAGTGGCCCATGTGCCATGATTATGCATCTTGTTGAAAGTGGCAAGATTGGCACGATTGTCTTCCGTGCCATCCATGACGAACTGGGCCCAGGGACGAAGAAGTTCGTTCTCGATACGCTTGCGGTCTTTCGCACTCAGCGCATCACGGACACAGTCATATGCCATGGAAGTGTGCAGAAGCCATACACTCTCGTTGAGAGTCTGCCAGAACACACGTCCAGGAACAGGGGAAAGCACCACGGGATGATATCCCAGAGTCGGATACAGATCGCAGTACGCAAGAAGTATCTCACGTGTCTTCTGCACATATCTCCTGTCTCCGGTCAGCTGCCATGCCTCTCCGAAGAGATTCATCTCATAATAATTGAGCTTATGCATCTCATGGCTGTATCCGCCACCTCCATCCTGAGGCTGCGGCACACACAGAGGACGCTCGAGAGCAGCTTCCGCCTCCACGAGCATGGCATCCACCGATGCATCAAAAAGAGGCACCTGGCCACGTACAGACTTCATTTCGCTGACGCCTTTACGGGTAAGCATGAGGGTAGGATGATCCTTGGCAACAAGCGGGCACGCCATGCCAAAGACCATCGCAATCATTATGAGCGTTTTCTTCATTTCCTAAAGATTTCGGTTAGCCAGTATTTTCCCCGAATTTACGAATTTATTTCCACTTATATCGAGTTTCTCCCATGGAGCGTCGTCCAGACGGATAGAGTATCCTCCCCTGCCGCTGTCCTTGAACTCACAGCCGGTGATGTCAAGGATCTGCGCACCTGTAATGCGTATCACACTGCCGCGGACCTTGTTGCAGCTGTCATTGAAACGGCAGTTGCGTATATGGACATACGGGCCGGCTGTGCTCTCGTCACTGCCGCCGCGATAGATATTTACAGGTATACCGAGAATACGCCCGAAGTTGCAGTCCTCGATAAACATGTCATCAGCATTGTAGCGACCCTTGTCGTCTGACTCGGCTGCGAAGCTGATGGCATCGCCCGAAAGCGCCTCGAAACTGCAGCCGCGCACTATAACCACATCCGCAAAAGTGCCTTTCAGGCCACGTATAGGGCAGAATGTACTCTCTCCGAAGTTTCGGAACGAGCAATCCTCCACTGTAAGGGTATAAGGCTCTATCATATTGTCCGCAGTGCTGATACCGGCCTTTGCGAGAGACTTGCCCTCCGCGAGCGTACCATCGAAATCGATGCCTCGTACGACAAGCGAACCGCCGTCGGCAATGGTAATCATGTTTTCACCTTTGCTGCCGGCGAATGTCACATGAGGACGGACACCTTCGGCAGCCACAATCTCCGTAGGACGGTCCACAACTATGCCTTTCGTAAGCACTACCTCTGCATCGGCGAGTTCTATGCGCTGAACGTCCATAGTGCGTACAGCCTCGTCATACCACTCTGCACCATGACCGGGACGCAGCTCCTCATACGAAGGAGGCACTGCACCCTTGCACACCTCATTATTCTCCCATACAGTACCGACAGGGCTGAGCGTACGCTCGAAGTCTGCACCGCAATTCAGGTCCATGCTTGCGCAGTCGCTGAAGAGATTGCCGCGCACTACGGTGCGTTTAACCTGCATATAACGGTTAGGCAGCGAATTAGGCACGCCGCACATAAAAGCGAGAGCCGAGAAGAAACGGGTACCGGCTATATCATAGAGTTTGTTGTCGAGCACCTGCTGGTCTTCGCCCACGATACGTATGCCGCCTGTATTGCGTACACCGTTACCGATGAAAATGTTGCCTTTGGCCACATTGCGGTCACCATGACGGAGAGCAAGGACACCCTGGCACTCATACAGAACGTTCTCTTCGATGACATTCTCGCAGCTCTTGATGCTTATCACCTCCACCTCGCCGTTGCAGCGGTCGAAGAAGTTGCGATACACATGGGCACGCGAGTTCTCCATACACTGCTGGGATGTGCCTATGCGTATAGTCTCCGCCCCGTTTGAGCCATATACCGGACGGGGTCCGAAATAGTTGTGGTCTATGCTGTGGTTGTTCTCCAGGCAACCGCCGTAATTAAGCATGACGATAAGAGTCACGCCCAGGCTCTTCTTTCCGAGGAAACTGCAATGGTCCACACGGTTGTTCTTGCCATAAAGGTGTACGTAGCTGTATGGAATGTCCCTGCGCGCCGGATTGTATGAATCCACCACGGTATTGGTCAGACGGCATCCTCTGGCGAGGCTGTCACCATCCTTGAATTCGATGACCGCACCTTTGTCTATATGACCGCCGCGGAATACGAGGCCGTTGACCTCGAGGCCTTCGCCGCTGATATGAAGCTTGGATACGCCTGTCACAACGACAGAGCCTGCCGGCTCGGCCACTACCACAACAGGCTGCTCCGCGGTGCCTTTGCCCTCCCAGCGAAGGTCGAGGTCGCTGTACTGGCCGGCTTTCACTACAACCGTATCGCCAGGCTGCGCCTTGGCCAGCCTGGAAGCCACTTTATTGATGTCTACAGGGCCTGCGCATGAACAAAGGAGTGCAGCTGCCAGGCCGAGAAGGATAGATTTAGATTTTACCATGTCTTTCCTGCTTTAGAGATGATATCCCTGATCTCTGATGTATAATTCTTCAACGAAGGCTTGGCTGTCACTGTAGGAAGTGAAGTGCCATTCTGCCTGCCTCCATATATGATATTGTCTTTCCAATGAAGCTCCTCCGCCGGAGTGGGGTTGGCAATCTCTGCGGACACCTGGTTGTTATGCAGACAGACCACGGTATTGCCCTCTATAGTCACATTCTGAGGAGCGGAGTCCTGACTGCTGCGTCCGCTGCGGTTGATGCAGAAACCCATCCTGCAGTTCGAGAACACATTGTTTCTGACCACGGCATTCTTCACTGTCCAGTAGCCGTTGAGGGCGGCATTGCTCTCGCCCACCACCACGCACAGAGCCGAACGATAGCCGTCGCCTGTAAGATCCAGCATGACGTTGTTCTCCACCAGATGGTCCTCACCTAT
>JAZRXU010000002.1:0-6747 GCA_045600345.1 Candidatus Cryptobacteroides sp. | reverse complement strand
GATGATCACATCCGTGTTCGGCTATATGGGCATGTTGACAGGCATACTCATACTGGAAGGTCTCGGCAAGATATTCCCTGCCCCGGACCCGCTTGCTTCGGAAGACTTCAAGCCGGCCGTGTTCGCAGATCCGTCAGTGAGCCTTTCGGTAGCGTTGGGAGCCATGGCCATACTTGTCGCCGCCGGTCTCATTGCCGCTTACGTGCCTGCACGCAAGGCAATGGAAGTCAAACCTATAGAAGCGCTGCACTATGAATAGGATATTCGACCCTGACAGTCTTCACGAGGTTTGGCTCACGATCTCGCACAACCCTCGCCGAAGCCTTCTCACGGCTTTCGGAGTATTCTGGGGCGTATTCATGCTCGTAGTGATGCTCAGCGTGGGCAAAGGTATAGAAGGGGGCATCTTCTCGCAGATAGAAGAAATTCCCAGGAACATGTGCATATGCTGGACAGAGAACACCACCGTCCCCTATGCCGGTTTCCGCAAGGGAAGGGTGTGGAACATCAAATCCGGCGAGGTTGAAGCCCTCCGCGCGAAGGTCGATGACATAGAGAAATCTTCCATACAGATCAACGGACGCAGCGTGAGCGTGTCATGTGGCGACAAGAGCGGATTGTACCGGATATCGGGCATAGACGGCAATTACGTGGACATCATGCCAGTAAAGATAAACGCAGGACGCTACATTAACGAACTGGACGTCAAAGAGTGCCGCAAAGTGGTGGTCCTGGGGCAGAAAATAGTGGACGAGGTATTCAAAGGGCGCTCTCCGATAGGGGAATACGTAGCAATAGGAGGTATAAACTACCAATGCATAGGAGTGTCTGAGAGCACATCCAACAGCATGAACATCGGCGGACGCGAAGAAGAGACCATACACATGCCTTACACCCTGGTACAGCAGATATACAATATGGGAGACGTGATCCATGTCCTCATGCTGATAGCTCGTCAGAACACTCCTATAGAGCGCTTCGAACAGGAGGTACGTTCCGAGCTTTACAGCACCCACAGCATATCTCCGGATGATAACGCCGCTCTGGAATTCATGAACCTGGACAGATTCCTGCAGGTTTTCAGAGCCCTGGGATTGGGTATCAGCCTTCTTATATGGATAGTGGGACTGGGTACCCTGGCATCAGGCGCCATAGGTGTGAGCAACATCGTGATGATCACGGTAAAAGAAAGAACGACGGAGATAGGGGTAAGACGAGCCATTGGTGCGAAACCTCTCGACATAATAGCCCAGATCATGAGCGAGAGTCTGGCAATCACTCTGGCTGCCGGCATAGTGGGTCTGGTGTGCGGCGTAGGTCTTATGAGCCTTCTGGGAAGAAACGGGAATCTCAGTTTCGGCGAGGGATTTGTGCTCGTGGATCCCATGCTCAGTTTCAGTACGGCAGTGGCTGCACTTGTGGTGATAGTAGCGATAGGACTGCTGGCCGGTCTGATGCCCGCGGCGAGGGCTATGAAGATCAAGGCCATAGATGCAATACGTGAAGAATAGAAAAGTCAAATCATATGAAAAAAGCAATCAAATTTGTAATTCTGGCCCTTGTGGCTGCGGCAGTAGTGGGAACCTTCTGGTTTCTATGGAAGAAATCACGTCCGGAGGCTGTGGTTTACGAGTTGGAACAGCCGCAGACAATGACGGTGACCAAGAAGACCGTAGCGACAGGAAAGGTTGATCCGAGAGACGAGATAAGCATAGTGCCGCAGATCTCAGGCATAGTGTCCGAACTCCTTAAGGAGGCCGGAGAAAAGGTGCAGAAGGATGAGGTGATAGCCCGCATCAAAGTGGTACCGGACATCTCGCAGCTCAACAATGCAGAGTCTCAGCTCGAGAACGCAAGGCTCACCCTGCAGCTTGCCACCCAGGATTTCGGAAGGGTCAAGGAACTATACGATAACGGAGTGGCTACCATGGAGGAATATCAGAAGAGCGAGAATAGCTATCTCTCTGCCCAGAGGGCCTTTGACAGTGCCCAGAACAGCCTGGACATAGTGAAAAACGGAGTGACATCGAAATACGCCTCATACTCCAACAACAACATCAAGTCCACAATCAGCGGCACAATACTTTCAGTGCCCGTAAAGGTGGGTAACAGCGTGATCCAGGCCAACACCATGAACGCCGGCACGACCATTGCCACCGTTGCCGACATGAGCGACATGCTTTTCATAGGCAATATCGATGAGACCGAGGTGGGAGGCCTGCATGAGGGCATGAAGCTCAACGTGACCATAGGAGCGATCAAGGACAAGAGCTTCGATGCCATACTGGAGTATATCTCTCCGAAGAGCACCGAGAACAACGGAGCCATACTTTTTGAGATAAAAGCTGCAGTCAAAGTAAAGGATGGCAGTTATATAAGGGCCGGTTACAGCGCGAATGCCGAAATCGTGCTGGAGCAGGCTGAAGATGTCATGACAATACACGAAAGCACGGTAGCCTTCGAAAACGGACAGCCATATGTGATGGTATACACCGGCAACAAAGGCGAGGAACAGCTCTTTGAAAAGAGAGAACTCACACTGGGTCTCTCTGACGGCATCAACATAGAAGTGAAAAGCGGTCTGAACGGAAACGATCAGATCAGGGGTGGAAAGATACAGAAAAAGTCTGCACAGGACAGGTAATACCGCATAGAATGAAACGACATCTCATATGCATTGCGGCCATCGCCGTATCAGCAGTCGCGCTCGCACAGCAGAGCAGGGTATGGAGCCTTGGCGACTGCATAGAATATGCACTTGAAAATAATCTCGCCCTGAAAAATCAGGAGGTCAACGTGGACAACAGGAGGCTGGACCTGGAATCCACGCAGTTCTCGAGACTGCCAAATATCAGCGGATCGGTATCCGAGTCATACAACATAGGCCGTTCGCAAAACAGGGAAGGCATTACCCAGGACCGCGGTTCCGCAAACACATCCATAGGCGTAAATGGTTCTGTGACTGTCTTCCAGGGCATGCGTATACACAACCAGGCCAAGGCGGACAAATTGTCGCTGGAGGCCGCCACACAGGATCTGGAACAGGCTCGCCAGGATCTGTCCATCAACATCACGGCCCTCTACCTTCAGGTCCTCTATGCAAAAGAAGCCGAGGCTGTGGCACGCAAACAGGTGGAAATCAGCATGGACCTTCTGGAGAAGACCCGCAAGATGGTGGATGCCGGCAGAAGCAGCCAGAGCGAAGCATATGATGCGGAATCTTCTCTTGCTGCAGCCCAGAGCAATCTCGTGGATGCGGTCAACACCCGCCAGACAGCGGTTCTCGACCTGGCTCAGGCCATAAACCACTACGAGTACAACGACTTTGACATAGAGGTACCCGTTGTGAATGTCATGATGGAGAATGCCATACTCTCTATAACTCCGATAGACACGATATACAATGACTACATAGAGCGCCGCCCTTCAGTGCTGGCAGCACAGAAAAGGCTGGATATGGCAAAGCGCAACGTCAAGGTAGCCCAGTCCGGCTGGTGGCCAAGCATAAACGTGGGTGCATCATACAACACAGGATACTATTCCGCCCACAACATTGCTTCTGGCAACGGCAAGTTCTGGGACCAGTTATCCATAAACGGCAGTCCAAGCATAGGCGTAAGCCTTAGTGTCCCCATATTCGACAGGCTCTCCACCCATTATTCGGTAAAGCGGGCACGTAATGCCGTAATGGCCAACACACTGTCACTAGCCCAGGAGAAACAGACAGTCTACAAGGAGGTTCAGCAGGCATACGTAAATGCCAAAGCCGCATTCGGGAAATACGAGGCAGGCATGAAAAGCTGCGAAGCCGCACAAAAGGCCTTCGAGTTCGAGCAGAAAAAATACGAAAACGGACGCAGCAGCGCATACCAGTTCAACGAAGTGCGGAACAAGCTCGCCAACGCCGAGGCCCAGCTCTCCCAGGCAAAGTACAGCTTCATACTTCGTGCTAAGATTCTGGATTTCTATAAGGGAGAGCCGCTCTACTAGAAGTTGTGATTAAACAGACATCTTGCTATATTTGCGTAAATATTCAGAATTCTCATGAAATATCTGGTTGTATCCGACATACATGGCTGCAAGCCCGCGCTCGAAAAGGTAGTATCATATTATAAGGAAGGAGGTTTTTCAAAAATGCTCATCCTGGGTGATGTGCTCAATTACGGGCCACGCAACGGCGTACCCGAAGGACTGGATGCAATGGGCATAGTGGAGATACTCAATGCCATGGCCGGCGAGGTTGTGGCCATCCGCGGCAACTGCGACAGCGAAGTGGACCAGATGCTGCTCTGCTACCCGATGATGGCAGACTGCGCAACTGTCATGGACGGCGGAGTGCGCATGTTCCTGACACATGGCCATATTTACAGTCCGGAGAAAAGGCCTGAATGCGGCATAGACATCTTCTTCAGCGGCCACACACATCTCTGGGAATTGAGTCGTGACGACAGCGGTACCATCATATGCAACACCGGATCCGTCACCTTCCCTAAAGAAGGGCGTCAAGCCACTTTTGCCACTGTAGACTGCGACACTGACGGTCATGCCGCCGTGCGTATGATCTCCCTTTCCGACTTCAGCATTCTGGCCGAAGCGCAATTCAACGCCACAGTGTGAAATCTTAAAGACATGAAAAGATCGGTTAAAACGGCAGCATGGGCCCTGGGAACGGCAGCAGCCCTTGTCACGGCAATCTCATACTTTGCAGGTAATTATATGATAGGAGTCGCACTGACTCCGAACGACCGTCGCACAGACTACGACCGCATGGGTAAAAAATGGGAAAAGAAGGTTCCCGGCACATATGACTGGTATAATGCCCTTCACGACTCCGGGATTCTGCGTGACACCACGATAACCAACAGCGAAGGCTTCAAGCTCCATGCAGTTTACGCTCAGGCTCCGAATCCTGAAGAATGTCAGGGCACGGTAGTTCTCGTACACGGATATACAGACAATCTCATATCCATGATGGCCATAGGCAAGATGTACCGCGATTCACTGAACTTCAACATACTCGCCTTCGACCAGGAATTCCATGGCAAGAGCGAGGGCAATCACATTCAGATGGGATGGCACGACAGGCTGAATGCCGCACGCTGGACAGAAGTGGCACACGATCTCTGGCCAGACACCTTCATGGTAGTACACGGGGTATCAATGGGTGCGGCCACAACAATGATGCTCAGCGGTGGCCCGGACCCGGAATGGGTTGACGCATATATAGAAGACTGCGGCTACACCAGCGTATGGGACCAGTTCGCAAAACGGTTGAAAGATGACTTCGGACTTCCGATCTTCCCTATCCTCAATATGGCCGAGCTTATATGCAAATGCCGCTATGGATGGGGATTCCATGAGGCGTCATCAGTAAAGCAACTGGCTAAAAGCACCAAACCGGTTTTCTTCATCCACGGAGACGCAGATACATACGTACCGACAGCCGACGTCTTCAAGAACTACGAGGCCAAAACCCATGGGTTCAAGAAGATGTGGCTGTCAAAGGGTGCTGTTCACGCACAGGCTTTTGAGATAAATCCTGCCGATTATACAGCTCAGGTACGTGAATTCATCAATGAGGTTATTTAACCTCTGCTACATAGTGTACATGGAATGAGAACATTCCGGCAGCCTTGCCGTCAAGGATGATATCGGCCTTTTTGCCGTCCATGACTCCTGAGACGGTCTTTACCTTGCCGGGAGCGCCTTTAACGACAATCTTGTCCGTGGCAACGATATTTCCCTTCGCATCGACCGTGACTTCGCCGGTGATTGATACACCTTTGAAATTCAGGATAGAGTAACCCTCAAGTGACACAGATTTGGTCTGACCTTCACCACTGGCGATGAGGGTCAGATTTTCTACAAGCTCATGCTTGTTCATCACATCAGTCTCCGTACGTCCGACATAGGAAACCTTCTGAGCATTCGCAAAGACTGAAACAAACATTGCAAATGCTGCAACGAGTGTGATTTTAACTGATCTTTTCATGATTGATTTGATTTTAGTTTAGGTATTTTTTTAAGTTTATGCAAATTTAAGACATTTTCGGACAAAAAGGACGAGAAAGATTTCTTATATTTGTAGGATATTGATTATTTATATTAAAATGGAAAATCTAGGTCTTGGATTTCAGCTGATGGGAATAGGCATGGTAACTGTGTTTATCATTCTGCTGATCGTGATTTACGGCAGCAGTCTTCTCATCAAACTCATCAACAGAATAGCTCCGGAAGAAGCACCTAAAGCTAAGAAAAGCACAGACAGTGCAGCTCCAATGGCTGTGCTCGAAGCTGCAGTTGCCCAGATCACCGGCGGCAAGGGACACATCGTCAAAGTAACAAAAGTAAACTAAAATATGGCAAGAGAAGTCAAATTCAGTCTCGTATTCAGAGACATGTGGCAGAGCGCAGGCAAATACCAGCCAAGGGTGGATCAGCTTGTCGCCATCGCCCCATCGATTATAAAAATGGGATGTTTCGACCGCGTTGAGACCAACGGAGGCGGTTTCGAGCAGGTAAACCTCATGTATGGTGAGAATCCTAACGTGGCAGTACGCGAGTGGACCAGACCATTCCATGAGGCAGGCATACAGACACACATGCTCGACCGCGCTCTCAACGGACTCCGCATGAGCCCATGCAGCAAGGATCTCCGCCAGCTTTTCTATAAGGTAAAGAAGGCTCAGGGCACCGACATCACCCGTATCTTCTGCGGTCTTAACGACCCGCGCAACGTAATTCCTT
>JAZRXU010000001.1:0-8169 GCA_045600345.1 Candidatus Cryptobacteroides sp. | reverse complement strand
GTCACAGTATAAGGACCGGCGAACAGAGCGCATGCCTCGCCATTCTCTCCCTGACAGTTACTGAAAAACAGAGAATCCGACGCGCTATAGCCGTGGCCCAGGATACATGCCTGTCCTACAAAGCATCGTGACAGCATCACTCCGTCCGTTACAGACGAGCCGCTCTCGATAATGAAGTCATCGGCAATTACGTTGACACCGATATACACAGGGGCTTCCTTACATGAGATTATGCTGCCGTTACGCAGGCGTGACGCCCCTTTGATGCGGGTATAGTCTCCGACCTTTATATTTACAAGATGCATCGCGTCCATGATCTCCACATTCTCGCCTATAGTACCGAAAGGAGAGGTTACAGATTCTACATATCTGTCCACCATGGATTTCAGAGATTCGATAAGCGCATGATCATGACGGTACAAGGCCATGATATATGCCTCATGCGCAGAGAGCCTGTCATGGATATAGACTTCACGTCCTCCCGTCTCGTTCAACACACTCACCTTGACGCCATTTCCGAACGAGCTGTCGCCATATGTGATCAGATCTGTCACATTCTCGATGAATGTACCTTTACCTATCACATAATTGGCGATATAATTAGTGATATGCTCTATCATGCAATCGTCGCCCACTGCAACATTGTGAAGCGTCGCATGATAGATGCCGCTGTGTTTTCTGATGCCACCCGCCAGCTCGAATGTCTTGTCGAACTTGCCGATACGGATATGGCCGGAGAAATTGACATTGCGCACATACCTGGGATCGAACTCCGCAGAGACTTCCACATTATCCCAGTTGTCACAGCTGCAAGACTGTGATTCAAGAACGGCAATCTGCTCTGCCGTCAGCTTTACAAAAGATTTCATTGTTTACGTATATTATTATGAAACTTCGCTTGATATTTAAAATATGTATTATCTGTGTCTGGCAGCCAGCTCCTTCTCGATGTCTGAGATGGACACGCCCATCTGTTCCATAAGGACCAGATAATGGTACAAAAGGTCGGCGGCCTCGTAGACGAAACGGTCGTGATTGCCGCTTACAGCTTCAATAACGCTCTCGCCGGACTCCTCGCTCACCTTCTTGGCTATCTGCTTTACGCCCTTGATAAAAAGCGATGTAGTATAAGAGCCCTCCGGCATCTGCTGATGGCGCCGGCGTATAACTTCAGCCAGCTCACGCGCAAAGCCTTCCTCATCAGGCGTATCGAAGCAGCTGACGGTCCCGCGATGGCATGTCGGGCCATCAGGGCGAGCCTTGACAAGCAATGTGTCTGCATCGCAGTCCGCGTACATCTCCACTACATGCAGACAATTGCCGCTTGTTTCGCCTTTAGTCCACAGACATCCCCTGGTGCGTGACCAGAAAGTCACAAGTCCGCTTTCCACTGTCTTATTGAACGCATCCTCATTCATATAGCCCATCATGAGCACCTTGAGCGAAACAGAGTCCTGAATAATGACTGGCAGGAGTCCGTCCGCACACTTGCTGAGGTTGAAATCGCTGAATACCATAATTTATCTTACATTAACGCCCGCAGCACGAAGCTGGGACTTGAGTTCCTTAATACCTATCTCGCCATAGTGGAATATGCTGGCTGCAAGAGCCGCATCAGCCTTTCCCCTGGTGAGTACATCCACTATATGTCCGGCGCAGCCTGCGCCTCCGGACGCAATCACAGGAATAGAGAGTTCCGAGCACAGGGCTGCATAGGTTTCGCATGCATATCCTGCCTTTGTGCCATCATGGTCCATGGAAGTGAAAAGTATCTCGCCGGCTCCCCTTTCCTGCGCCTCATGGGCCCATGCGAACAATTCGCGACCTGTCATCTGCCGTCCGCCATGAGTGGTTGCCATCCATCCGCCGTCAGTCTTGCGCGCATCTATGGCTGTAACGACAAATTGGCTTCCATAACGGGAAGCTATCTCGCTGATGAGTTCCGGACGTGCAATCGCCGAGCTGTTGACAGATATCTTGTCTGCCCCGGCATCGAGAAGACGCGCAGCATCCTCCAACGACGATATTCCGCCGCCCACAGTAAATGGGATATTTATATTGGCGGCTATCTTCTCCACAAGAGAGGCAAAGGTACGGCGACCTTCCACAGTTGCCGTGATATCGAGAAATACAAGCTCATCCGCCCCGTCACGGCAATACTGGCGGGCCATTTCCACAGCATCACCGACCTCTTTGATTCCCAAGAAGTTGACGCCCTTGACCACCTGACCGTCCCGTATGTCCAGACACGGAATTATGCGTTTTGCGACCATCTTTCTATATCCTCCAACGTTATTCTGTTCTCATATATGGCCTTGCCGACTATCACCTTGCGAAGCCCATGGGACTCCAGCATCTCGATATCCTGCATACCGCTGATTCCGCCACTGACGGTGAAATCCACAGCCGGAAACGCAGATTGCAGCTCCACATACAGATCCACATTAGGCCCCTGCAGCATGCCATCACGGCTGATATCCGTACAGATCACCTGCGATAGGCCATCTCCAAGCATATCCCGCACCTGGTCATCGATGGTATAATCCGTATCCTCGAGCCAGCCCTTCACTGCAAGGCGACGTCCACGGACATCGGAGCCCAGTATCATGCGTGAAGGCCCAAACCTGCGAAGCCAGCAGCGGAACTGTTCTGGCTGCAGAGCAGCGACACTTCCCACAATGGCACATCCGGCACCTGCATTGAATACGTCAGCAAGCGCAGACTCTGACGAGATACCTCCACCCCACTCAAGCTCCACATCGACCTTTGAGGCTATTGCCTCCAGAGTGCGAAGATTGACAGGAGATGACAGCTTGGCACCATCAAGGTCCACAAGATGTATACGGCGTACTCCGCAGTCGGCATACTGGAGAGCCATATCCACAGGATGGGCGTCATACACCTTCTTCCGGGCATAATCTCCCTTGGAAAGGCGCACGCAGCGTCCGTCAATGATATCTATGGCAGGAATGATGCTTATCATAGGTTCACAAAATTCTTAAGTATGAGCTCTCCGGCATCACCGCTCTTTTCCGGATGGAACTGTGTGCCGTAGAAGTTCTCGTATTTCAAGGCCGCACTGAACATCTGCGAGCCATGCGTACACGTGGCAATGGTGTCCTGACACAGATCAGCACGATACGAGTGTACAAAATACATATGGTCGCCGCTTTTCAGCCCTACAAACAGCCTGCACTTGCCGAGAGTAAGATTGTTTATGGCATTCCAGCCCATATGCGGCACCTTCGCTTCTGGATCATCAGGGAAACGGCGAACCACGCTGTCGAAAATGCCCATACATCTCACATCACCCTCTTCGCTGTGCAGACACATTATCTGCATGCCTACGCATATTCCCAGAACAGGACGGCGCAGAGCTTTGACAACCGGCACCAGACCTGTGCGTTCCAGATTCGACATAGCCTCGGCAGCATTGCCAACGCCGGGAAGTATGACCTTATCGGCAGAACGTATGACATCCGGATCACAGGTGAGCACATATGAACACCCGAGACGCTCCAGCGCATTCTCCACCGAGCGGAGATTACCGCATCCGTAGTCTATAATAGCTATCATAATACACCTTTTGACGATGGGAGTTCATAACTGAAAACATTGCGTGCCACCGCCTGGCGCAGCGAACGCGCAAAGGCCTTGAACACAGCCTCTGCAATATGATGGTTATTCTCGCCATGAGCCTCAACATAGATATTGGCTTTCATGGCTGTACTCAGGCTCTTGAAGAAATGCTTGAACATCTCTGTAGGCACATCGCCCACATATTCGCGGGTGAACTCCACATCCCATACCAGCTCCGCGCGTCCGCCAAGGTCCAGAAGAACTATGGCACGAGACTCATCCATAGGTAAAGCAAAACCATATCGTCCTATACCTATCTTATCGCCCAGGGCCGCACCGATTGCGTCACCAAGAGCGATTGCCACATCTTCCACAGTATGATGTTCGTCGACCTCCAGATCGCCCTTGCAAGAAACGGAAAGCGAGATTCCACCATGATGGGCTATCTGATCCAACATATGATCGAAGAACTTAAGACCCGTATCCATCACGCTCTCCCCTTTGCCGTCAAGGTCCACTTTCACCACTATGTCCGTTTCCCTGGTCTTGCGGTAAACTGCAGCAGAGCGTGATGACGACCTTACAGCCCGGGCCGCTTCGGCCCAGCTCTGTGCGAAATGCTCCGTGTCTATCTTCAGTCCTTTGGCTCCGAGATTGCGTGCAAGCTGCATATCCGTCTCGCGATCCCCGATCACAAAGCTTGCTGACAAATCATATTCACCCGTCATATACTTTCCGAACATACCCGTACCAGGTTTGCGCTCGGGAGAATTGTCTGCCGGGAAATGGCGGTCTATGAGCTGGTCATCGAACACCACGCCCTCGCCCTTCAGCGTTTCCTGCATAAAGTTATGGCAAGGCCAGAAAGTATCCTCCGGAAAGCTTGCGGTGCCCAGCCCATCCTGGTTGGTGGCAAGCACAATCTCGTAACCGAGCCCCATCAGCGCCTTCATGCCGGAGATAGCACCGGGAACAAAATGAAACTTATCGAAGCTATCCACCTGTTCGTTCTGTTCGGCAGGAGGTTCCACTATCAGAGTGCCATCTCGGTCTACAAAAATCACCTTTTTCATAATTTAGATATTGCTTCTATAAGTTTCCTATTCTCATCCGGCGTACCCACCGTGATGCGCAGGCATCCACGGCAGCCGGCAACCTTGTTTCTGTTCCTGACTATGATACCGATCGCCAGTATGCTTTCATAGGCTGCATCTGCATCGTCAAACTTCACAAGCAGGAAATTTGCCTCGCTTGGATATACCTTGCGCACGGCCTTCATCCCGGACAACTTCTCAACCAGAGCGCTGCGCTCCGATACTATCTCTGCCACCTCGGGACCGATATCATGATTCAGCATTTCCATTACAGTATCCTGTGCAGCCCTGTTGATGTTATACGGATACTTCACCATGGACATCAGCGAAATGATGCGAGGGCAAGAGAACGCCATACCCAGGCGGAGAGCTGCCATGCCGCGAGCCTTGCTCATGGTCTGGAGCACTACTATATTTCCAGCAGTACATGCCTTGCTGACCAGCGACGGTACGCTGCAGAAATCGATATACGCCTCATCCACGACAACTATGCCGTCAAAACGTCCGGCGATGTCCATAATCACTTCATTCGCGAATGCGTTTCCCGAAGGGTTGTTCGGAGTGCAGAGGAAAATAGCCTTGGTATGGGCATCTGCAGCCGCTATCAGGGCTTCGGCGTCCAGTTCGAAGCAGGCGCCGAGCTGCACCTTGCGCACCTCGATATCATTTATAGCTGCCGCCACCTCGTACATTCCGTAGCTGGGCGAGATAGCAACTACATTATCAACGCCAGGCTCGCAGAAGACGCGGAATATCATATCGATGGCCTCGTCGCTGCCGTTACCGAGAAAAACATTCTCGCACCCCACACCCTTTATTTCGGCAATACGCGCCTTGAGCGCTTTCTGGTGAGGATCCGGATAACGGTTCCATCCATTCTCATACGGACTCTCGTTGGCATCGAGGAAGATGCCGAGCGGACCCTGATACTCATCTCGCGCTGTGCTGTACGGGCATAGCGACGCAATGTTGGGACGTATTATGTTCTCTATCGATTTCATTTCATTCTTACCTTAACAGCATTTGCATGAGCCTGAAGTCCCTCGGCCTCTGCCATATCCACTATGGTTGCAGAAAGCGATGCCAACCCATCACGAGTCAGCTCCTGATATGTAATCTTGCGGATGAAGCTGTCTATGTTCACGCCACTGAATGCACGTGACCATCCGCATGTAGGAAGGGTGTGATTGGTGCCGGAAGCATAGTCTCCAGCACTTTCCGGAGAATAATTGCCGAGAAACACACTGCCTGCCGAGCTTATCTGACCGGCTATCTGCCAATGGTCCTTCATCGATATGATAAGATGCTCCGGACCATATGCATTTGCAAAGGCCACCATATCAGCTTTGTCTGCAAACACCACGGCACTGCTCCTGCTCAGAGACTGTTCCACAAACGAGCTGCGGTCCAGTTCAGCTGCCTGCAGGCGTACCTGTTCCCCAACTTCTTCCGCAATATCCTCGTTTGTGCACACCAGCACCACCTGACTGTCAGGACCATGCTCAGCCTGGCTGAGAAGGTCGGCTGCCACATATGACGCGACGGCAGTTTCATCTGCCAGCACCATGACTTCGGATGGACCCGCCGGCATATCGATAGCAACTTTCCTGTTGCCCAGCATCTGCTTGGCTGTAGTCACATACTGATTGCCAGGGCCGAATATCTTGTCAACGGCAGGTACGGTCTCCGTACCATACGCCATCGCTGCGACAGCCTGGGCGCCGCCTATCTTGTATATCCTGTCCACGCCGCAGAACCGGGCTGCATAAAGAACTTCAGGAGCCACCTTGCCTGTCGCTTTGTTTACCGGTGTACACAATACCACATCGGGACACCCGGCCACCTTGGCCGGTATGGCAAGCATCAGCACTGTAGAGAACAGAGGTGCCGTACCGCCCGGGATATACAGGCCTACACGCTGTATGGCTACAGCCTTCTGTATGCAACGCACTCCCGGCATTGTCTCCACCTCGACGTCTGAAGGCACCTGCGCACTATGAAAGGCGCGTATATTTGCAGCCCCGGCCGCAATTGCAGCCTTGACTGCAGGGCTGACCTTGTTCTCTGCTTCGGCGATTTCTTCCGCGCTTACCTGAAGATTTTCGATCTGAACTCCGTCTATCTCCGCGGACAGCTCCCTGAGCGCCTTGTCGCCATCTTCACGTACCCTCGCTATGATACGCTCCACGCGATCCCTTACCACCGGGTTCTGATCCGATGGACGGGACGTGATATCCGGCCACAAATCTCTGGATGGCTCTATATAAGTCTTCATACGACTACAAAATGATCTTGTCAACATTCAGGACCAATATTCCCTCCGCACCAATTGCCTTGAGCTGACGGACTTTAGTCCACAAATCCCTATTATCCACAACGGAGTGGAGTGAGCACCACCCTTTCGCAGCTAGAGGCATGACTGTAGGGCTTCGCATTGAAGGAAGAATACGGATGGCATCTTCGAGTGCAGAGTCCGGAAGGTTCATCAGCAGATATTTCTTACCACGGCTTATGCGTGCGCTCTCCAGACGGAAAAGCAGCTCCGAGAGCAATGACTCATCCTCTTCACTGAGTTTGCCGTTGGATATAAGCACGGCTTCGGATTCGAATACCACTTCGACCTCTTTCAGATTATTGGCCACAAGAGTGCTGCCGGACGAAACGATATCGAATATGCAGTCTGCAATACCAGCCGCAGGGGCAATCTCCACAGAACCTGTAATGACTTCCACTACCGCATGCACGCCTTTCTCGTCAAGGAATTTCTGAAGTATGTGCGGATATGATGTCGCGATCCTCTTACCTTCGAAGTATTCTATACCGTTGTATTCATCAGCCTTAGGAATAGCCAGCGAGATACGGCAGGCACCGAAACCCAGTTTCTCCACCACCTGCACATCATGACCGCTTTCAGCCACTTCATTGAGGCCTACAATGCCTAGTGATGCCGACCCTGCCGCCACCACGCCCGGGATATCATCATCCCTGAGGTAAAGCATCTCCACCGGGAAGTTTGAAGACTTTGAAAGATACTTCCTCTTTGAATCATCGACGTCTATGCCTATTTCACGAAGCATTGCCATGCTCTCTTCATTCAGACGTCCCTTTGATTGTAAAGCAATTCTTAACATAAAAATGATATTATTTGCAAATTCTTGCCATACTACTTTCTCAACGAGGGGTGCCAAGCACCCACTCTTTTGAAAAATCGATTTCTGCTTGTGCAGGATTTTTCAAAATTCACCCCTATTGTTTCGAAAATAGCACGGCACAGAATTATTATTCGTATAGTTTCAACTTATTTTCAATCTTAGTGCGGAGGGCTGACCACTGGTAGAAGCCCTCCGATACAGGTGTGAGGCCGGTGAAGCGCAGCTCACGTTCATTATGCAGCGGTTTCACTATCACGTCGCCGGCCTTGTTGCGATAGAATATCAGCTGCAGGTTGGCAGCCATCGGTGTGATCCTGTCCATTCGGAACTGCTCATCCACATCT